>NZ_BAAARJ010000008.1:0-333648 GCF_039532135.1 Streptomyces axinellae
AGCAGCACCTCCTCGATCAGCTCCCGATAGCGGTGCTCATGCGTGAGCCCGACCGGGGTGTCCCCCTCAGTCATGAGGATGAAGTCCATAACGCCCCTTCCACCAAATGTTAATTGCCGATAACGTAGAAGGTGGTCCATCCCAGGTCAAGACTCCAGCAGGAGACACGTAGGGTTAGGGGGTAGTAACAATGAAGGCCGGGCTGAGCATGCATCGCCGACCATGCCCGGGGGCGTACCGACGTCGACCAGGAGACGGTCTCGCTATCCGGTCCGGTGGAGAACGGCTGCGCCGCTGAGGGGTCGTCAAGGTTGCGGACGGTGACACCGCCCCGGTGCCACGCTTTCGCGGATGGCACGGCACGCGCAGCGGGCGACACGCCCCACGGCGCCTGAGCCCGCCAGGCAATCAACGATCCCCTGCGACGCCTACGATGTCCCGTCATCGGCGGGCGAGCGTCGGACCTGCCGTGGAGCGACTGCGGCCGGGGATCAAGCCCTGCCCTGCCGACACGGAGGGCAAGTGCAGTGACTTAGCGCTTCGGCCCTACCCCAGGGCCCCGCCGCCCCATCTCACAAGCCTCCTCAGCCACGACCACACCTGTGATGTGGTCGCCATGGCGGTGGCCGGCGCTGATACCAAGCACGGCACCCGTCGAGGCGATTACACATGGGTGCTGGCACTTTCGCAGAATGAGCCGTGCCGCGAAGGAGGGCCGGCCCGCTCACGCTTCCGCCAAGCAGTTGACTGGCAAGAACCGCGTGTCCTCTGGGTCTTGGAGCTCAGTGCCGTTCAGCGCGCATAGACGGATGTACTGCGCACTTCTCCGTATCAGATGGTGTCCGTTGGGATGAGCAGTGCGTTGATGGCGGCGGTGCGGATGGTGGTTGCTACGGTCTCGGGGTCGAGTCCGCTGTTGAACTGCGGGACGGCGTTGATCATCGAGAAGACGGCGTGGGTCAGGATGCGGGTCTGGGCGTCTGACAGGTCGGGTCGCAGCCGGGTGACCAGGCCGCTCCACTCCTCGGCGTAGAGGCGCATCATGCGTCGCATGCGATGGCGTTCGTCGTCGGGGATGTTGTGTTCGTTCTTCAGGAACACCAGCGTGGACGGCACGCTGTCGAGGGTGCGTCTGACGTGGTAGTCGATCATCGCTTCGAGTGCCTGGCGTGGATCCGAGATCTCGGCCGCCGTCTTGCGCGCGTTCTCCAGCAGCTCGTTCAACGGATCCTCGAGCACGGCGATGAGCAACGCCTGCTTGCTGGGGAAGTGCCGGTAGAGGGCGGGGCCGGTCACGCCGGCGCGGGAGCCGATCATCTCCGTGGTGACCGCATCGAAGGCGCGCTCGTTGAACAGCTCGCCGGCGACCTTGATCAGCACCTGCCGACGTGTCGCGCGCGGAGATGCAGTACGAGGAGAAGGTGAGCTAGTCATGTACGAAGCTTACGTGAGTCGTCGATAACGGATCGTTGCGTGCGTCGTGAATAGTCGGCGACGGCGTTCTGGCAGGCAAACCCCAGCTCAGAGGACATGCCGTGAGGGTTGCCGAGTACTCCGTCGGACGCGGCAGCCTGGATGCCGTCGGTAAACAGCCGCGTCGGAAGTCGGCTCGCCGGGATCAGCAGCGGCACCGGTGTTCTCGAGCCTCGGCCCGCAGCGAAAACGTCCAGCGCACGGTCCGCACCGGCGATCGAGTGCGCTCCTTCTGTTCAGGGCGACAGCGGGTCGTACCGATCGGCTAGGGGGCCCAGTCGCCGCGGCTTGGCGTGCACCGTGCTGCTCCCTGGCACATAGCGACATGACCGCGTGCGCATGCCGCTCCCGGGGAGTCCGCGATCTCGACGAGCCCGGATGCCCGCGACTCTCGCTCACGTGTGGTTGCTCCTTCCCGGTCGAGCCTCTCGTTGTTACTGCCACTTAACGCCATTCGCTCATCGGTAGCCACTTGACCTGGGGAGAGCCATCTTCTATGTTATTGACGCCTAACATTCGGTGGAAGGGGCGTTATGGACTTCATCCTCATGACTGAGGGGGACACCCCGGTCGGGCTCACGCATGAGCACCGCTATCGGGAGCTGATCGAGGAGGTGCTGCTGGCGGAGCGGGTCGGCTTCGATGCTTTCGGCAGTTCCGAGCAGCACGTCGCCCTGGGTGCGACTTCGGTCGCCGCGCACCCTGCCCGTGAGGTGTGGAATGGCTAATCAGGTCCAGGGGCTGGATGCGGCCGCCTTCCGCTCGGCGCTGGCTCAGTTCCCTTCAGGTGTGACGATCGTGACGACCGGAGGTGCTGGCGGCACGCCGTACGGATTCACCGCGACCTCCTTCGCGGCCTTGTCGCTTGACCCGCCACTCATCCTCATTTGTCTGGATCAAGGGGCCGACTGCTTCCCGGTCTTCGTCGCGGCTGAGCAATTCGTGGTGAACATCGTGACGGCCGAACATGCGAAGTTGGCGATGAAGTTCGCCACGAAGGGCGAAAACAAGTTCGCACACGGGAGCTTCGAATCTGACGAAAATGGTCATCCGGTACTGCCCGACGCCGCCGCGGTCATCCGCTGCGATCTGGAGGACGTAGTCCCCGGAGGAGACCATGTAATCCTCATCGGCCGAGTGCGCGGCACCCGGATAGGCGGCGGCAAGCCGGTGACGTGGTATCGAGGCGACTTCCTCCACCTCGGAGAGAGCGTTGCATGAACCACATCGGGCCCAGGCCGACACTCGTGGTGGACCGCAGCGCTGTGGCGACCCTCCGCTCGAGCCGTGCTGCGACGGTACGGTGAGTGATCCCGTGAAGTCCGACCGCGTGAAGATCGGAAACGTACTGCACCCGGTGGCAGACGTCGACGCCGCCGTGCGCTTCTACACCGACATCTTCGGCCTGGCCACGATGTTCGTCGATGGTGACCGCTACGCCGCCCTCGATGCCGGCAGCACCACGTTGGCCCTGGCCGGCCCGACCGAGGACGTTACCGGCGGCGTGCCTGCGGCGTCGTTCAAGGTCCCCAACGTGGCCTCGGCGCTCGCAGCCCTCGTGCAGGGTGGCGGGTCCGTAGTCCGGGAGCTCGAGCGTGGTCCGCATGAGATTCGGGCCGTAGCCCGGGACCCATGGGGCAACACCGTGGTGATCTACGGACCGCAGTAGGTGAGTGCGATAGCGGGTCCATGGCGTTCGGCATGTCCCCGGACTGAGACGTCGGGGCTGGCCGACGGCGAGCTCGTCACCACCCTGGGCACCGAGGAGAAGCGCACTGGTGCCCTCGTCCTGGACAGGAACAACAAGGAGATCGCGCGGCCGAGAACTGCCTGGGTGCGCACGGCGAGGCCGCCGCCAAGGGCGACGTCGTCGGTCTCGGCCGCAAGAACGGCGCACCCCTCTACAAGGCCCTGTTCTCGTACAGCTACAGCCAGGTGGCGTGTAGCGCTGAGTAACGGTCTGGGCCTCGTATCCCGCCGCCGGTCGGCTCGTTGAGCTGAACGAGTGATCTCGGCGGGCGAGGAACGCGGATCCGGAGGACCTGGTCGAGGTCGGGACGCTACTCGAAGACGACATGAAGAGGGGGGCGGAACAAGTCCGGGGCGACCAGGCTCGGATTCGCGCTGCTGCCGAAGTTCTTCGAGGTGGAGGCTCGGTTCCCGGAGACGGCCAGGGAGGTACCGGTCGCTGCGGTGGAGTACGTCGCCCAGCAGGTGAAGTCCCGGCCGAAGCGTAGGCGGCATACGACTGCAGGGCGACCGGATCAAGCGGCACCGCAAGGAGATCCGGGCGGCGTACGGATTCCGGGCGAACACCGAGGAGGACCAGGAGCGGCTGGCCCAGTGGCTGACCGCGGAGCTGTGCCCGGTGGAGCTGTCGCGCGAGCGGCTGTCGCCGGCAGTGGTAGCACGGTGCCGCAACGGCCTCATCGAACCGCCGACCCCAAGACGGGTCGGGCGCCTGGTGGGCCGGGCGGTCAAGGAATTCGAGGCCCGCGTCCGGCTGGTGCCTGAACTCGCCAAGGCACTCAACGTGCCGACCCCGCCGTGCGCAAGCCCGGCGGGGTCTGGGCCGAGCTGCCCCGCCGGTCAACGCCGACGCCCGCGCCTCGACCGCCCGGCAGCCCCTCGACGCACAGCTCGACTCCCTCGGCGGGGCCGGTGTCACCCGGGTCTTCTCGGCGAAGATCTCCACCCGCGCCACCACCCGGCCCGAGTTGTACAAGGCGGTCACTCTCGCCGGTGAACTTCGGGCGCTTCCGGTGTCCACGTCCCCCTCGTCGTCCACGAGCACAAACGGCTCGGCCGCGGCATCGGACTGGCGACGCTCGCCCCGCCCCCTGGAGGGCCACGAATCCGCCCGCACCCGCGGCAAGGCCGTCGGCCGGAGGCGGGGCTGACGCAGCTTCGGGCGACAGATGTCCCCCGATCTCGCAGCAGCCCCCTGTGATGAGGCGAAGCATTGTGTTATCAGGCGAATATGGCTGACAAGAGTCTGTTACTCGCTGGTGGGGCGAGGTCGTTACCCCTCCGTGTTGGCCGATTCTCGGACCCCCGGCACCGGGAAGTCCTGCATTGCGCCGGGGTCACCCGTAAAGGTGACCAGCGGTGCGTACGCTGCGACTGAGGCGATTCATGCTGACCTCTCGATCGACCGGGGGAAATGTCCGTCTCTTCGATAGTTGCTGCTCAGGACGGCCTTCCCGTCAGGTAAACACCCAGGTCAGCAAGACTGCTCCCCGCGCATGCGGGGATGGACCCTGTTCTCGTCGCGCTTCTGTGGCGTTCGGCTCCTGCTCCCCCGCGCATGCGGGGATGGACGCGGCAGCAGCCACAACAAGGCCGGGAGGCACTGCTCCCGCGCATGCGGGATGCCATTGCATGTGGTGCCACTGGTGGAGCTGACGGAGCTGGATGCCGTCCACGAATCCGCCCACCCCCACCCCAGCCCCCATCCCAGCACCATCCCCGGCAGCCGCAGACTGCCGGAACCGCAGTGGCCCGGCCCCACCCGCGCGTCGCCTGCCGCCATCGCGCCCCTCCGTCCCTCGGGTCGGCGCGGTCTGCGGTGCGCGCCGCCCGCCTCGGGTGTCCCGCACGGGCGCGGGCCGAGCACGCGGTCTCCGCTGTTTCCGCCGTCCGATCCAATCCGTCGGCTCGCCCCACGCCCGCCCGGGTCCGGCCCGGCGGCTCGCCTCGCGCCGTCCGGGTCTGTCCGGTCCACATCCGGTCGCGGCAATGGGGCGAGGGTGGTGGCCTGGTGCTCGCGTGCTCGCGTGATTGCTGATGCATGCATGTCCGGCTGTGGCGTGTGGGGCGGGTGGGTGCTAGAAAATCGAACATGGCGCAAGACTCCCCGCACCGGGTCGTCGCGATCGTGGACGAGAATTCCAACCCCTTCGAGCTGGGCTGTGCGACCGAGGTCTTCGGTCTGAGCAGGCCCGGCATCGGCCGTCGGCTGTACGACTTCACGCTCTGTTCCCCGGAGCCGCACACGCTGATGCGCGACGGGTTCTTCACCCTCACCGGGGTCGCGGGCCTGCACGCCGCCGAGCACGCCGACACCCTCATCGTCCCCAACCGGCCCGACACCGAGGTCCCGCGCCGTCCCGCCGTGCTGCGGGCCGTCCGTCGGGCGCACGCCCGAGGGGCCCGGCTGGTCGGCTTCTGCAGCGGCGCCTTCACTCTGGCCGAGGCCGGGGTGCTGGAGGGACGAAGGGCCACGGCCCACTGGCAGTGGGCGGACCAGTTCCGCGCGCGCTTTCCCGGGGTGCGGCTGGAGGCCGACGCGCTGTTCGTGGACGACGGTGACATCCTCACCGCGGCCGGGAGTTCCGCTGCCCTGGACCTGGGCCTGCACCTGGTGCGACGCGATCACGGTGACGAGGCCGCCAACGCGGTCAGCAGGCGGCTGGTCTTCGCCGCGCACCGGGACGGCGGCCAGCGGCAGTTCGTCGAGCGCCCGCTGCCCGCCGCCCCCGACGAGTCGCTGGCCCCCGTCGTCGCCTGGGCCCAGGAGCACTTGGCCGAACCCCTCACTGTCGGCGATCTCGCGGCCCGTGCCGGGGTCAGCTCCGCCACCCTCCACCGCCGCTTCCGCGCCCAACTGGACACCACTCCGCTGGCGTGGCTCTCCAGCGAACGGGTCGCCCTCGCGTGCCGCCTCATGGAACGGGGCGAGGATCGCCTGGAGGTGGTGGCCCGCCGCAGCGGGCTCGGCACGGCCGCCAACCTGCGCTCCCGCCTGCGCCGGGAAACGGGCCTGAGCCCCTCCGCCTACCGTCTGCGCTTCGGGCGCGGGGAGGACCAGCGCGTACAGCGCGACCGACGCGACCAGCGGGAGCGGGGCCTGGCCGGCGTCTGAGTCCGGGGACTCCACTCGCGGACGGCACACGCCCGGCGGAGTGCGGGATATCCGCACGTCTCCTGCTCGGGCGGGCTCCCGAGCGAATTCGATCGGCGTCCGGGGGGACACGTACCACCACGGGGAACTCGTCGAGCCGGACGTGAAGGGGGCGTGAACAACCCATGTCAGAGCCCGAGCCGCGATCAGGGCAGGCGCACCGGCCGGAGTCCGGCGCCGCATCCCCCTGGCGACTTCCTCCGGAGAGCGCGTACTTCATGGGCCGCGACGAGGATCTGCGCGCGCTCGACCGGCTGGCCGGCCGGCCCTTCGACGACGCTCCCGGCTTCGCTCCCAGCCCCGGTCCCGCTCCCGGTTCCACTCCCGGTCCTGGTTCCGGTCGCGATGCCGCCGGCGGCCCCGGCCGGGGGTCCGGCGGAGCTCTCCGTACCGGCGGGCCCGCGACGGCGCTGGTGGTCAGCGGGCCCGCCGGAGTGGGGAAAACCGCTGTGGCCAACCGGTGGCTGCGCCGTCACGCGGGCTCCTTCGCGCGGGTCCTGTACGCCGATCTGGCCGCGCACGCCCCGTACGGTCCCACGCGCGCCGCCGACGTACTGGAGGGGCTGCTGCGCGCCCTCGGGGTCGATCCCGTGCCCCCCGACCCCGCCGAGCGGGGCACGCTGTGGCGTGTCCTGGCCGCCGAACTGCCCGTCGCCGTCCTGCTGGACGACGCGGCCAGCGCCGCGCAGGCGCGGCCCCTGCTGCCCGCCGCGGGTGAGGGCGGGCTCGCCGTGGTCACCAGCCGGGGCTCCCTCTCCGCGCTGCTGGCCGACGGCGCGGTGCTGCACCCCCTCGGCGCCCTCACCCCCGATGCCGCCGTCAGCCTGCTCGCCCGCGCGGGGGACGGCGAGCGGACCGGGCGGGAGCCCCATGGCGCCATCGACGTGGTCACCCTCTGCGCCTGCCTGCCGCTGCCCGTCCGGCTGGCCGCCGCCCAACTCGCGCTCCACCCGGAACAACCCGTCGGGGCGCTCGCCGCCGCGCTGTCCCGGGGCCGGGGCGCCCTCGACTCCGCCGCGCCCGCCGAAGGCCAGGCCGCCGTCTCCGCCGCGCTGGACGAGTCCTACCGTCTGCTGCCCTCCGCCGCGGCCCGCACCTACCGGCGGCTGGGGCTGTTACCCGCCCGCTCCTGTACCCCGCCGCTGGCCGCCGCCGTGTGCGACCGCACTCCGGGCCAGGCCGCCGCCGACCTGGCGACGCTGGTGCGTGCGGGCCTGCTGGAGCCCCCGGGCCCCAACGGCTCCCACCGCTTCCACGACCTGGTACGCGCACACGCTCGCCGAAGGGGCGAGCGGGATGAGACCGTGCTGGTCCAGGAGCAGACCGTCCGCCGCTACGCCGAGTGGTCCCTGCACACCGCCACCCGTGCCGTCGCCGTCCTGGCCCGAGGCTCCCGCACGCCCGGACGCGCCCCCCACGCGCTGCCGCCCCCGCCTGCCCCCGACTCCGCTCCCTCCACTCCCTCCGCCCCCGCCACCGATTCCACTGCCTCCCCTGCCTCCCCTGCCTCCACTGCCTTCACCGGAGAAGAGGCGGCGCTCTTCTGGCTCGACGACGAACACGACAGCCTCATGGCCGTCCTCCGCCGCAGTTCCGCCGCCGGCTGGGACACGGTCTGCTGGCGTCTGGCCGATGCCATGGGGACGCTCTTCAGACGGCTGAACGCCACTGCCCAGTGGACCGAGGCGTACGAACTCGGCCTCGCCGCCGCGCGGCGCGCGGGATCGCGCGCGGGCGAAGGCCGGATGCTGCTGTCCGGCGCCGAGGGACTGCGCGAGGCGGGGCGCTACGAGGAGGCCGCCGAGTGTTACGCGCTCGCCCGCCATCACGCGGAGCAGGACAAGGACCCCTACCAGCAAGCCGAAGCCCTCGACGGCCTCGCCACCACCCGGTTGCGGGTGCGTCGGCTGCCCAGCGCGGCGGCGGGATTCCGGGACGCGCTGCGGCTGCGGGAGGAACTCGCGGACGGGCACGGGGCCGCGCTCTCCCGCCTCGGCCTCGGCGAGATCGCGCTGCTCGCCCACGACTGGGGCAGCGCTGTGCGCCAACTCGCCCGGGCCCAGGTCGAGTTGACAGCCTACGGGGACGGCCACGGCGCCGCCCGTGCCTTGACCCTGCTGGGCCAGGGCAAGGCGCGGGCCGGGGACAGCCGGGGCGGCGAGCGGGAACTACGCACGGCGCTGGCCGCGTTCGAGACCCTGGGCGCCACCTACTGGCAGATGCGCGCGCTCGAACTGCTGGGCCAGGTCGCCCATGCCGACGGCGACCGCGAACGGGCGCACGCGCACTACGCGCAGGCCAGGCGCCTCGCCCGGCACCTCAGCCCGGCGACCGTACGGCGCCTGGAAGAGCGCCTCCGGGAGCTGTGCGGCGGGGGACCGGTAGGGGAAGTGTGAGGCGCCGCCGCCGGGCCACGGGGGCGGTGGGGCATGATCGGGTTCTGCGGAACAGCCGAGCGTGGGAGAGGACAGCGGTGGGCGAGAACAAGGAGCGCATGCTGGCGGGGGACTGGTTCATCCCCGACGACGAGGAACTGGCGCGGGAGACCGCGCGGCGCGCCGAACTGTGCGCGGCCTACAACGCGGCGGCCACCGCGACGCCCGCCGAACGGCGGGCGATACTGGACGAGCTGATCGGGGACCTCGGCGAGGATGTCCGCATCCGGCCGCCGTTCGCCTGCGACTTCGGCACCTACGTGACGATCGGCGCCAACACCTTCGTCAACTTCGGTGCCGTCTTCCTGGACTCGGCCCCCATCACCATCGGCCGTGACGTGCAACTCGGCCCCAATGTGCAACTGCTGACATCGACCCATGAGATGGACGCGGAGCGGCGGCGGGCCGGGTGGGAGAAGGCCGTCCCGATCACCATCGGTGACAACGTGTGGCTCGGCGGCGGCGTCATCGTCTGCCCCGGCGTCACCATCGGCGCCAACACGGTCGTCGGCGCCGGAACCGTCGTCACCGAGGACCTCCCCGGGAACGTGCTCGCGGTGGGCAACCCGGCCCGCGTCGTCCGCGAGCTGTAGCCGCCGGCCCCGAGCACGCTTGCCGGGCACGCTTCAGAGGCCGGACCAATACCGGGCCGTGAGCGGTACCGGGACCGGTACGGGCGCCGGGGGGCGGGGCCGACCCGGCCCCGTCTGTCTGTCAGCCGGTGAAGCCGAAGCTCATGGTGCGCTTGATCACGTCCAGTGCCTCGTCCGCCCAGCCGATCGCGTGCAGGCCCGAACGCAGGTTGCCGGGCGGGTGGTTGATGAGGGTGTCGCGGCGTACGAGCCGGGCGAAATCGACCTGTACGGGGTCGGGGCGCGGCCCGCCATCCCGGGGCCTGCGGAACTCCACCCCGGCCGAGCGCATCACGGTGATCAGTTCCTGGGCGAGAATGCCGTAGGCGACCGTGGTCGGGTGGACGCCGTCCAGCGAGAACAGTCCGCCGTCCGTGCGCCGTTCCCCGTCGCTCAGCAGGAACCGGGAGTTGGGCACCGGGTCGAGCGCGCGCAACTCCTCCGGCAGCGGATAGGGAGTCCACCAGCCGGGCCGGGCCTGCTCGTCCTCCGCGAACCGGCGCGAGGCCATCCGGTCCAGCAGCCCTGCGGTGTCCAGGAGATACCAGTCACGGCCCGCGCGCCGGGCACTGCGCACGACCTCGGCCATCGCGTCGTTGTACTCGTCTATCGCCTCGTCCACGGACTGCGCCTGTGCGCCGGTGATGTGCGGGTCACGCCGTGCGTCGAAGTCGTGGTCGCTGATCCAGGGGCGGGTGTAGTGCGGGAAGTAGCGCGAGCCGGACTCCATCTTGGTGGTCACGCCGCGCGCTATCGGCGCGATGGTGACGTGCGGGACCGCGCACCAGATGACGTGCCGTGCCCGGATCCGCTCCACCGCCGCGGCCACCTGGTCCAGCTCGGCGGCGAAGTGCTCGGGCCGCCACACCGTGAACTTCCCCTTCGTACGCAGGTCGTCGTAGCCCGCGCCGCTCCATGCGACCTTCAATTCGATGACCGAGGAGAGCGCGTTGTTGGCGCCGAGGAAGACGATCAGCGTCTCGATGCCGTGATCGGGATCCGCCTCCCGCTCCTCCTCGGGCCCGCCCGTCTGCTCGCCGAGCGCGGCGGCGGCGCCGAGCTGGGTGAGGGCGCCCCTTTCCGGAGGCTGGGTCGGCAGCGCCCGCAGGGCAGCACGCTCGACGGCGTTACTGGTCAGCTGCCGCACCAGCTCGTCCTTGTGCGCGCCGATCATCGCGCGGCACACGTCCGCCGACTTCTCCAGCGCGTCGCGCAAGTCCCAGCTGAAGACCGCCAGATTGTGGTGGATCGCGGTGGTCGAGGCGGGTGTGGCGCCCGGCCCGCGCTCCCAGTGGTCCTCCACTCGGTCCATGTAGCGGCGGGCCCGGAAGAGCGCGGGGGCCATCTCCCACCAGTCGAAGTCGCTGCCGTAGCGCTCCTCCAGATCGCGCAGCAGGAACTCCAGGTTGAGCGGCAGCCCGCCGCAGCCGGCGTAGTCGGGGTGGCGGAAGCGGTCGGCCCAGCCCAACTCGTGCGCGATGATCGCCGGGTAGGACAGATCGGTGGTGAAGACGGCGCAGCTCTGGAAGCCCTGGGTCAGGGAATCCCCGATCGTCACCAGCCGGTTGACGGGCTCGCCGCGCCATGAGGTCCGCACGGGTATGCCCAGCGTCGGATCGGTGTACGGCGCCCCCGGCTCGGCCCGCCTGGTGGCGGTGGCGGTGGCGGTGGGTGTGGCGGTGGAGGTGGGTGTGGATATGTGTGCGGGTTCGGTCATGTCACGCCCCCGGTGATCGGCTCCCGTGAGGTTCGGTACGCCTGCGCCCTTCGAGAGGCGCACGTCGCGCTGCGTACGCCGCATTGAGTGCGGCAACCCAGGGCGGTATGCCCCGGCGCCCGGTGATGTAAGCCTCCGGGCAGCCTCCCGGGGCGCGATCGAACGCCCCGGGGAGCACGCCGACTCCCGTTCATGCGCCCGGACTTCGGAACCCGGGGGGCGTGGGATTCGCGAGGTGCCGTTATGCCGGGCCGCTGTGCGAGGTGGCGGTCCCGGTGTCGGGGTGAGTGGATTCGCCGGGGTGCGTGGATTCGGTCAGGCCGGTGGCGGTCAGGGTGAGGTACTGGACCAGTACCTGGGCCGCGGTGTCGGCGTCCCGGGCCAACACCGCCTCCTCCAGCCGGCGGTGTTCCTCGGCGCGTCCCGGCCGGGGTTGCGGTGCGCCGACCATCGCCTGGTCAGTTCGCCCCCCGGTATCGGCTCCGCAGCGCCGTTCCGGTCGGGGGGAGCCTGCCCAACACCCGTCACCCCCCCTGGTTCGTGAAATATTCACGGAACTACCCGTACATGAATGAACAGCCGAAGGACAGATATGAACGCCGTGCGTGAGGCCAGCCTCGCCATCAGCTCCAGCCACTGGTTCATCTACTTCGTCCCCGAGGCCGCGGAGGAGGCCGCCAAGTTCGGTGTGAGCGACCGCGGACCCGCCTACTTCGCGTTCCGTTCGGCCCCGATGGGAGCGGTCCCCTGGCAGGTCACGCTCGCGACCTTCTACAACTTCAGCCCGCGCGCGGTGCGTTCCATGACCGGAGTGTGGGATGCCGCGTCGCCCGAGGAGTGGCAGGCCGCCCGCTTCGTGACAGCCGACCGTGCCTTGCGGCGCGTCGGTGTGGGGCTCACGGCCGACCAGATCGCGGAGGCGCGGTCACTGATCGACCCGGTGGTCGCAGGTGCCGACTACGCCGGTAGGCCGCTGGCCGCCGCCAACGCGTCGGTCGCGCTCCCGGAAGACCCGCTCGTCGCGCTGTGGCAGCAGGCCACGGTGCTGCGCGAGTGGCGCGGCGACGCCCATCTCGCCGTGCTCGCCCACCACGGCCTCGGGCCGTGCGACTGCGTCGTGCTGCAGTCCGCCGCGGGCCGCTTCCCGGCGAAGCTCGCGCAATCGACCCGGCAGTGGAACGACGAGGAGTGGGCCGCGGCGACCGAGCGCCTCGTCGCGCGCGGCTGGCTCGCCCCCGACAACACCATGACCGAGGCGGGCACCGCGGCGCGCGAACAGATAGAGACCGAAACCGACGAGCACTGCGCCGCCCTGTGGGCGCCGGCCGGCGAAGCGGGCGCCCGCCGCCTCGCCTCGCTCCTCACACCGATCAACGAGGCGTTCGCCGCGGCCGGGACATTCGAGTTCCTGAGCTGATCGCGGCTCGGACTGCAGGGACAGTGGCGCGGCACGCGGCCGACTACCGCTTCACCGCCCGCAACCGGGTGTGGCTCGCCAAGCGGCGGCTGCCCGCGCCGCTGGTCCCCGTCTACCTGGGCATCTGGCTCCTGCTCACCCTGGCCCGCACCCCCTCGGCGCGCGGCCTCACACCCTGGTGCGCCGGATTCCTGGAGGGCGTGCGTACCCCGTACGGACCGCGCCGCCCGATGAAGTGGCGCACGGCCTGGGCCATGACCCGGCTCGGGCGGCCCCCGGTCATCTGAACCGCGCGCTCCGGCAAGGCACAGGATTCGACGCCGTCGTACGGGAGTCGGCGCCGTGCGGGGAGTGCCGGGCGTCGGCGGGGGAGTGCCGGGGCGGCAGGGGGAGCCCCGGAGTGTCGATGAGCTCGTTTCCTCCTGAATCGCCTGGCCGGAGGTCTGGCGTGGTGAGGTCTGGCGGGATGCGGCTTCGGGGTCCTCGTGCCGAGGGGCGGGGGATCGTCGCGGCGAGATCGGCGGTCAGCGGTGGGTTTCGGTGTCGGCCAGGACGACCAGGGCGGGCAGGAGCGTGGTGGCGTGACGGGTGTTCACGCACCGGGCCGCCCGCACCGGCCACGATCTCCATGATCCGCCGATAGTCCGAGGCCAGGGTCTCCGGCCCCATTCGTTCGCGCGGTCCGGGACCAGCCGCGTCCCGCCGCCCCCGGCGTCACCGCCACCGGCTGCACGGTGCCCGACGACCGCCGCCCCCCGCCGGTCGCATCGGCCCACTGTCCGAGCACCGCTTCGGCGACCCCCGGACGGGGCAACTCGCTCTGGATCCCGGCCAGTTCCTTGCGCAGCGGCTCAGCGCGCCCTCCATCTGAATCCGCCGCTCGACCGTCCACGTCAGCACGTCCGACATGCGCATCCCTCCCGCTGCCGGACCTGTGCAGCGGACCCGGGCCGCGGCCGGAGAATCCACGGCCGACTCGGTCGCCACGTTCCAGAAGGGCAAGTTCCCGACAGGCGGGGTCTGCAGGGACGACGGCACGTCCGAGCTCCACCTGATCACCTGCGGCGGCGAGTTCGCCAAGGAGCGCCACCGGGACTCCAGCGTCCTCGTCTTCACCGGGCTCAAGGGCAGGATCAGGGCATGGGCACCGGGCGCTGCTCCGCCGTGATCTCTACCGACTCCTGGCGCGGCAGCCCGGCCCGCTCGGGCCTGGGTCCGGGTATCCGGCTCAGGCCGGGTCTTCCAGGGCTTCGATGAGGAGATGAGACAGGCGGCGGAATTCCTCGGTGTTGGCCCTGCCGAACTTCTCCAGCGCCGGAGCCAGTCGGGCCTCAATCTGGATGAAGGTCTCATCCATCACTTTGTGCCCCTTGGCCGTGAGATGGTTGTCCATCACCCGGCCCCGGGCCGGGGAGCGCTCCACCAGTCCCTCTTCCTGGAGGGTCCGGACGAGACGGCTGACGGCCTGCGGCGTGTGGACCGCGGCGCGCGCGAGCTCAGAAGCGGAGGCGCCGGGTGTCCGCTTCAGTTCCCGCAGCACCGTCCACTGCCCGAGGGTGAGCCCCAGAGGGTGGATGATTTGCTCGATCCGGTCGGCGAAGTGTTGCCGAACGATCCTGGACAGTGCACCGATTTCGATCCCCTGGGGTAGCGGGTCGCCCGAGTTCTTCATGTTTGACATGCTACTCGTCGCGTTCTATGTAGAATTGAAGTTCAATATGGAACTCTGATTCGAGATGAGTCGGCTGCTCGCTGGAGCGATCGAGGTGTCCGTTTCAGGCCAGGACACAGGTCCTGGGCCGGCCGGCCTGTGGAGCCGGCCCGGCTTCCGCCCCTCCCCACGTCCGTATCCGGAGACAGACCATGCCCGTGCCCACAGCCGCCCGTGCCACACCGGAGTCGAACGCGCGACAGCGAGCCCTGCCCGGCCGGCTGGTCGTACTCCTGGCAACTTCCTGCGGGCTGACCGTGGCCAACCTCTACTACGCCCAGCCGCTCCTGGAGATGCTGCGCCGGACCTTCCAGCTCCAGGACTCGACCGCCGGCCTGCTGATCACCCTGACCCAGCTCGGCTACGCCGCCGGCATGGTGTTCCTGGTCCCCCTCGGCGACCGCATCGAGAACTCCCGCCTGGTCTCCGTCCTGCTCACCGTCACGGCCCTGGCCATGGCCGCCGGTGGCCTCGCCCCCACCTTCACCGTCCTGCTCATCGCCGCGCTCGTCGCGGGCGCCACCTCCGTCGTCGCACAGGTCCTCGTCCCCTACGCCGCCGACCTCGCCCCCGATCACCTGCGCGGCGCCGTGGTGGGCAAGGTCATGAGCGGGCTGCTCGCCGGGATCCTGCTCTCCCGCACCGTCGGCAGCCTGCTCGCGGACGTCGCGGGCTGGCGCACCGTCTACCTGGTCTCCGCCACCCTGATGGCGATCCTGGCTCTCGTCCTGCGCCGCGCGCTGCCCCACCGGGCCCCTACCAGCACCGATTCCTACACCGCGCTGCTGCGTTCCACGGCCCGCCTGATCCGCGTGCACCCGCAGCTGCGCCGCCGTTCCTTCTACCACGCCTGCATGTTCGCCGCCTTCAGCGCGTTCTGGACGACCATCTCCTACGTCCTGACCACCGCGCCGTACAACTACTCCCAGCTCCAGGTCGGCCTGTTCGCCTTCGTCGGCGCCGCCGGTGCGCTCGTCGCCCCTCTCGCGGGCCGCCTCGCCGACCGAGGGCTCGCCCACCGGCTCACCCCCGTGACCTGCCTGCTCGCCTCCGCCACCCTCATCTGGGCCGGCCTGGCCGCCCACCGGATCCTCGTCCTCGCCGCCGCCGCAGTCCTCCTGGACTGCGCCGTGCAGTGCTCCCTTGTCTTCGGACAGCACACCATCTACCAACTCGACGCAGACGCCCGCGCCCGGATCACCAGCGTCTACATCGCCACCTTCTTCATCGGCGGCGCCATCGGCTCCCAACTCGGCACCCTTGCACATCACTTGGGCGACTGGCATGCGGTCACCCTCACCGCGGCGGCCTTCCCCGTCATCGCCGCGCTCACCTGGATCACCGACCGCACCCACACCAGCAGGAACAGCCCGGCAGCAGGCACCACATGAAGCCTGCTCCGCCTGCCCCGCCAACTTCGAGGCCGGCTGCGCAGCCCTCAAGCTCTCGGTCGGCACCGAGGCTCCCGAAGGCGTCCCACACCGTGCGCCGCACGAGATGACCCACAGCTGCCGGACAGTTCACACCCGCCGCACCCAGGCCGAGAACCCCCTCGGCGCCTGACCCGGCACGCCTACGACGACTACCCGCTCACTCTCCAACCGGCCCGGGGCTGTTCGAGACCGGTTCGAGGCCAGGGACGCGATCTGGACGAGGGCTGGGGGCGCGGTTGCGGCCGGGACGCCTGTCGGCAGGCATGCCGATGGGCCGCGGGCCGGGGGAGTGACCGGGGCCGCGCGGTTCACGCGGTGAGGCGGCAATGGCTCAGCTCGTCGTGACGGGCGGATCGTGTCCGGGTGGCCGGCCTCCGATCCTCCGCGTCGCTGCCCGGTGGGGCCGGATGGCCCTACGGTTGATTGCGGAGAGCCTCAGTACCGGCGGGGAGCCCCCGGGGCGGAAACTGGCGTGGACCGCGTCGCTCGCGCACCCATGGAGGCCCGGCTCATGCGTTTCGGCGTCAACTACACGCCCACCCACGGGTGGTTCCACCACTGGCTCGACTTCGACCTCGACGAGATCCGGGCAGACCTCGACTCCATCGCGGCCCTCGGCCTCGACCACGTGCGCGTCTTTGCGCTCTGGCCGCTCTTCCAGCCCAACCGCACCCTGATCCGCCCCCGCGCTGTCGAGCAACTGGTCGCGCTGACGGACGCCGCCGCCGAACGCGGTCTGGACGTCGCCGTCGATGGTCTGCAAGGGCACCTGTCCAGCTTCGACTTCCTCCCGTCGTGGACGGTGACCTGGCACCGCAGAAACCTCTTCACCGACCCCGAGGCCATCGAGGCGCAGGCCGCGTATCTGCGTACGCTCGCCGCCGCCCTGCGCGAGCGGCCCAACTTCCTGGGAATGACACTGGGAAACGAGATCAACCAATTCTCCGGCGGCCCGCACCCCGACCCCCATCCGGCGAGCGCGACGCGGACCGGCGCATGGCTGCGCCGGATGCTCGCCGCCTGCGAGCAGGGCGCCCCCGGCCGCGCACACCTGCACGCGGGGGACGACGCGACGTGGTACCGGCACGGTCACCCCTTCACCCCGGAGCAGGCCGCGACCGTCGGGGCCATGACCGCCGTTCACTCGTGGGTGTTCAACGGCACGGCGCAGCGCCACGGCCCCGCGGGCCGGGCCACGGAACAGCACGCCGCCTACCTGATCGAACTGTCCAAAGCCTGGGCGACGGATCCGGCGCGGCCCGTGTGGCTTCAGGAGGTCGGGGCGCCGGCGCCGCACATCCCGCCGGAGCGGGCCGCCGCGTTCACCGCCGCGACGCTCGGCGCCGCCCTCGACTGCCCGCACCTGTGGGGCGTCACCTGGTGGTGCTCGCACGACGTGGACCGCGCGCTGGCCGACTTCCCCGAGCTGGAATACGGCCTGGGCCTGCTCACCCACTCCCGGCGGCCCAAGCCCGCCGGCCGCGAACTGGCCCGTGTCGCGGCCGGATGGCGCGCTGAGGGCCCCAGCCCGGCGCTCCGCACCACAGCGCTCGTCCTCGATCCCCAGCCCCAGCCCCAGACCCCGCCCCGGACCCGGGCCCAGGACCAGCTCCAGGACCAGGCTGCCCAGGCTCAGGTCCGCACCGCGTGTGCGCCCGGCGGCGCGTTCTTCGAGGCGTGGGCGGCGCTCGCCGCCGAGGGGGCCCGTCCCGCCGTCGTACTCGCGTCGCGTGCCGCCGACCCCGCACACTTGGCCGCGCGCGGTATCACCGAGACGGTGCGCCCCAGCGAGGTGCCACTCGGCGCGGTGCCGCCGCCCGCACGCCGTACGTCCCGGGAGGATGGCCCGCATGCATGACGACCGCACACTCGTGGAGGCCCGGCTCGCCAGGGTGCTGGAGGAGCGGGTGCGGCCCGCGCTGTATCCCCGCTCCGTACCGCTGGAGGTGGCCTCCTGGCAGACGCCGGGTGAGCCCGTACCCGTGGCCGAGGGGCTGGACGCGGACTACGCGCCCACCGAGGCGGGGGCCGCGTGGGGCCCGCCGTGGGGGACGACCTGGTTCCGGGTGCGCGGCGGTGTGCCCGCCGAGTGGGCGGGGCGGACGGTGGAGGCGCTGCTGGACCTCGGCTTCGACGGCACCATGTCCGGGTTCCAGTGCGAGGGCCTCGTCCACCGCCCCGACGGCAGTCCCGTCAAGGGTCTCCATCCGCGCAGCCAGTGGGTGCGGATCGCCGAACGGGCCCGCGGCGGCGAGGAGATCACCCTCTACGTCGAGGCGGCGGCCAACCCCGTCCTCCTCGGTCACGGCCGCCCCTTCCACCCCACTTCGCTGGGCGACCCGCGCACCGCCGGCACCGACCCTCTCTACCGGCTCGGCCGCATGGACCTGGCCGTCCTCGACACCGAAGTGTGGGAGCTGATCCTGGACCTGGAGGTGCTCGGCGAGCTGATGGCCGAACTGCCCGTGGAGGGCGAGCGCCGCTGGGAGATCCTGCGCGCGCTCGACAGCGCTCTGGACGCGCTCGACCTCCAGGACATCGGCCGCAGCGCCGCAGCCGCCCGCGCCCGCCTGGCCGGTGCGCTGGCCCGGCCCGCCGGGGCCACGGTCCACCGCGTCAGCGCCGTCGGCCACGCGCACATCGACTCCGCCTGGCTGTGGCCGCTGCGTGAGACGGTGCGCAAGGTGGCGCGTACGACGGCCAACATGACGGCGCTGATCGAGGACCCCGACGTCGATGAGGAATTCGTCTACGCGATGTCGCAGGCCCAGCAGTTCGCCTGGGTCAAAGAACACCGGCCGGAGATCTACGCGAAGGTCCGCGAGGCCGTCGCCGGCGGCCGGTTCGTACCGGCGGGCGGCATGTGGGTGGAGTCGGACACCAACATGCCCGGATCCGAGGCGATGGCCCGGCAGTTCGTCCACGGCCGCCGCTTCTTCCTCGACGAGTTCGGCGTCGAGAACGACGAGGCGTGGCTGCCCGACACCTTCGGCTTCGCCGCCGGCCTCCCGCAGATCATCAAGGCCGCCGGGGCCAAGTGGCTGCTGACCCAGAAGATCTCCTGGTCGGCCACCAACCCCTTTCCGCACCACACCTTCTGGTGGGAGGGCATCGACGGCACCCGGATCTTCACCCACTTTCCGCCCGTCGACACCTACAACTGCACCATGTCCGGCGGCCAACTCGCGCACGCGGCCCGCAACTTCAAGGAGAAGGGCCGTGCCACCCGCTCCCTGGCACCCACCGGCCACGGCGACGGCGGCGGAGGCACCACCCGCGAGATGATCGCCAAGGCCCGGCGGCTGCGGGACCTCGAAGGGTCGGCCACCGTCACCTGGGAGAAGCCGGCCGACTTCTTCGCGCAGGCGCAGGCCGAGTACCCCGATGCGCCTGTCTGGGCGGGCGAGCTGTATCTCGAACTCCACCGCGCCACCCTCACCACCCAGGCCAGGACCAAACAGGGCAACCGCCGCAGCGAACACCTGCTCTACGAGGCAGAGCTGTGGGCGGCGACAGCGGCCGTACACACAGGCGCCGACTACCCCTACGAGCGGCTGGACCGGCTGTGGAAGACAGTGCTGCTGCACCAGTTCCACGACATCCTGCCCGGCTCCTCCATCGCCTGGGTCCACCGCGAGGCCGAACGCACCTACGCGCGGGTGACCGCCGAGCTGGCGGAGATCATCGGCGACGCCCAGTCGGCACTGGCCGGGGAGGGCAGCGCCGAGCTGCTCTTCAACTCGGCCCCGCACGCCCGCGCGGGGGTGCCCGCACTCGCCGCGGGTCCGGCACGGACCGAGGGCGCCCCGGTGTCCGTGACCGCCGACGAGGACGGCGGCCTCACCCTGGACAACGGGCTGCTGCGGGTCACCGTCGATGCGCGCGGACTCGCCGTCTCCGCCTACGACATCCCCGCCGGGAGGGAGACCCTCGCACCCGGCACGGCCGCCAACCTCCTCCAGCTCCACCCCGACCTCCCCAACAAGTGGGACGCGTGGGACGTGGACGCCTTCTACCGCAACGTCGTCACCGACCTGACCGACGCCGAGGAGGTGCTGCTCACCCAGGAGAGCGACGAGCGCGCCACCGTCCGCGTGACCCGCACCTTCGGGCAGACCGGGGAGAAGAGCTCGCGCGCCGTCCAGCACCTCACCCTCGCGCGCGGACAGCGCCGCCTCGACCTGGAGACCGAGGTGGACTGGCACGAGACGGAGAAATTCCTCAAGTCGGCCTTCCCCCTCGACCTGCACACCGACAGGTACGCGGCCGAGACCCAGTTCGGCCACCTCCACCGTCCCACCCACACCAACACCAGCTGGGAGGCGGCCAGGTTCGAAGCGTGCGCGCACCGGTTCGTGCACCTGGCCGAGCCCGGCTGGGGCGTGGCACTCGTCAACGACTCGACCTACGGGCATGAGGTGACCCGCACCGTCCGCGAGGCCGACGGCGGCACCACGACCACCGTGCGCCTCTCCCTGCTGCGGGCCCCGCGCTTCCCCGACCCCGAGACCGACCAGGGCCTCCACCGCTTCCGCTACGCCCTCGTCCCCGGCGCCGGGATCGCCGATGCCGTACGCGAGGGCCACCGCGTGAACCTCCCCGAGCGCCATGTACGGGGCGCCGTCGGCGGCGTGCCGCCGCTGGTGTCCGTCAACAGCGACGCGGTGACACTCTCCGCCGTGAAGCTGGCCGACGACGGCAGCGGCGATGTCGTCGTACGCCTCCACGAGGCGCACGGCGGGCGGGCCCACGTCACGCTCACGCCCGGCTTCCCGGCCGGATCCGTCCGCCCCGCCGACCTGTTGGAGCGGCCGTTGGCCTCGCCACCCGAGGGCACCGGCCTGGAGCCGGGGCAAGACGGCGCCGTACGGATCACGCTGCGTCCCTTCCGGCTGCTCACGCTGCGCATGACCCGGGCCGCGGGCGCGAAACGGCCCATGTCATGATCCGTGCGGTGCCGCCCGCCGTCTCCGCACGCCGTGCGCGGTGCGAGGAGCGGCGTGACCGAGCGCCGCACGAAGCCTGGGAGGACGTGCGATGAAGGGGAACTGGCCCGAGGGCCGGATGCGTGCCGCCCGCGTCACCGGTATCGGACAGACCGACCTGGCCTCCGTGCCGGTGCCGTCGCCCGAACCCGGCACCGCGCTGGTACGCACCCGGCAGGCCGGGATCTGCGGCACCGACCTGGAGATCCTGCACGGGACCTCCGCGTTCCTCCAGGACGGCCGGATCACCTTCCCGCATGTGTTCGGGCACGAGTGGTACGGCGAGGTCGTCGCGCACGCCGACGGGGTGCCCGAGGGCGCGCCCGCTCTCGGCTCGCTCGTCGTCGGCCGGACGATGGTGCCGTGCGGCGCCTGCGCCCGCTGCCACGCCGGACGCCCGCAGATGTGCCCCGCGCTGCGCGAGACGGGACTGTACGGACTCCAGGGCGGCGCGGCCGACTATGTACGGATGCCGGTGCACGCGCTCACCCCGCTGCCGGAGAGCCTGCCCGAGCCGGCGGGCGCGCTGATCGAGCCGGCGGTCTCGGTCGTCGAGGCGTTCGAGCGGGCCCGGCTCACCGGCGATGACCGGGTCGCCGTCATCGGCACCGGCACGATGGGCCTGCTGGCGGTGCAGTACGCCCGCCGCTACGCCGACCAGGTGCACGCGGTCGGCATCGACCAGGCCGGACTCGACCTGGCCCTGGCCTGCGGCGCGGACGCCGCGCACCACGCGGACCAGGCCCCGGAAGGCGCCTGCTCGCTGATCGTGGAGGCATCAGGTGCGGCCTCGGCGTTCACCGCGGCGCTGCGGCTGGCCGAGCGCGGGGCGCGGATCGCCCTGGTCGGAGTGGCGCGGGAGCCGGTGGCCTTCGTGGCGGGGGAGCTGTCCCTCCAGGGCGTGGACGTGCTCGGCATCCAGCACGGCATCTCGCACTACGACCGCACCGTCGCCCTGTTCGAGCGCGGCATCCTGGACGCGGCACCGCTGGTGGCCGAGGTCTTCCCGGCCGAGTCCGTCAGCGCGGCGTTCGCGCTGCTGGAGAGCGGACGCAGCGGGCCGCCGAAGATCCTTCTGGACTTCGGCGGCCGGTGACACACGGCGCGGCGGGCCGGTGGCCCGCGGCGCGCCCCGGTGTCAGTGGGCTGAGCGGGAAGCCCCGCCGAACAGCCTGGCGAGGGCACGGAAGGGAAGGGTGACGACGGTGGCGATCGCGCCGCCTGTAGCGCGCAGCACATCGGCGATTGCGCGGAACATCGTGTCCTCCAAAGCGAGACGGTGGTGCTGGTACGCGCCCCGGGTGGCCGCTCCCCGGGGAGGTAAACCCGCCGTCCACGCGCTCCGGGCACGGCGGGGCACACCACCGCCCCAGCCCAGCCGCCGCCCCAGCCCAGCCCTCCGGGCACGCCTCGGTGCATGAGGCCGCCGCCGGCGCCATCGGCGTCACGCCATGCTGGGGAAGGGCAGCCGGCCGGACAGGCCCCGCTCGAAGTCCAGGAGGTAGCGCTTGCGTTCGAGGCCGCCGCCGTATCCGGTCAGCGAGCCGGTGGAGCCGATCACCCGGTGGCAGGGGATGACGACGCTGATCGGGTTGCGCCCGTTGGCCAGCCCCGCGGCGCGGGCCGCGCCCGGCCGGCCGATCTCCTCGGCCAACTCCCCGTAGGTGACCGTCATGCCGTAGGGGATGCGGCGCAGCCCGTCCCACACCGTGCGCTGGAAGTCGGTGCCTTGCGGAGCCAGTTCGAGGTCGAAGTCGGTGCGCTCTCCTGCGAAGTACTCGCCCAGCTGCGCGATCACCGCGCCGAAGGGCCCGGCATCCGGCTCGCCGAACGTCTCCTTCGGCGGCAGGTGACGCTGCCGCTCCATGTAGACGCCCGACAAGGCGCCGTCCGTCGCGACCAGCGTGAGCGGGCCCAGCGGGCTGTCGGTCACCGTGTACGTGCGTGTCATGCGGGTCCTTTCCGGCGGTCGGACACCCAGCTTCCCTCGCCGACGGCCCGCGGGCTGGCGGAAATGCGACATCACCGTTCCGGGTGACCAGTGCCGGACAGCGCCCCACCCCCTGCCGGGGGCACTCGCCCCGTGCCGGGCGGGCACGCCACCCGTGCCGGGCCGTCCGTCAGCTCTGCCCGCGCCGGATCCGGAGGTTCAGGCCGAACGCGCGTCCCAGCGCTCCCGCGAGGACTCCACCCGTGCCCGGTAGTCCGCGTACCCCCGCTCGTACAGCTCGCGCACCCCGGGGTCGGGCTCGACGATGCGGTGGTCGGCGTGCCAGACCTCCTCGTCGGCCGGGTCGCCGAGCGAGGCGCGGGCCACGAGCGCCGCGCCCTTCGCGCCGACCTCCGACTCCAGCGGCACCCGTACGGGACGCCCGAGGATCCCGGCGAAGGCGCGCATCCACCCCGCCGAGCGGGCCCCGCCCCCGCAGGCGGCCAGCGTTCCGGTCAGCCCGGCGCTCTCCAGGCAGTGCCGTGCCGCGTAGCCCACTGCCTCACACATGGCGCGGACCACGTCGGCCCGGTCGTGCGCCAGGGACAGGCCCTCGAACGCGGCACGCGCCCTGGGTGAGACGAACGGCGCCCGCTCCCCGGCCTCGGACAAGAACGGCAGCGCCGTCACCCCGTGCGCCCCGGCCGGGCTCTCCGTCAGCAGTGGCTCCAGGTCCTCCGTGGTGGCGCCGACGAGGCCGAGTGCCCAGTCGATGCCCGCCGTCCCGACCATCGCGGGCATCGCGCGCAGCCAGCGCCCCGGCTCGGGAGTGCACAGCCACATTCCGGCGGGTTCGGTGCCGGCGCCCGGCTCCACGTGGTCGGTCAGCACCTGGCAGGCCAGCGTGGTGCCGACCGTCAAGAGCCCGTCGCCGGGCTCCCGTACCCCGCTGCCCAGGGCGCAGGCGGGCAGGTCGTAGGGTCCGGCGGTCAGCGGCAGGCCCTCGGGCAGGCCGAGCAGCGCCGCGCCCGCGCGGTCCAGTGCCAGCACGGCGCCGGGCGACGCCGGTTCGGGCAGCAGGCGGGCGAGCGCGGAGACGCCGCAGGCGGCCAGCGCGCCGGGGGAGTAGGTGCGGCCGGCCGGATCCAGGAACGGCAAGGTGGCGTCCGAGGCGTCCACGCCGATGGTGCCGGTCAGCCGCTGGGCTATCGCGTCCACGCAGTACCCGGCCACGGCGGAGCGCTCCAGGGTCGCCGGCTCGTGCTCGTTCAGCCAGGCCAGCAGCGGCGCGTGGCAGCCGGGGAACATGCCGGAGCCGGTGTGCCGGAAGACCTCGGCCACGGTGCCGTCCCGCTGCCAGCGCCCGACCAGCGGTGCGGCGCGGCCGTCCAGCCACGAGATCATGCGCCGGGTCGCGCGCCCCTCGGCATCCCGCAGCCACAGCCCGTCGCCCTGTCCGGTGAGCGCGAGCGCTGCCGGGGGCGCGGGCAGCGCGGCGGCCACCTGCCGGACGACCTCGGCGACGCTCGCCAGCACCTCCTCCAGATCCTGTTCGACGATTCCGCCCGGCTCGCGCAGCAGCGTGGAGCGGCGGGCCGCGGTGTGCAGCGCGCGGCCGTCACGGTCGAAGGCGACGGCCTTGGTGACGGAGGTGCCGATATCGACACCGACGATCGTCCCGATGGTTGAGGTCATGGCCGTACGCCCTCCAGACGCCTGTTCTCCACACTGAGATTGTTATATTTATAGCGCTCGACGTGAAGAACCCCAACCCACTCCGGCTCCACAGACCCGCCAGCGGTCCGGCAGAGCCCGGCCCCACCCCGTCCAGGAGGACAGATGAGCGCCCGGCTCCTGCTCGTACGGCACGGTCAGACCGTCTGGCACGCCGAGAACCGCTACTGCGGGATCTCCGATGTGGCACTGACCGACGCCGGGGAACGCCAGGCCGAGGCACTGGGCCGGTGGGCGGCCGGGCACGCCGGCGCGCACGGCATCCAGGCCGTCGCCTGCTCGCCGCTGTCGCGGGCCCGCCGCACCGCTGCTCCCGCGGCCCGCGCCCTGGGTGTGGCGCCCGTCGTCCACGAGGGCCTGCGCGAGGCCGACTTCGGCTGGGGCGAGGGGCGCACCATCGCCGAGATGACCGCCGAGGACCCCGGGCTCGTGCGCGCTTTCCAGCAGGACGCCGAGCGCGGCGCGTTCCCCGGCTCCGAACCGCCCGCCGCCGTGGCCGGGCGGGTGTGCGGGGCGCTGCGCGAGCTGGCCGCGGCACACGAGGGTGGCACCGCGTTGGTCGTCGCGCACAACACCGCCTTCCGCGTCGCCCTGTGCGCACTGTTCGGCATCCCCCTGGGCCGCTACCGGCAGGTGCTGCCGAGGCTGGAGAACGCGGCGGTGACGGAGATCGAACTGGACGGCGCGCCGGGCGGCCGGGCGGCGCTGCGCTCCCTGAACGTGCCCACGGGCGAGTCGGCAGCCCCGGCTTCCGGGGTGGCCGGAGCTTCCGAGGCGTACAGGCCGCCGTCCGCAACCACCCCCAGGTGAGCGAGACTTGACGCCATGACGAATCCGGCCGCATCCGCCGGTTCTGCCCGCTCGCAGGAGAACCGCAGACAGCTCATCGCCGAACACGTGGTGGAGCACGGCACCGTGACCGTCTCCTGGCTCGCCGAGGTGACGGGCGTGAGCGTGATGACCGTCCACCGGGACCTGGACGCGCTCGCCGGACGCGGGGTGCTGCGGCGCTTCCGCGGCGGCGTCTCGGCGCTGCCCACCAGCGTCTTCGAGAGCAACCTCGACTACCGCCTCGGCGTCCATGTGCCCGAGAAGGAGGCCGTCGCGCTGGCCGCCGCCGAACTGGTGGAGCCGGGCATGTCCGTGATGCTGGACGACTCCACCTCGGTGCTGGCCCTGGCCCGGCTGCTGCCGGCCAAGGCCCCGCTGACGGTGCTGACCAACGCGCGCCGCGTGCTGGAGGTCTTCGCCGGCTGCGAGGAGATCCGGCTGATCGCCCTCGGCGGGGAGTACTCCCTGACGCACGACTCCTTCCTCGGCGTGCCGTGTGTGGAGGCCATCGAGTCCATGTCCGTGGACCTGGTGCTGGTGAGCACCTCGGCGATGAACGCGCGGATGACCTTCCACCAGGAGCAGGACGTGGTCCTGGTCAAGCGCGCCATGCTCGGGTCCGGGGCGCGGACGGCGCTGCTGATGGACCACTCCAAGGTGGCCCGCACCGCCTTGCACCGGCTGTGCCCCGTCGCGGACTTCGACCATGTGGTGGTGGACGACGGGGCCGGGCCCGAGCTGCTGGCCGAGCTGCGCGAGCACACGGACGTGCGGGTCGCCCCGGCGGCGAGGGCGAAGGAATGAGCCACCCGGAGCCGAAGAGGCCGAAGGGGGAGCCCGCTGGCAGCCGCCCCCGCATGTGCGATATCACATCTACTGTGTGAATTTAACAGCGCTTATGAAATGAGCAGCCGAGCGGCGCCGAACACGAGCCCGCCCACACCACGGCAACCAACTCGACGGACAGCCGAACAGCCCGAGGAAAGGGAGCCCATGCCCAGCCCAGCCCCGGCCTCCCCGCCGCCCCCGCCCCACCCCGCAGCCGCCCCCGTCGTCGCGGGGATCGACATCGCGACGGCCGCCGTCCGCGTCCTGTGCGCCGACGCCCACGGCACGGTGCTCGCCGAGGGCCGGGCCCCGCTGCCACAGCCGGTGCGGGAGGAGGGCCGCAGCGAACAGGACGCCCGCGAGTGGTGGCCGGCCACCGCCGCGGCCCTGCGCCAGGCCACCTCGGCGCTGCCCGCGCGCGGCGCCGAGGTCACCGCCGTCGCCGTCTCCGCCACCTCCGGCACCCTCGTCCTGGCCGACGCCGACGGCGCACCCCTGGGACCGGCCCTCATGTACGACGACCGACGGGGCGAGCGGCTCAACGCCCGCGCCCAGGAAGCCGGGGCGCCGCGCTGGGCCGCGCTCGGTCTGACCGTGGGCCCGACCGCCGCGCTGGGCCGGGTCGCCTGGTACGCCCGGCACCCCGACCGGCACCCCGGCGCCGCACGCGTGCTGCACACCCCCGATCTGATCGGCGCGCGGCTCACCGGCGGCCCCGTGCCCGCCGACTGGAGCCACGCGCTGAAGTCGGGGTATGACCCGCGCACCCGGGAGTGGCCCGCCGAGGTCCTGGACGCGCTGGACATCCCCGCGAGCTGGCTGCCGGACGTCCGCGCGCCGGGCAGCGGCGCCGGTACGGTGAGCGCGCGGGCCGCTGCCGAGACCGGACTGCCCGAGGGCTGCGAGGTACGGCTGGGCATGACCGACGGCTGCGCGGGCCAGATCGCCACCGGGGCCGTACGCCCCGGCGAGTTCGTCGGCGTCCTGGGCACCACCTACGTCCTCAAGGGTGTGACCCGCGAACTGCTCACCGACCCCTCCGGCGCCCTCTACAGCCACCGGCACCCCGACGGCTGGTGGCTGCCGGGCGGCGCCTCCAACACCGGCGGCGAAGCCCTCGCCCAGGTTCCCCCGCACCGGCTCCCCGCACTGGACGCGGCAGCCGGGGAGCGGGGCCCGGCCTCCTGTGTGAGCTATCCGCTGCGCCGCGAGGGCGAACGCTTCCCCTTCGTCAGCGGCGCGGCGCGCGGCTTCACCCTGGGCACCCCCGCCGACGACGCCGAGCGGCACCGCGCCGACCTGGAGGGCGTGGCCTTCCTCGAACGGCTCGGGCTGGAGCGGATCCGCGCGCTGGGGATCCCGGTCTCCGGCCCCTTGTACGCGGCGGGCGGCGGCAGCCGCAGCCCGCTGTGGACGCGGCTGCGCGCCACCGCGCTCGGGATGCCGCTGCGGGTGGCGGCACGGGCCGAGACCGCGTTCGGCGCCGCGCTGCTCGCCGCCGCCGGCACCCTGCACTCTTGCCTGGAGGAGGCCGCGGGCGCGATGACGGGCGGCGCCGGCGAGGGGCGCCTGGTGGAGCCGGTGCCCTCGGAGAAGGGCGCGCTGGACGACTCCTACGGCCGCTTCGTCGCCGAACTGGAGCGCCGGGGCTGGCTGTCCTCCCCGACGCCCTGACCTGCCCGGCGCAGGGGAGCCCCGGGGACCGCGCCAGAACGGGCGCAGTCAGAGCGGGCGCCGGACCAGAGCGGTGGACACGTCAGAACGGGTGCCAGCGCACCGCCGGGTCCGCGTCGCGCAGCGAGGCCACGCGGCGCAGGAACTCCTCGCGCGCTGCGGGGTTGCCCGGCGCGTGCTGGGAGACCCACGCGCAACTGGCCGTCTCCCGGGCGGCTCGCAGCACCGCGCACCCGTCCCACTCGCGCACGTCCCAGCCGTAGGTCTCGCAGAACGCCTCGTACTCCGCCTCGGGCAGTCCGTAGCGGTCGCGGCTGAGCGCCATCACCACCAGGTCGTGCTCGCGCAGGTCGGCGGAGAAGGTCTCCAGATCGACCAGCAGCGGGCCTTCGGCGGTGACGTGGACGTTGCGCGGCAGCGCGTCGCCGTGCAGCGGGCCGGGCGTCAGCCGGGGGAGCAGTCCCGGCAGCGCGGCGGTGAGGTCGTCACGGCGGGCGCGCAGGAACGCCGCGTCCTCGCGCGGCACCGCGTCCCCCGCGAGCCGCAGCCAGCGCTCCACTCCGCCGAGCAGCTCCCGTGGCGGCAGCGCGAACGGCGGTGCGGGCAGGTTGTGTACGAGCCGCAGCAGCCCCGCCAGGTCCGCGGCACCGGCCGGGCGTACGGCCTCCGGCAGTCGGCGCCAGAAGGTCACCGGATGGTCCCCGATCAGCCGGGGCGCCGGGTCGGCGGCGCGGACGGCGGGTACCCCCTCCTCCTCCAGCCAGGTGGCGACGCGTAGTTCGTGTTCGGCACGGGCGAGCAGTTCGGGGCTGCGGCCGACCCGTACGACGGTTTCACCCAGTGCGAAGACCGCGTTCTCGCCCAGGGACAGCAGCCGCGCCGTCCCCGCCCGCTCGCCGGCCGCCGTGGTCAGTACCTCGCGCGCCCGTTGTTCGGTGAAGGCGTCACTGCTCACACTGCTCACCATGTGCCTCTGCTCTCCCTCTTGTTCCAGCTTGTCCCAGGCTCGTGGCTGGGCCTGGTTCGGCTCATCCCGGCTTGTCGCGGCTTGTTTCAGCGCGACCGCATGTTCAGCCTGTCAGGTGCGCCGTGCGGGTTCCGTGGCGGCCCGGCCCAAATGCGGCGTATCTCTCATGTCCCACGCGGAACCGTTGTTACGCCCGTGGGATCTGCATCATTGACAAGCACGGTGAAAACGGTCAGTTGGGAGAGGTTTTGTACAGCAAGGGGAGCAGTCGGCCGGGAGCCGTGGCGATGATCGCCGCTACGGGAACCGTCGCGGTCGGTCTGCTGACGGCGTTCGTCGGGACGAGTTCGGGGGCCGTCGCCTCGGCCCCTCACCCGGGCTGGGAGCAGAGTGTGCGCGGCGGTTCGGGCGCGCAGCCGCAGTCCGGGGCCAAGGAGGGGAAGCGCCCGGCGGTCAAGCGCTCGAAGCCGAAGGCGGTGCCCAAGTCGAGCAGGGCGCTCAGCCATCACTCGGCGGCGGGTGGCCATTCGGTCGCGCTCACTCTGGATGACGGGCCGCACCCGGAGTGGACTCCCAAGACGCTGGATCTGCTGCGCAAATACCAGATAAAAGCGACATTTTGCCTCATAGGCCCGAACGCCCGCCGCTATCCCCAACTCGTCAAGCGGATCGTCGCCGAGGGGCACCGGCTGTGCGACCACTCCGTCGATCACGACACCGGCATGGACCACGAGGCGGACGGCTACCAGAAGAAGCAGATACTCGACGCGAAGAGCATGATCGACAAGGCGTCCGGCGGGGCTCGCGTCTACTACTACCGCGCGCCGGGCGGCGCCTTCACCCCCTACAGCCGCCGCATAGCGGCGGACCAGGGCATGCGCCCACTCGGCTGGATCGTCGATCCTGGCGACTGGAAGCGCCCGGGTGTGGACGCGATAGTCCAGCAGGCCAAGGAGCAGACCCGGGACGGCGCGGTGATCCTCTTCCACGACGGCGGCGGCGACCGCTCCCAGTCCTACGAGGCGCTGCGCCAGTACCTGCCGTGGCTCCAGGAAGAGGGCTACGGCTTCAGCTTCCCCAAGGCGTGACGCGGGCGGGTCCAGCGGGTCCGGGCCTCGTCCGGACCCGCCGGACCCGGACCCGGTGTCCGCGTGGGTGGCCTTGGGGGCGGGTGGGCGCCGCCGGCATCCGGCGTGCGCGAGGGTTTGACGGCGCACGGTCAGCCGCTAAAGTCTAGACCAATTTCGATGTGCTCGGCCTCTTCCCCCCAGGAGCTGCAATGCACAAGAGACGGAAGTTAGCGACACTGCTCGGCGCCGGACTGTCCCCCTTCCTGGTTCTCGGCCTCTCCGTGACCCCCGCCGGCGCACACGGCTGGATCACGGACCCCGCGAGCCGGCAGGCCCAGTGCGCCACCAACGTCGTCCAGTGCGGTGAGATCAAGTGGGAACCGCAGAGCGTCGAAGGCCCCAAGGGGCTCAAGGACTGCGCGGGCGGCAACGCGCGATTCGCCGACCTGCGGGACGACAACAAGGGCTGGAAGGTCGCCAACGTCGGCGGGTCGGCGACCTTCGACTGGAAGCTGACAGCCCGTCACCGCACCACGACGTGGCAGTACTTCATCGGGAACACGAAGATCGCCGAATTCGACGACGGCGGCGCGACACCCGGTGAGTACGTCTCGCACAACGTCAACTTCCAGAGCTTCAGCGGCAGGCAGAAGGTGCTCGCCGTGTGGAACATCGCCGATACGGCCAACGCCTTCTACGCCTGCGTGGACGTCAACATCGGCTGATCCCGGCCCCGTTGGCGGCCCACACCCCCTCCCGCCACACCGATCCATCCCGGCCCGCCCGGTCCATCCGGTCCCGCGCGGCCCGCTCGGCCCCCGGTTCCCCCGGGGGCCGAGCTGTGTCACGGACGGCTCGCCCTCGCCCTCGCGCACCGGAAGCCGGCTGGGGGTGACGGTCGGCACAACGGCCGCCCATACCCCGCCAGGTGTGATTCTTCGCGGTCCGATTTATCCCGACTGCCGTACTCCCAGGGCGAGTTCGGGAAAATTCCCAAATCCTGCTATGGACAGCTTTTTTGGGGAATTGTTTGATCCAATCCTAAAGTGCCCAACCTCAATTGAAGGAAAGACTCGCCCGTGGCGAGCCGTGAATCCCCCGCCCCCACTCCGCAAGGAGGTCCCCGTTGCCCCTTGCCCTCTTGGCCCTGGCCATCGCGACGTTCGGAGCCGGCACGGCCGAGTTCGTGATGATAGGTCTGCTGCCCGAGGCGGCCTCCGACATGGGTGTTTCGATCTCCGACGCGGGCGGCTACGTATCGTCCTACTCGCTCGGCGTCGTGGTCGGCGCACCACTGCTCACCATCGCCGGTTTGCGGGTGCGCAGAAAGACGATGCTGCTCGTCATGTCCGCAATGTTCATTTGCGGAAATGTGGCCTCAGCGCTTGCCGCCACCCACGAACTGCTCCTCGCGGCCAGGTTTTTCTCGGGGCTGCCGCACGGGGTGTTCTTCGGGGTCGGTGCGGTCGTCGCCGCCGGTCTCGTAGGGCCGGAAAAGCGTGGCAGAGCACTCTCACTGGTCCTCGTGGGTGTGCCGATGGCCAACATCGTCGGCTCCCCGCTGGGCACCCTGCTCGGCCAGACCGTCGGCTGGCGCTGGACGTTCATGGTGGTCGCCGGCATCGGGCTGTTCGGACTCGTCTGCCTCGCGCTCCTCATCCCCCTCCAGCCGGGGCCCGCGCGAGGCTCCGTACGCGGCGAACTCGGCCTGTTCAAAAAGCCGCAGGTCTGGCTGGCCTACGCGGTGGTCGTCTTCGGGTTCGGCGGCACCTCCTCGTTCTACACCTACATCCAGCCGCTGGTGACCGAGGTCAGCGGCTACACCCCCACGGCGGCCACGGCCTTGCTGGCGCTGTCGGGGGCGGGCATGACAGTGGGCACGATGCTCGGGGGCCGGCTCGCCGACTGGCCGCTGCGCACCATGTGCTCCGCGCTGTTCGCCCTCGCGGTCTCGCTGGCCATGTTCCTGTTCACGGCGCGGAACTCGATCCTGGTGGCGGTGAACGTCTTCCTCACCGGTATCGCCGGCATGGCCGCCATCCCCAGCGTCCAGGCCCGCATCCTGGACCAGGGCGGGGAAGCGCCCGAACTGGGCTCCGCCAGCGTCCAGTCGGCGTTCAACATCGCCAACTCGCTGGGTGCCTCCCTCGGCGGGGTCGTGATCGCCGCCGGCTTCGGCTTCACGGCACCCAGCACGCTCGGGGCCATGCTGGCGCTGACGGGCGCCGGGTTCGGGCTGCTCGCCGGGTGGCTCGACCGCGGCTCCCGCTCCTGGGACGTGGCGGCCTCACCACGGTGGAAACGGGTCAAGACCGAGGCGTTATGGACAGGACCCGGTGGGACGGGGGGCCCCGTACGTGCCCCGCCCCGCCGGGAGCGTCAGACCGTGCCCGGCGCCGGGGCCCCGGCGTCCTCGTCGTACGTCCAGCGCAGGAGCGCGCCGAGGCCGCCCACCGGAAGGTCGTCCTCGGGGCCCGCCACCAGGACCTCGGCGTCCGTCGCCACGGCGCACCGCAGCAGCGCGTCATCGGCGCGGGCGGCGGCCGGGTCGGGGGCGCCCAGGTACTGGAGTTCGGAGCGGCGCACACCGATCTGGTCGGCGGTGGGGCCGACCCACACCTCCTGGTCCCGGTCCGGCCCGCCGGGCCGCATGACCAGCGTGCCCACCCGGTGCTCGCGTGCCGCCTCCACCAGCTCCGGTACGGTCTCGGCCGTGCCGCCCCCGGGCGCGGGGCCGGGCCCCGCCGCGTGCCCGGCGCGCAGACCGGCGAGAGCCTCGCCGGTCCGGCGTTCGGTGAAGTGTTCGCGGGCCCGCCGCGTGTCCTGGTCGAGCAGTTCGCTTCCGGAACCGGCGGCCCGGCCTCCGTGCGACGTCTCGATCGCGGCCTCGCGCAGCGGCTCGGGGAGCCGGTCGTGGACGGCGCGGCGCTCGCGCGGGTCCCCGCTGAGGACCAGCACGTCGGCATCCGTCTCCTGGAAGCGCTGGGAGACCGCCTCGGCGATCAGCCCCGCGTTGTTCTCCCAGGTGTTCTCCACCCGCAGCTGGAAATGCCGCTCGGACGGGTCGCCCGAGGCGGTGCGGTGCACGGGCCAGTCCTCTCCGAGCGCTTGCCCGGCGGGCCGGACGCCGTACGCGTCGCGCAGCTCGAAATCGGCGCCGGTGCGATCGATGCGGGCCGTCAGGCACAGCGGGTTCTCCCGCATCAGCCCTGGCAGCGGGCCCAGGTGCGGCAGTGCCGACCAGCTCGTCCGCGTCCGCTCGGGCGGCTCGGTGAGCGGCAGACCGAGCACGACCTCACCCTGCGTGGCGAACACGGCACTGCCGTGCGGCTCCTCGTTGGGCGAGAGCGCCTCCAGGCGCTCCACCACGGCTTCGGCGGTCCGGGAATCGGCGCCCTGCCGCATCAGCTCGTCGCCCGCCGCGCGCGCCGTGAGCCGCCGCTCGGCCCCGGCGGACTCGGTGGCCCGCGCCGTATCGGTGTAGACGGTGGCCCACGGTCCGTTACGGGTGAGAAGAGGGGCGAGGGATTCGAGGCGCATATTTCCTCCCTGCGGCTCTGTGACTGTGATGAGCGGTTGTGGTCGCAGCGGGTACCCAGCGCCCGCCCACCCGACACGGCCCGCCTGGCCCCACCTGGTCCCGCCCGCCCGCCCGGCCGGTCCGGTCCCGGCGGGACCGACCCGGCTGTCAGTGCCCTCTGTTAGAAGTTTCCAAGTACCGGAACCGGGCGGAACCGCCCGCACAGAGAGGGGTCGCACATGACCGTCAGTACCGTCACCTCACCTGATGGCACCCGGATCGCCTATGAGCGCCATGGAGAAGGTGCGCCCGTGCTGCTCGTGGGCGGCGCGATGAGCACCCGTGAGGCCGGTGTGCCGCTCGCCCGGGAGCTGGCCCGGCTCGGCATGTGCGGTATCGCCTACGACCGCAGAGGCCGGGGCGACAGCGGTGATACGGCGCCCTACGCGCCTGAGCGCGAGGCCGAGGATCTGGTGGCGGTGGCCCGGGCCGTGAGCGGTGGGGGAGAGGTGCCCGCGTTCGGGATGTCCTCCGGCGGCTTCGTCCTGCTGGAAGCCGTGCGCGCAGGGGCGCCCCTGTCGAGGATCGTGCTGTTCGAGCCGCCCTTCACCGGTGCCGCGGGGCAGCCGCAGCCTCCCGGGCACCTCGCCCGGCTGGCCGAGTTGACCGCGCGGGGCGAGTCCGGCGAGGCGATCGCCTACTTCATGACGGAGGTCGTCGGGCTGTCGCCGGAGGCCGCCGAGGGGGCGCGGCAGTCCCCGGGGTGGGAGGGCCTGAAGAAGCTGGCCCCCACTCTCGTCCACGACATGACACTGATGGGCGACGGCACCCTGCCCGCGGCGGACCTGGCGCGGGTGAAGCTCCCCGTTCTGGTACTGAGCAGCAGCGCCAGCACGCCCGTGCTCCAGGAGGGCGCCCGCCGCACCGCCGAAGCGCTGCCGGAGGGGAGGTTCCGGTCGCTGCCCGGCGGGTTCCACGAGGTGCCGGTGGGTGACCTGGCTCCCGTGGTGCGGGATTTCGTCACCGGCTGAGAACCCCCGGTTAAGAGTTCCCCAATGGTGTGTCAACTCCCTCATTATCAGTCGCAGTTGGGGAAGTCACTCGTCGGCACGGGCGGAGCGACACGGGGTGGGGACATGGGCAGTGGGAAGACGGCGGATGGCGCGCGCAGGTGTCCGGCCGCGGACGCGAAGGACCCGACGCCGTGCGAGGGCAGGCGTTCGGCCGTCACCGTTCTGACCGGTGACGGCCGGCAGTACACCGGCTGCGTCCACCACACCGCCCGGCTGCTGGCCAGTTTGGAAGGCGCACGGCTGCACCCGTCGGCCGCGGCGCTGCCCTGGGCCGTCGAGGTGTACTGCCGGGCCGCGCAACTTCCCCCCTTCGCCTGGCAGATAGGCCGCTGAACCCGGTCCCTGCCCCATATCGTTTGGGGTCACGTGTCGTTTGGGATCACGCCGGGAGGACGGCCTCCTGGCCCGGTCCCGCGAGGAGGAGACCGTATGAGCCCCGCTGACCCCGGCGACGGTGCCGGGAACACCGAGTACGGCCGCAAGGCGTTCAAGAGGTCCAAGAGCCACTTCGCCGACCGGATCACCGCCGACGGCGCGGACGGCTGGCCCGTCGAGGCCGGCCGCTACCGTCTCATCGTCAGCCGCGCCTGCCCCTGGGCCAGCCGGGTACTGGTGTCACGGCGGCTGCTGGGCCTGGAGAGCGCGCTCTCCCTGGGGGTCACCGACCCCCTTCAGGACGACCGGAGCTGGCGCTTCACCCTCGACCCCGACGGCCGGGACCCGGTCCTCGGCATCCGCTTCCTGCACGAGGCGTACGACAAGCGCGAGGCGGACTACCCCGGCGGGGTGAGCGTGCCCGCCATCGTCGATGTACCCAGTGGCCAACTGGTCACCAACGACTTCCAGCAGATCACCCTCGACCTGGCCACCGAGTGGCGCGGACTGCACCGGCCGGGCGCCCCCGACCTGTACCCCGAGCACCTGCGCGAGGAGATCGACGAGGTCGCCGAGGGCGTCTTCCGTGACGTCAACAACGGCGTCTACCGCGCGGGATTCGCCACCGGGCAGGAGGAGTACGAGGCCGCGTACGCGGATGTCTTCCGCCGCCTGGACCTGCTCTCCGAGCGGCTGCGCGGCCGGCGCTATCTCGTGGGCGACACCATCACCGAGGCCGACATCCGGCTGTTCACCACCCTGGTCCGCTTCGACGCCGTCTACCACGGCCACTTCAAGTGCAACCGCAACAAGCTGGCCGAGGACCCCGTCCTGTGGGCGTACGTCCGCGACCTGTACCAGACCCCCGGCTTCGGGGACACCGTCGACTTCGACGACATCAAGCGCCACTACTACGTCGTGCACACGGGCATCAACCCGACCTCGATCGTCCCGGCGGGCCCGGAGCTGTCGGGCTGGCTGACCCCGCACCACCGCGAGCAGCTGGGCGGGCGCCCCTTCGGCGACGGCACCCCGCCGGGCCCACCGCCCGCCGACGAGGAGATCCCCGCCGCACACCGCCCCTGAGCCCCCGGCGCCCGGCCCGGCACCCGAGTCCGGCGTCCGGGCCCGGCGCTCGGGCGCCAACCGGGGCGCACCGGCCGCCGGTTGACTCGCTGCCGAGATCGCGGAAGAGTCCCGGCGTGGAGATCAACGAGCTGACCGAGCCGGAGCGGCGCGTGTGGGAGGCGTTCCCCCGGGGTGCGGCCGTGGACCTCACCGGCGCGCCGGAGCGGGAGATACGCGCCCGCGTGCTGCGCTCCCTGCTGCTGACCGCACCCACCGAGGACGGCGAGATCGCGGGCCTGCGGCTGCTGGGCGCCCGCGTCACCGGGGAGCTGGATCTCCAGTACGGCCTCATCCCCTGCGCGGTGACCCTCTGGGACTGCGACTTCGAGCGGACTCCCAGGCTCTACGGAGCCGAGTTCCGGCAGCTGAACCTCAGCAAGTCCCGGCTGCCCGCTCTCTGGGCCGCCACGCTGCGCGTCGATGGCGTGCTGCGGCTGACCGACTGCCGTATCCCCGGGCCCGTGGCCCTCGCCGGAGCCCGGATAGCGGGCGCGCTCTTCATGGACCGCGCCGTGCTCGGCACCGAGAGCGACGGCAGCCAGGAGTGGCGCGACAGGGCCGGACGCGCCCTCCAGCTCGACCATGCCACCATCGGCGACGACCTGTGGGGCCCCCACCTGACCGTATTCGGCAAGGCCCGGCTGGACGGCGCCACTGTCACCGGGGTCGTCCAGCTGGACTCCGCCCGCTTCCACCACCCCTCGGACACCGCGCTGGACGCCGAGACCCTCGCCGTGGGTACGGACCTGCACGCCATGCGGATGCGGGTGGAGGGCCGCCTCAACCTGCGGGGCGCCACCATCCCCGGCCAGCTCAACCTGGCCTTCGCCCGGCTCGCCAACCCCGGCGGAGTCGCGCTGCGCGCCAGCGGCTGCACGGCGGGGGAGTTCTGGATGCGCGAGGCCGCACCCGTCGAAGGCGCCCTCAACTTGCGCCGGGCCCGCTTCGACCTGTTGCACATCGCGCCCGAGGTGTGGCCGGGCGAGGTCCGCACCGACGGGCTCACGTACACGGCACTGGCCCCCGTCCTCCCCGCAGCCGACCGGCTCGCCCTGCCGCTCCGCGACCCGGACGGCTACGTGCCCTATGCCTACGAACAGTTGACCGCCTCCTACCGCCGCATCGGCGACGACGCCGCGGCGCGCACCGTCCAGCTCGCCAAACAGCGCAGACACCGCACCACCCTGCCCCTGTACGGAAGGCTGTGGGGACACCTCCAGGACGTGACAGTCGGCTACGGCTTCCGCCCCATGCGCGCCGCGGGCTGGCTCCTCGGACTGCTCCTGCTCGGCGCCCTCGTCTACGGACTTCACCACCCCCGCCCCCTCAAAGCCGACGAGGCCCCCGCCTTCAACGCCCTCGCCTACAGCCTCGATCTGCTGCTGCCCATCGTCGACTTCGGCCAGGAGCGGGCCTACACGCCCGCCGGTGCCTACCAGTGGCTCTCCTACCTGCTCATCGCCGCCGGCTGGATCCTGGCCACCACGTTCGTCGCGGGCGTGAACCGCGCGGTGAACCGTCCCTGACCGGCCTGCGGCGGCCAGTCACTCCTTCCCCGATCGGACTCCCATGACCGACCCGCACCACCACCACGGCACCGCCCACGGGCACGAGGCCGACACCGACACGGACACCGACCAGGCGTTTCTCGACCTCGTCGCCGACCGTCTCGCCGCGCTGCCCGCCGTGTGCGCCGTCACCCTCGGCGGCTCCCGCGCCACCGGCACCCACACCCCGGACAGCGACTGGGACCTGGCCCTCTACTACCGGGGCAGCTTCGAGCCCGCCGTGCTGCGCGCGCTGGGCTGGGACGGCGAGGTCTCCGAGGTCGGCGACTGGGGCGGAGGGGTGTTCAACGGCGGCGCCTGGCTGACGATCGAGGGCCGCCGTGTGGATGTCCACTACCGCGACCTGGACGTGGTCGAGCACGAACTCGCGGAGGCGGAACGGGGGCGCTTCCACTGGGAACCGCTGATGTTCCACCTCGCCGGCATCCCCAGCTACCTCGTCGTCGCCGAACTGGGCATCAACCGTGTGCTGCGCGGATCGCTGCCCCGCCCCGCCTACCCGGCGGCGCTGCGCGAGAGCGCGCCCGCCCACTGGCGCGGCTCCGCGGATATGACGCTCGGCTATGCGAGGGCCAACAGCGCGCCGCGAGGTGCCCTCACGGAGGTCGCGGGGGCGCTGGCGACCGCCGCCATGCAATCCGCGCACGCGCTGCTCGCCGCCCGGGGGGAGTGGGTCACCAACGAGAAGCGCCTCCTGGCCCGCGCCGGGCTGCGCGGCATCGACGAGGTGATCGCCGGGCTGCGCCCGGGTCCCGAAGCGCTGACCCGGGCGATCGACCGGGCCGAGGAGCTGTGCGGGCTGCGGTGAGACCGGCCCGGCCCCGGCTCGGCCTCGGGCCTATGCCCCGGCCCGGGGTGGGCACGATCCGGGCCGGGGCACAGATCCGGGGCCGGGGAGAGTCAGGCGCGCCAGACCGTCGTCATGTTGCAGAACTCGCGGATGCCGTGCCCTGCCAGCTCGCGCCCGTAGCCCGAGCGCTTGACACCGCCGAAGGGCAGCGCCGGGTGGGAAGCGGTCATCCCGTTGACGAAGACGCCACCCGCCTCCAGATCGCGTACGAACCGGTCGACTTCGGCCTCGTCCCGCGTCCACACGTTGGAACTGAGGCCGAAGGGGGTGTCGTTGGCGAGCGCCACGGCGTCGTCCAGGTCGCGTACGCGGTAGAGCGTGGCGACCGGCCCGAACGCCTCCTCGCGGTGGATGCGCATGCGGTCGGTGACGCCGGTGAGGACCGTCGGCTCGTAGAACCAGCCCCGCTCGAAGCCCGGCGGCCGACGGCCGCCGCACAGCGCCTCGGCGCCCTGGACGACCGCGTCGGCCACCAGTTCCTCCAGGTCGGCGCGGCCCTGCTCGCTGGAGAGCGGGCCCACGTCCGTGGCCGCGGCCATCGGGTCGCCGACGGTCAGCTCGCGCATCCCGGCGGCGAACAGCTCGGCGAACGCGTCGTAGATCTCGGTGTGGACCAGGAAGCGTTTGGCGGCGATGCAGGACTGGCCGTTGTTCTGCACCCGCGCTGTCACCGCCGTGCGGGCCGCGGCCTCCACATCGGCGGACGGCATGACGATGTACGGGTCGCTGCCGCCCAGTTCGAGGACGGTCTTCTTGATCTCGTCGGCCGCGATCGAGGCCACCGAGCGGCCCGCCGGCTCGCTGCCGGTGAGGGTCGCGGCGACCACCCGCGGGTCGCGCAGCACGCCCTCGATCGCGCCGGAGGACACCAGCAGCGTCTGGAAACAGCCCTCGGGAAAGCCGGCGCGCCGGAACAGCTCGCCCAGATACAGCGCCGTCTGCGGCACGTTGGAGGCGTGCTTGAGCAGGCCGACGTTGCCCGCCATCAGCGCGGGCGCCGCGAACCTGATCACCTGCCAGAGCGGGAAATTCCAGGGCATGACGGCCAGTACGGGCCCCAGCGGGCGGTAGTGCACATGGGCGGAGACGGCGCCCGAGTCCTTCACATCGGCCCCGGCCGGATGCTCGTCGGCCAGCAGACCTTCCGCGTGCGCGGCGTACCAGCGCATCGCCTTGACGCACTTGGCGGCCTCGGCCTTCGCGGCGGCGAAGGTCTTGCCCATCTCCGTGGTCATCACGCGCGCGATCTCGGCCGCCTCCCGCTCCAGCAGGTCGGCCGCCGCGTTGAGCAGCCGGGCCCGCTCTTCGAAGGAGGTGGAGCGGTAGGTGCGGAAGGCCCGGTCGGCCTCGGCCAGGCGCCGCTCGACCTCCTCGCCGGGGTGCGGATCGAACGTCTTGAGGGTCTCGCCGTCAGCGGGGTTCACCGTGGCGATAGGCATGAACGGGCCTCTCAGCGCTCGGGGGTGTCGGTCGCGGGCGGAACGTCCTCCGGGTCGTAGTCCTCCAGCCCCGCCTCGGCCCGTTCCGCCTCGGTGCGCCTGGCCAGTTCTTCGTCGTCGGTACGATCCGGCATCCCGCCGTGGATCTGCCGCTCACCCGGACCCCGGGCCTGATCGGCCTCGTTGCCTGCCTGGTCTGGTTGGCGCTTGGACATGTCCAGCTCCTCACCTCGCGGGAGGGTGCGTTCGTTCCCTCCCCAGGGAACACCCATCCGCCCGGCAGCGCCAAAGGAAGTCGGGGCTCATTTCGACGTTTGTCCTGGTGGGATGGGGGAAGCGGCGCCCACGGGTCGAGCTGTGGCGGCTATCCGGAGGCGGCGGGCCTGGCCCGCACATGGACGCGCTCGCCCTGCTTGCCGAAGATGACGAGGAACTCCACCGGGTGCTCATCCGCGCTCTGGAAACCGTGCGGCACGCGGGTGTCGAATTCGGCCGCCTCGCCCGGCGCGAGCACCAGTTCGTGCTCGCCCAGCTTCATGCGCAGCCGTCCGGACAGCACATAGAGCCACTCGTAGCCCTCGTGGGTACGCTGCTCGACCTCGCCGCCGCCCGGGGGCCGGTGCGTGTCCCCGGGGACGACCTGCTTGTAGGCGTGCAGCCCGCCCATGTGCCGGGTCAGCGGGATGAACGTCCTGCCGTCCCGCACGAGGGGGCGCGCGTGCACCCGGGGGTCCCCCGTCTGGGGTGCGCCGACCAGTTCGTCCAGCGGGACGCGATGCGCCTTCGCGAGCGGCAGCAACAGCTCAAGGGTGGGCTTGCGCTGCCCGGACTCCAGGCGGGAGAGGGTGCTGACGGAGATCCCGGTGACCCGGCTCAGCTCCGCCAGGGTCTCGCCGCGCCCGGTGCGCAGCGTGCGCAGGCGGGGGCCGACGGAATCCAGTACGCCGCTCAGTTCCTCGTCGTCGCTCACCGTTTCATTTGCCATCACGGCAACGTCATTTGTCAACCGGGCTGTGGCCCCGCCCCCGGCCTCCGAGACCCCCGGGCCTCAGACGGTGGCCTCGGCGGCGCTGATCTCGCTGAGCGCCGACTCGGGATCCAGCTCCATCGCCAGGTCGCCCAGCGACACGACTCCGACGGCCTCGCCGCTCTCCATGACCGGCAGCCGCCGCAGGGTGTGCTCCCGCATGAGCTGCACCGCCCGGCCCGCGTCGTCGCCGGGCGCCACCGTCACCAGTTCGGGGCTGCACACCTCGCTGACCGTCGTCCGGCCCGGCTCCAGGCCCTCGGCCAGCACCCGTACCACCAGGTCCCGGTCGGTGACCAGCCCGCGCAGTGTGCTGCCCTCCACCACCAGCAGGGCGCCGATGTCCTCGTCCCGCATCCGCTGTGCCGCCTCGTTCACGCCGGTGAGCGTGCCGACAACGACCGGCGCCGATGTCATGACCTCGCGGACCTGCGTCATGTCCGTCCTCCCATCCCGCCGGTGGCGGCCCGCTCGCCGCCTCGGAGCCACCGGGTACCCGCAGCGGCCCGCCCCCACGCCCGCCCCGGGGAGACAGCAGGCCCGACAGGCCAGGGAGGCCCTCAGCAGGGCGTACTAGGGTCGCGGGCATGACGCACCAGGCACCCGGCCGCGCGAACACATCCGAGGCGGCGGAAGCAGTGGACACAGCCGACGCGGCGGGCGGCACGGACTCCCAGATGCCCTGGGCGCTGCGGGACTACGCGTTCCTCGGGGACGGCGAACGCGGCGCCCTGATGAGCCCACGCGGCGAAATCGTGTGGCTGTGCGCACCGCGCTGGGACAGCGGAGCGGTCTTCTCCCAACTCATCGGCGGCGTCGGCCAGTACGTCGTCCGCCCCCAGGACAACTGGCATGTCGCGGGCGGTTCCTACGAGGACGGCTCGCTCATCCGCGTCAGCCGCTGGGTGACCGCGGACGCCCTGATCGAGTGCCGCGACGCGCTCGCCCTGCCCGCCGAACCGGGGCGGCTCGTCCTGCTCCGCAAGGTGCGCGCCGAGCGCGCGCCCGCCGGCGGGACCGGCGTGCGGGTACTCCTCGACCCCCGCCCCGGCTTCGGCGCCACCCGTATGAGTGCCCCGCGCAGCGAGCCCGGTGAGAGCGGCACCGGACATCGCGGCGCGGTGTGGACCTCGACCGGGGGCGGGCTGCGGCTGCGCTGGGCCGGCGTCCCCGAGGCCGAGCCCGGTGACGACGGCTCCCTGCGGGCCGGCTTCACCCTGCGCCCCGGCGAGTGGCGCGACCTCGTCCTGGAGATCGCCGTCGAGGAGGCCGCCGGCGGCGCCGACATCCTGGACCCCGGGCGGCTGTGGGCGCGGACCGAGCGCCACTGGCGCCAGTTCGTGCCCGACTGCTCCGGGCTGCTGGCACCCCGCGACGCGCGCCAGGCGTACGCGGTGCTGGGCGGGCTGACCAGTACCGCGGGCGGCATGGCCGCGGCGGCCACCACCTCGCTGCCCGAACACGCGGGGGAGGGGCGCAACTACGACTACCGCTACGCCTGGCTGCGCGACCAGTGCTACATGGGTATCGCTGTCGCGGCCCACGGCCCCCACACGCTGCTGGAGCGCACCGTCGGCTTCGTCACCGACCGGGTGCTGGAGGCCGGGGACGAACTGCGTCCCGCCTACACCGTCACGGGTGAACACGTCCCCGCCGAGCGCAGCCTGCGACTGCGCGGCTATCCGGGCGGCAGCGACCGGGTGGGCAACCACGCCGGCAGCCAGTTCCAACTCGACACCTACGGCGAGGTCCTCCAGCTCTACGCCGCAGCCGCCCGCCACGGCCACCTCGAAGACCCCCGGGTACGCCGCGCCGCGCACACCGCCGTCACCGCCGTCGAACACAACTGGCAGCGGCCCGAAGCCGGGCTCTGGGAGCTGGAAGAGCGCTGGTGGACCCACTCGCGGCTCAGCGTGGTGACGGGGCTGCGCGCGCTTGCGGAACACCTCCCGGAAAAGGAGGCGCGCCACCCGCGCGCACTGGCCGACACCGTGCTGGCCGAGACCCGGCGGCGCTGTCTGCGGCCCGACGGGGTGTGGGCGCGCGCCGCCGACGACCCCACGCTGGACGCCGCCTTGCTGCTGCCGCTGGCCAGGGGCTGTCTGCCCCCCGGCGACCCGAGCACGGGCCGTCTCCTGGCGGCGGTGGAGCGGGAGCTGTCCGAGGACGGCTTCGTCTACCGCTTCCGGCACGACGAGCGCCCGCTCTCCGACGCCGAGGGCGCGTTCTTGCTGTGCGGCTTCATGATGGCCCTCGCCGCCTGGCACCAGGGCGATACGACCGCCGCCGTCCGCTGGTTCGAGCGCCAGCGCTCCGCCTACGGCCCGCCGGGGCTGTACGCCGAGGAATTCGACGTCGTACAGCGGCAGTTGCGCGGCAACCTGCCCCAGGCGTTCGTCCACGCACTGCTGTTGGAGAACGGCGTGCGCCTGGCGCGCTGAGGAGCACCGCGAGCCGTGCTCAGAGCTTTCACCCGTACCCTGCGAAGGCAGCCCGTTCGCCCCGGAATGGGCGGACAGTGCGAAGGACGAGGATGATGCACGTGGATGTCGGCGCCCGTATCGAAGCCGTGTACGCGGAAGTTCTCCGGCGCAACCCCGGCGAGGCAGAGTTCCACCAGGCCGTGCGCGAAGTGCTGCACAGCCTGGCGGCGGTGCTGCGCAAACGGCCGGAGTACGCCGAGGCCAAGCTGGTGGAGCGGCTGGTCGAGCCGGAGCGGCAGATCCTCTTCCGGGTGCCGTGGAGCGACGACAGCGGCGAGGTCCACGTCAACCGGGGCTTCCGTGTGGAGTTCAGCAGCGCGCTGGGCCCCTACAAAGGCGGCCTGCGCTTCGCGCCGGAACTGGCGCTGGACACGGTCAAGTTCCTCGCCTTCGAGCAGATCTTCAAGAACGCGCTGACCGGGCTGGGCATCGGGGGCGGCAAGGGCGGCGCCGACTTCGACCCCAAGGGCCGCAGCGACGCCGAAGTAATGCGCTTTTGCCAGTCGTTCATGACCGAATTGCACCGCCACCTCGGCGAGCACACCGATGTCCCGGCCGGCGACATCGGCGTCGGCACCCGCGAGATCGGCTACCTGTTCGGCCAGTACAAGCGGCTCGCCAACCGCTTCGAGGCCGGCGTGCTCACCGGCAAGGGCACCGGCTGGGGCGGCTCACAGGCCCGCACCGAGGCCACCGGATACGGCACCGTCCACTTCGTCCGCGAGATGCTCGCCACCCGGGGCGAGGACCTGACCGGCCGCCGCGTCGTGCTGTCCGGCTCCGGCAACGTCTCCCTGTTCGCCCTGGAGAAGGCCCAGTCCTTCGGCGCGCAGGTGATCGCCTGCTCGGACTCCTCCGGCTACCTCGTCGATGAGCGGGGCCTCGACCTCGACCTGCTCAAGGAGATCAAACTCAACCGCCGCGCCCGGCTCGACAGCTACGCCGAGGCCCGCCCCCGCGCCGGCTTCCACACGCGCGGCTCCGTCTACGACGTGCCGTGCGATATCGCGCTGCCGTGCGCGACACAGAACGAGCTGAAGGAGCCGCACGCCGTCCGCCTCGCCAAGAACGGGGTCAAGGCCGTCGCTGAGGGCGCCAACATGCCCTGCACACCCGAGGCCGTCCGGGTGCTGCGCGAGGCCGGGGTCCTGTACGGGCCCGGCAAGGCCGCCAACGCGGGCGGGGTGGCCACCTCGGCGCTGGAGATGCGGCAGAACGCGGGCCGCGACTCCTGGACGTTCGAGGAGACCGAGAAGCGGCTCGCCGCCGTGATGCGTGACATCCACGCCGACTGTGTGGCGGCGGCCGAGGAGTTCGGCACCCCCGAGGACTATGTGCTGGGCGCCAACGCCGCCGGGTTCCTCCGGGTCGCGGACGCGATGCGGGACCAGGGCGTGGTCTGACCGGCCGCCGGGCACCCCGGCCGGGGACCGTACACCGGCTGGAGCGGGGCGCCGGCCAGTACCTGAAATACCCCTGATGTGGTGCCCCTTGGCCCCTGTGGTGCGGCGCGCGGGCCGCGGAGCAGGGGGTGGGCTGCCGGTGTGAGCCGGCCCTGCTCGGCTGCGGATCAGCATGTCGAGGACGCTCAGCCGGCAGGGCGGCGGATGCGGGCCGCGGGCCGCTGATCGGCGACCGCGGCGACACCGGCGCTGACACCGGCTTCGGCCAGGCCGGAGAGGGAAGGCTGTGGCTTCGCCGTCGTCCGCCCGCGCACCGCCCCCGTGGCGAAGCCGCTCAGGGGATCCGGTGTGCTGCCACGAACCGTTCCGGGAAGCTCGTGGGGTCCTCGCGCCACAAGGCCAGGGTCCGTTCGGCGAAGGTGGCTTCCGTGGCGAGGACCTCGTGCAGCGGATCGAGGCAGGCGAGGGCAGCCGGGCGCTCCAGGCCCGCCGCGATCCGGGCGCGCAGTCCGTCCGCGCTCAGCCGCAGTAGTTCGGCGGCGACCTCCCGCACCGGACGTCCGTCGAAGCGGGCCGCCAGTCCCCGCCGGGCGATGTCGTCCAGCGCCTCACCGTGCTGCCGGGGTCCCGCGCCGCGCAGCAGCTCCCAGGCGGCGAGGCGGGAGGGGCGGTGGTAGGTCAGCCCGCTCCAGAACGCGGGAACCGCCGTGAAGGCGCCGAACGGCGGTCCGTCGAAGGCGCGCGTCTCCAGCGTCTCGCGCAGCCGCACATCGGTGAACATCTGCGACAGATGGGCCCGCCAGTCCAGCAGGTCCGGCCGGGTGCCGTCCTCGAACCCCTCGGTCAGCAGCGTTCCGAAGGGCACCTGCGGGACGCTTCGGCGCCCGCCGTCCGGGGTGGCACGGTGGATCATCGGCAGGGACAGGGCCCAGTCGACGAAGAGATCGACGCTGAAGTCCTCGCGCAGCGTCACCGGGACCACCCGCGTGCGCCACGGGTCCGTACGGCTCAGATAGTGCATGCGCCGGGACAGCATCCCGCAGGGCCGGCCCGCCTCCATCGGCGCGTTGACGAAGAGCGCGGCGGCGGGTGTCGAGGCGGCGACCAGGGTGCGCAGCTTCTCACCCAGGTCGGCGGGGGAACCGAAGTCGAACGTCGCCTGCGTCGAGAGGGTCATCGACATCACGCGCGGCCCCCACGCCCCCGCCTCGCCCAGCCGGGCGAAGTGGCGCCGCATGAGGGGGGTGCGCGAGTGCGGCACCCAGCGCACCTCGTCGATGGCGGTGCAGGGGTACTGGCCCCCGGGCACCAGAGCGAAACCGAATCGCCGGGCCCGCTCGGCAAGTTCCCGCAGCGCCCGGCCGCCGGTCCCGGCCAGCTCCGCCACACAGCGGGCCGGCGGTGAGGAGAACTCCACGGCTCCGCCGTGTTCGAGCGAGACGGCGCCGCCCCCGGCCAGGCGCACCCCCACCAGCGCGCCCCGGTCGTATTCGGGTTCGGCGCCCGGTTCGGCGGCGAGGGATGCCAGCAGTGCGCGGACGCCGCGTTCGCCCTCGTAGGGCACGGCGGCCCCGGTGACCGGATCGAGCGCCGCAGCCTCCACCTCGATGCCGACCAGCTCCCCGGCACACTCGTCCGAGCCGCCGTGGTCGAAGACGCTGCGCAGTTCGGCGCGGGAGAGCGAGGGAGTACGGGAAGCGGTGACCATGACGCACCTCGGGGTCTCGGCGGGAGAGGACCGGAAGAAACGACATCATCCCCGGCGCCGGTTCGCCCGTACGCGGCAGAGCCGACGAGTCGGCGCAAACCCTTCGGACGAGGACCGCACCGGGCGGATGTGCCGCCTCCTTCCGGGGGTGTGCGCGCCGCTTGCCGGCGCGCACACCCCCGGAACCCGTGCCGGACCGGGAGCGGAAGAGCACCTTCGGCCGAAGAGACCTTCAGCTGGAGAACGCCTTCGGCCGGGGCGCGGGCCCCGGGGCCGGAGCCTCCGGGCCTGGAGCCCGGGGCGTCGGTGGTGCATGGGGCGTGGAGCGCCTCAGTGCCAGGTGATGCGGTCGGCCTTCGGCGGGGCGATCGGCTTGGCGGCCGAGGAGCGGGTCTTGAGGTAGTCGGTGAAGGCCGCGAGGTCGGTCGTCGTGCTCTCGCGGTGGGTCCCCTCCTTGAACACCGTGAAGCCGTTGCCGCCCTCGGCCAGGAAGTCGTTGACCGTCACCCGGTAGGAACCGGACGGGTCCACCGGCTTGCCGTCCACCCGTACGGTGTCGGCCAGCAGCCGGTCGGCTCCCTCGCGGGACATGTCGGCGTCGAAGCGCAGCGCGTCGGAGAGCTGGAGCACCTGCGGATAGCCCGCGTTGGCCCCGGAGAACTGCTGGCGCAGCACCTCGATGAGCTGCTTGCCGGTCAGCGTCATCGTCACCAGGGGATTGTCGAACGGCTGCACGCGGAATGCCTCGCCGTACGTCACCACTCCGTCGCCCTCCTTGCCGGAGGTGCGGTACACCAGGTCGGAACGCATGCCGCCCCAGTTGAGCAGCGCGAGTTGGGCGCCCTCGGCACGAGTGGCCTCGGCCTGGGTGTCGGTGATCAGGTCGCCCAGCGGGGTCTCGGGCCGGTCCGAGCCGCGCCCGGGGATGTCGTCGGAGATGTGACCGACCGGCTTGTCGGCCAGCTCCGCCGAGCGCTGCCGCCACTTCTCCACGATGCGGTCGGTCTTGCGCTGCCTCGGGGTGTCGAGGGGAACGATGTGGTTGCGGGCCGAGGCCGAGGAGCGCACCAGTTCGCCCGTGGAGCGGTCGAGATCGAAGCGCAGGTCGGTGAAGGTACGGCCGAACGAGGCCGCCTGGGTGACCAGCCGGGGGTTTCCGGCCGGATCCTCGACCGTGCACACGTACGCCTCGTGCGAGTGCCCGGTGACGAACAGGTCCACCTTCGGCGACGCCTTGGCCGCGATCCCTTTGATACGGCCGTTGAGGCCGCTGGCCGGGCCGTCCTTGTCGCAGTCGGCGTCGTAGGTCTTGCCCGGCGGCTCTGCGCCCTCGTGCACCAGCGCCACCACGGCCTTGACCCCCTTGCGGTCCAGTTCGTCCGCGTAGCGGTCGATGGTGCGCACCTCGTCCTCGAAGACGAGGTCGCGGGTCATCGAGGCGCTGACGGCCGAGGGGGTGTCCTTGGTGGTCAGGCCGATGAACCCGATGCGCTCACCGCTGGGCAGTTTCTTGATCCAGTACGGCGGCAGGATCGGCTTGCGCGCCTTGCGGGCCTCAGCCCGCCGGGAGGGAGACTTCGCGCCCGGGGCCTTGCGCGGATCGGCCTTGGCCGATTCGGCCTTGCCCGCACCGGACTTGCCCGTATCGGTCCGCGGCAGCACGTTGGCTGCCAGATACGGGAAGTCGGCGCCGTCGTAGGGCCTTTGGGGGTCGGCGCAGCCGTCCTTGGGGTGACAGCCGCCCTTGTCCATGCGGGCCAGCTCGCGCGGCCCCTCGTCGAACTCGTGGTTGCCGACGGAGGAGACGTCCAGGCCCACGGTCTCCAGGGCCTCGACGGTCGGCTCGTCGTGGTAGGCGGCCGACAGCAGCGGGCTGCCGCCGATCATGTCGCCTCCGCCCACGGTCAGTGAGGCGGCGCCCTTGGCCGTGCCTCTGGCCCGGTCCAGCAGGGTGGCGAGCCGGGGGACTCCGCCGGCCTGGACCCGCTCGGGCTCACCGCCTGGCCCGTCGCGGTAGACGGCACCGGCCGGGCCCTCCACGGCGTCGAGGTTGCCGTGCAGGTCGTTGACGGCGAGGAGTTGGACGGTCGTGGTCCTGCCTCCGCCCGGAGCCGGGCCGGAGGGCGGGGACGCGGCCGAGGCCGCCGTCAGGGCCGGTACGAGAGCGAGGACCGCTCCCGCGCCGGCCACGGCGAGACGTCGGCGGGTGTGTCCACGGGCGCGGGCGCGCTGTGGTGCTCCTTGCACGGTGGTGCCTTTCCCGAGTGCTGGTCCGCGCGGCGACGGTGTGCGCTGCGGCGATGGTGCGCCGCGTGGCAGTCGGCGATCGCCGGCGATCTTTACGGACCGATCCAAGCGCCCGCGGTGGCCGCGTCGGCGGCGCAGCGCTCTGATCCACTCGTAGGAGTGCATGGAGCGGCGAGCGGGCCCGCACCCTGGTCAGGCATTCGATTCCGGCCGCGTCGGTCAACCGGGCAGCGCCCGCCCGGTCCGGCGCCCGCCCGGTCCGGCGCCCGTTCGGACACCGGGGCCGGGGCCGGGGACCGGGACGGGCCGGGTCAGGCGCTCGGGTAGGCCAGGTACAAGAGCGCCGCCAGCACCCCGCCGAGCAGTGGCCCGACGACCGGCACCCAGGAGTAGGCCCACTGGGCCGGGCCCTTGCCCTTGATGGGGAGGACGAACGCGTAGGCCAGGCGGGGGCCGAGGTCGCGGGCCGGGTTGATGGCGTAGCCGGTGGGGCCGCCCAGCGAGGTGCCGATCACGAGTACGACGAAGGCGACGCCCGCGTAACCGAGCGCGGAGTTGCCGAAATCGGGGACACCGTCGGCTTGCTTGTAGGCGGGGGAGAACAGGACGAAGGCGACGAGGACGAAGGTGCCCAGCGTCTCGGTGACCGTGTTCCACAGCTTGTTCGGAATGGTGGGCACCGTCGAGAACACGCCCAGGGTGCCGGCCGGGTCGTCGTGGTCGTCGAACTGGAGCTTGTAGGTGGCCCAGCACAGTACGGCACCGAGGATGCCGCCCAGCATCTGCGCGAGGATGTATATGGGCACATCGGCCCAGTCGGTCTTGTCGGCGACGGCCAGCGCGAGGGTGATGGCGGGGTTGAGATGCGCGCCGCTGGGCGCGGCCAGGCTCGCCCCTGTGAAGACGGCGAAGCCCCAGCCGATGTTGACGAACAGGGTGCCGGTGTCATTGCCGTTCGTCCTGCGCAGCACGTTGTTCGCGACGACGCCGGTACCCAGCAAGATGAGTACCGCCGTGCCGAGTAGTTCCCACAAGAAGATCGAGCCCGCGCTCATCCGTAACCTCCACAACGTCGCGGCTCAACACGCCGTTCGGGCGACGGCGATGGCCGCGCACCCTACTTCCTCGGCACCGGCCGCTCCACAGGCGGGGAAGAGAATTCATGGAATTGCGATGCGGCGCGGGGGGAATTGCCGTATGCCGGGCGTGTGGAGGAGGAAACCAGCCGGAAAGGACCGGAAAAGAGAGGGCGCCTTCCGGTGGGTTCCGCCGGAGGGGAGTGGAACACTCAGGCCGGAGCGGGGAGTTCGAGTACGGCGAAGACGGCACCGGCGGGGTCGGTGAGTACGGCCACCCCGCGGCCCTCCGCGTTGGTCCCCGAGTGCAGTACTGAAGCTCTTCCGCGCACGGCCGTGTCCACCGCCCGCCGGGCGTCCCGCACCCCGAAGTAGGGCATCCAGAACGGCTCGGCCCCCTCGCGGCCGGGCGGGAGCAGGGTGCGGCCCGCCACCGCTTCCCCGCTGCCCAGGTGGAAGGCCGCGTAGTGCTCCTCTTCCGCCGCGGCGTGCCGTCCGGCGCGCAGCCCGAGCGCCGCGCGGTAGAAGCTGTCGGCCGCCTCGGGCTCGTGTACGGCCAGTTCGGCCCAGCACAGCGCCGAGACCTCGTCGAAGAGACCGGCGCCGATGTGCGCGCGTGGCTGCCAGAACCCGACGTGTGCGCCACAGCTGTCCACGGCGCTCACGCTGCGGCCGAGCACCCCCATGTCGGCGGGCCCCTCCCGTACTTCGCCGCCCGCCGCGACGACCCGCGCCGCCAGCGCGTCGGCGCTGTCCGTCGCGAAGGAGACGACCCAACTCGCCGCGTCGGCGGCCGTGTCGGGTGTGATACCGGCCACCATGTGGCGGCGTGAGGTGGCGTATGTGAAGCGGTCGGAGGATGGGCCCACATGCTCGTACTCCCACCCGAGGACGGCGGCGTAGAAGCGCTCCGCGGCGTCCGGCTCCGGGGTGTGCAGGTGCGCCCAGCACAGCGCTCCGGGCGCGTACGAGAGGGGTTCGGGCACCGGCACGCTCCTTCGTGGGTGAGCGGGCCGTCGTGGCCCGCGTGGGCGCGACTTTATGCCAAGGTGCGGCTCGGAAGCATGGACAGCGGGGTCAGGCGCGACAGAACATGTACGAAACTTAGTCAAGGGGGGCCGTGCAGTGGGCAGTTCAGAGCCAAAGGGTTCTCAGGTGGAATCTCGGGACGAAAAGGACCTCATCGCGGTCATCGGAATGTCGCTCCGAGTTCCCGGCAGCGCCGATCTGGACACCTTCTGGGACCGCCTCATGGACGGGGTCGAGTCGGTCACCCGCTTCTCCGAAGAGGAACTGCGAGCGGCCGGAATTCCTGATTCCGTCCTCAGTGATCCCCACTACATAAGGGCGAAACCGGTCCTTGAGGACGTGGCCGAATTCGACGCGGCCTTCTTCGGCCTGACGCCCCGCGAAGCACAGGTGCGCGATCCCCAGCACCGGCTCTTCCTGGAGTCCGCCTACACCGCGCTCGAACACGCGGGATATGACCCCTTCCACTGCCCCGGAGCCGTCGGCGTCTACGGCGGCGGCGCGCCCAACCTCTACCGGGAGTGGAACCTCAACTCGCACCCCGAGGCGTTCGCCTTCCTCGGCGAGGTGGGCGTCGCGGTCGCCAACGCGACCGACTACCTCACGACCGCCGTCTCCCACGTACTCGGGCTGACCGGCCCGAGCGTCAACGTCGTCACCGCCTGCTCGACCTCGCTGGTCGCCGTGCACATGGCCTGCCAGGCGCTGCGCGCCGGGGAGTGCGACACGGCCGTCGCCGGCGGCGTCCAGGTCGAGCTGCCGCGCAAGACGGGCTATCACGCCGCCGAGGGCGGCATGTTCTCGCTCACCGGCCGGATCCGCCCCTTCGACGCCGGGGCCGACGGCACCATCTTCGGCACCGGCGCCGGCACCGTCGTCCTCAAGCGCTACGCCGACGCGCTCGCCGCGGGCGACCACATCCACGCCGTCGTACGGGCCTCCGCCGTCAACAACGACGGTGCCCTCAAGTCCGGGTTCACCGCGCCCAGCGTGGAGGGGCAGGCCATGCTCATCCGGCGGGCGATGACGGCAGCCGGCCTCGACCCCGAGCACGTCGGCTACGTCGAGGCGCACGGCACGGGCACCCGGGTCGGTGACCCGATCGAGGTCAACGCGCTGACCCGCGCCTACCGCGACCTGGGCATGAGCGGCGTCCGCAGCTGCCCGATCGGCTCGGTCAAGGGCAACGTCGGCCACCTCGGCCCCGCCGCCGGGATCGTCGGCCTCATCAAGACCGTGCTGGCCCTCAAGAGCGGCCGGATCCCTCCGAGCATCAACTACACCACCCCCAACCCCGAGATCGACTTCGAGCACGGCCCCTTCTACGTCAACACCGAGCCCGCCGACTGGCCCGCGCACCGGCCCACCCGCCTCGCCGCCGTCAGCTCCTTCGGCGTGGGCGGCACCAACGCGCACGTCGTCGTCGAGCAGAGCCCCGTGGAAGCCGCCAGGGGTGGCTCGGAATCCGTCACCGGTCAAGCCGGTGACGCGGAAACCACCCCCCGCCGCCCGGTGATCCTGCCCCTGTCGGCCCGCACCCCGCAGGCGCTCGCCCAGGCCGTCGACAACCTCGCCGCCCACCTGGCGGCCCGCCCCGGGGAGCGGTCCGGCCGCCCCGACCGTCTCGATGACGTGGCCGCCACCCTCGGCCGGGGCCGCCCACGCTTCCGGTACCGCGCCGCGATCGTCCCCGGCGAGGAGGGCGCGACAGCGGCGCTGCGCGCCGCCCGCGCCCCCGCGTCCGCCGCCCGGGCCGTACCCGCCGACGGAGCGCCCGTCGCCTTCCTCTTCCCCGGGCAGGGCTCCCAGCACCTCGGCATGGGCAAGCGGCTCTACGAGCAGGAGCCGGTCTTCCGCGCCGCCTTGGACGAGTGTGCCGAGCGGGCCCGCCCCCTGCTGGAGGCCGACCTGCGCGAGGCGGTCTTCGCCGAGGCCGGCCCGGACGCGGCGGACGGCCAGGGGGCCGCGGCCCGGCTGACCCGCACGAGCATGGCCCAGCCCGCCCTGTTCGCCGTCGAATACGCCATGGCGCGGCTCCTGATGAGCTGGGGCATCACGCCGCGGGCGATGGCCGGGCACAGCGTCGGCGAGTACGTCGCCGCCTGCCTCGCGGGGGTCTTCACGCTGCCCGACGCCGTACACCTGGTGGCCCGCCGTGGTGCGCTGGTCCAGGAGCTGCCCGGCGGAGGCATGCTGGCGGTCTCCGCGCCCGCCGAAGAGGTCACCGGACTGCCCGGCACCGACATCGCCGCCTACAACAGCGCACGCCTCACCGTCCTCTCCGGCCCGCACGAGGCCATCGAAGCGGCCCAGGCGACGCTCGCCGGACGCGGCGTGCGCGGACACCGGCTGCACACCTCGCACGCCTTCCACTCGGCCATGATGGAGCCCGCGCTGGAAGCCTTCGCCGCCGAAGTGGCCAAGGTCGAACTCCACGCACCCACGCTGCCGTTCGTCTCCAACGTCACCGGCGAGTGGATCACCGACGAGCAGGCCACCGACCCCGCCTACTGGAGCGGACACCTGCGCGCCCCCGTCCGCTACGCCCCCGGCATCGCCCGGCTGCTGGAGGACCCGGACCTGGTGTTCGTCGAGGCCGGGCCCGGCCAGGTGCTCACCGGCCTGACGCGCGCCCAGGCCGTAGCCGCCGGGGACCGGACCCGCACCATCGTGCCGGCCATGCCGATGCCCCAGGGCACCGAAGACGGTCCCCTGTGCCTGGCCCGTGCCGTGGCCGCGCTGTGGGCGGCCGGCGCCCCGCTGGATCCGAGCGCCTACTGGGACGGGGACTGGCAGCGGGTCCCGCTGCCCACCTACCCCTTCCAGCGCACCGTCCACTGGCTCGACCCGGTGGCCCCGCCAGTGCCCGACCCCGGGCAGACCTCCCGCCAGGGGGAACCGGAGGCGGCCCAGGAACAGGCGCAGGACGAGGGCCGACGGCCCATCGAACGGGCCCTGTTCCGCCCCGAGTGGCGTGAGGACACCTGCCCGCCTCCCGCCACGGCCCAGCCGGCCGCCACCTGGCTGCTCTTCCGCCGGGGCGACGTCCTGGACCCGGTCATCAGCGCGCTGCGCTCAGGGGGCGCCCAGGTCGTGACGGTCGAGCCGGGTGAGCGCTTCGAGCGGCTGACCGGCAGCCGCTACGTGCTGCGCCCCGGACACCGGGAGGACTACGACGCGCTGGCTTCCTCTCTCCTCGCCGACGGGCTGACGCCCCAACGCGTGCTGCACGGCTGGCTGACCGGGCCGCCGGACGCACAGGCCGCCGCCGAGTCCGCCGCTGAGAAAACTGCCCGCTGGCTGGACCTGGGCTTCTACAGCGTGCTCTTTCTCGCCCAGGCGTGCGCCGGGCACAGCGGCCTCGCGGACGCCGGCACGCGCTGGGACATCGTCGGCTCCCGCCTCCGCCCGGTCACCGGGGCCGAACTGATCGAGCCCGCGCGGGCCGCGGTCACCGGCGTCTGCGACGTCATGGCCAAGGAACTGCCCGAGATCGCGGTCCGCTGCATCGATGTGAGCGAAGACCGTTTCGTCCAGGGCCTGTTGGCGGAGCTGGCCCGGGCAGGCGAGCCCGCGCCCTCCTTCGCGGCCTGTGGGGATCGCTGGGTCGCGATGCGGGGTCGCGGACGCTGGCTGCTGAGCTGGTCCCAAGTGCCCGAGCCGCACACCCTGGACGGCGCCGGGCCGCTGCGCGAGCGCGGCACCTACCTGATCACCGGGGGGCTCGGCGGTATCGGACTGACCATCGCCGAGGCCCTGGCCAAAGCCGTGCGCGCCCGGCTGGTGCTGACGGCCCGCTCCGCGTTCCCGCCCCGCGAGGACTGGGACCGGCTACTGGAGGAGGCGGAGTCGGCAGCCGGTCCCGGCCCCCACACGGGCCTGCTGGAGACCGTGCGGCGGCTGCGGCGTATCGAGGGGTACGGCGCCGAGGTGCTGGTCTGCCGGGCGGATGTGGCGGACGAGGCCGCCATGCGTTCCGCGGTGGCGTGCGGCGAACGGGACTTCGGCCCCGTTCACGGCGTCTTCCACGCGGCGGGCGTGCCCGGCGGCGGGCTGCTGGCCCTCAAGACCCGCGCCGAGGCGGAGCGCGTGATGTCGGCGAAGGTGACCGGGACGCTCGTGCTGGACCGGCTGCTGGGGCAACGGGTCGAGCTGATGGTGCTCTGTTCCTCGATCGTCTCGGTCGCGGGCAATCTCGGCCAGACGGACTACGCCGCCGCCAACGCCTTCATGGACGCCTACGCGCACGCCCGTTCGGCCGACGGCCCCGGCCTCACGGTCTCCGTCAACTGGGACGCGTGGGCGGAAGTGGGCATGGCGGCCCACGCGGACGCCCTGGCCCCCGCCGCGTTCCGCGCCCTCCAGACCGGCGCGGCTCCGGCGGAGGCCGTCTCCTTGGCCACCTCCGCCGCCGGACCGTCCCCCGCGAACGGGCCGTCCCCCGCGAACGGGGCGTCCCCCGCGAACGGGCCGTCCCCCGCGAACGGGGCGTCCCCCGCGAACGGGCCGTCCCCTGCCGAGGGCGCGGCCCCCGCCAACGGCCACGGCCGGGCGGACGACCACGGCAGGCCGGAGAGCCACGGCCTGGAGGCGGGGCCGGACGGCGCGCGGCCCGGCGCACAGGCGTACGCCGAGATCGGTCCGCAGGCCGGTCCGCCGCTCAACGGCGCCGTACGTGCGCTCACCAACGGGCACATGCCGGGGCACGGCGACGGCAGGGCGCCGGAGAACGGCCCGGCGGTCGACAACGACAGCGCGCCGGACCGGGCGGGCCACCCGGTGCCCTCGTCCCGCCCCCGCTCCCCGGGCTCCTCGGGCCCCGTACCCGTCGCCGCATCCACCACCGGCCCCGCCGTCGTCCACCCGTTGCTGGGGGCGCGCGCCGACGGGCCCGATGGCACGGTCACGTACCGCACGGTGGCGGACGGCGACACCCACTGGGTCAGTGGCGAGCACCAGGTTGCCGGGACACCCCTGTGGCCCGCGACGGCCTACCTGGAGATGGCGCGCGCGGCGGGCGCCGACGCGCTGGCGGAGGCGCTCGGGCGGGACGGGGCGGACCTGCTGCTGACCGACGTCACCTTCCTCCACGTCCTCCCCCTGGCCCAACGCCGCACTCTGCGCACGACGCTGACGCCGGAGCGAGGCGGCTTCCGCTTCAGCATCGCCAGCGCGGGAGCCGGCCAGGAGTGGACCGAGCACGCCACCGGCCAACTGCGTGCCGCGCCCGGCGACAGTCCGCAGGTGCAGGACCTGGACGTGCTGCGCGAGTGCTTCCCCGTCGTCAAGCCGGACACCGGGTCGTTCCACCCCGAGGTGGGGCTGATCGACTTCGGGCCGCGCTGGGCGAACATGGCGGAGATCCGCCGCGACGACTCCTCGGCGCTCGCCCGGATCGAGATGCCCGCGCCCTTCGCCGCCGACCTGTCCGCCTACCCGCTGCATCCTGCGCTGTTCGACGCCGCGACCTCCAACGCCGTCTATCTCCCCGAACTGGGCGCGACGGGAGAGAGCTATCTGCCGTTCTCGATCGCCGGAATCACGGTGCGCGGGCCGCTGCCGCCGACGGTGTACGCGTACGCGCGGCGGCGCGGGGCGCATCAGAACATGGTGACCTTCGACATCACGGTGACCGATGCCGAGGGCCGCGAGGTCGCCGATGTCGTCGGCTACACCGTGCGCGTCTGGGACCCGGAGGATTTCCGCCGGGCGCTGCGCCGCGTCATCGACGAGTGGTCGGCCGCGGCGGAAGCGGAGGCCCCGGGGGTGGGGGAGATCCCCGGGACGGGAGAGGTGCTCAGGGCGGGAGAGGCGCCCGGAGCGCAGGGGCTCGGCGGGACGTTCGCGATCCGGCCCGAGGAGGGCGTCCAAGCGCTCTGGCACATCCTGAGCGACCGGCTCGGCCCGCAGATCGTGGTCGTACCCGAGGGGATCGGGGCCCGGCTGCGCGCTGTCGAGCGCCTCACCCAGGACGTGATCGCCGAAGCGGGACAGCCGCCCGCCGACCAGCCGCCCGCCGTACGGCCGGACCCCGCCCGGCCCCGGGCAGGCGCGGCACGGCGGCCCGGGAGCGGCCGGGCCGAGCGGAGAGCGGCCGGCCAGAACGCGAGCGCCGGCCCGACGGCCACTGCGGGCGCGGTGACCACCACGGCCGCGGCGGGCGCGGCGGGCACCGTCCACGCGCGGCTCACCCGGCTGTGGTCCGAGGCGCTGGGCATCGATGACATCGGCGTGGACGACGACTTCTTCGGACTGGGCGGCAATTCGCTGGTCGGGGTCCAGCTGGCGGCCCGCGTCCGCCGCGAGTTCGACACCGACCTGCCGATCGCCACCCTCATCGAGAACCCGACGGTGCGGGCCATCGCGGAGATCATCAGCACATGAGCGCCACCACACCGGAGAGCCGGAGCCGCAGTCCCTGGATCCCCTTCCCGCCCCCCGACTCCGGGGGGCGGGCCCGGGTGCGGCTCCTGTGCTTCCCCTGCGCGGGCCAGGGCGCCTCCGCCTACCGCCCCTGGCAGCGGCTGCTGGCGCCGGACATCGACGTCGTACCGATCCAGCTCCCGGGCCGGGAGAACCGGGCCGCCGCCGCTCCGTACCGCGACATGGACAGCCTGATGGACGGTCTGCTGCCCGTCCTGCTGGAGCAGGCGGGCGCCGCACCCGGCGGCTACGCCCTGTTCGGGCACAGCATGGGCGCCGCCGTGGCCTTCGAGGGGGCGCGCCGGCTGGAGGCCGCCGGCCGGCCGGCCCGGGGGCTGATGGTGGCGGCCCAGAACCCGCCCCATGTGCCCAGTGGCCGCAGGCCGTTGCACGACCTGCCGCGCGCGGCGTTCATGACCATGCTGGGCGTCTACGGGCAGGTGCCGGTCGAACTGTTCGACGATCCGGCCGCCGTGGAGCGGGCGGCGGCCGTTCTGCGCGCCGACTTCACCCTCGTCGAGACCTACGCGCCCGCTCCACGGCCGCCGCTCAGCTGCCCGGTGACGGCGCTGGCCGGGCTGGCGGACACCAGCGTCCCGCCCGCCTCGGTACGCGGCTGGCGCGAGCTGACCAGCGGTCCGTTCACCTTCCGCCCGCTGCCCGGCGGCCACTTCTTCGTCGGCGAACGCGCGCCGGAGATCGCGGGGCTGTTGCGCGCGACCCTCGGCTGAGGCCGGTCCCGCGGATCCGCGCGGCTCCCCGCGCCCCCGGCGGCGGGGGCGGCGGTCGCGCTACGGCGTCGTGTGGCGTGCGAACCGGTCCAGCGCCGCGCGTACGTGGGCGCGGGTCTCCCCGCTGCCGAGGTGGCCCGCGCCCTCCACGATGGTCAACTCGGCGCCGGGCCAGGCGCGGGCGAGGTGCCAGGCCGTGTCCAGGGGGCCACCCATGTCGAGCCGGCCGTGGACGAGGACCCCGGGCAGGTGCGCCAGGCGGCCCGCGTCGCGCAGCAGGGCGCCTTCCTCCAGCCAGGCGCCGTGCGAGAAGTAGTGCGCGCAGATCCGTACCAGCGCCAGCCGGTCCTTCCCCGGACGGTCGCCGAAGGGGCGGGTGGCGTTGCCCGTCTCGGCCGAGAGCACGGCGTCCTCCCAGTCGCACCAGTCGGCCGTGGCCCGCTCCCGTACGGCCCGGTCCGGGTGCTCCGTCAACCGCGCGTAGGCGGCGAGGAGTTCCGGCGTCGGCGGGACATCCGACCCCTCCGGCCCGCCCGGCCCGCCCGCTCCGTCCCGCGGGCCGAGGACGCGGGCGCCCGCGACGAACCGTTCCCACTGTTCGGGATAGAAGTGGCCGGCGCCCCGGTAGAGCCAGTCGATCTCGGAACGGCGGGTGGTGGTGACGGCCGCGATCACCAGCGCGGCGACCCGCTCGGGATGGGTCTCCGCGTACGCCAGGATCAGCGTCGATCCCCACGACCCCCCGTACATCACCCAGCGCTCCACGCCCAGGTGCTCGCGCAGTCTCTCCATGTCGGCGACCAGGTGCCAGGTGGTGTTGTGCCGCATGCCGGTGGCCGGGTCACTGGCGTGCGGGGTGCTGCGGCCACAGCCTCGCTGGTCGAAGAGCACGATGCGGTAGCGCTCCGGGTCGAAGAACTGACGCCGGCTCGGCCCGGAGCCCGAACCGGGACCGCCGTGCACCACGAGCGCGGGCTTTCCGGCCGGATTCCCGCTGGCCTCCCAGTAGATGTGGTTGCCGTCCCCCACATCCAGCATTCCGCTCTCGTACGGCTCGATGGGCGGATACAGCTCACGGGAGACCGGTGGCTCGACTGTCGTCATCGCTCCTGCTTTCGTGCCTCGTCCGGGCGGGAGACCGCCACCGTCCTGGCCGCCCTGGCAGCCCTGGCCCTGTCCTTGTCCTCTTCTCCGCCCGTGTCCCGGGCCCACGCCGTGGTCATGGTCATGGCTCTACGTTAATCGCCAACTCCAGCCTGTGAAGGGGGCATTGAGCTGCCGGAACGCGGCAAGCGCTCTATGCTTGCCGCTCTCCATGCGATGCCCGCCGAGAGCCGCACGCGGTCCGCGCGGTCCGCGTTCACGGGGCGGGCGGTGCCGACGGCCCCGGGCCGACGGGCGGCTCCAGGTGTACGACCGTGCCGGCGGCACGGGCCGCCAGTGCGCGGTGCAGTACGTGTGCCTCGTGCGGAGGGAGGAGCGCGGCGAGGGACGCGAGCGGGACCCGGCGGACCGCTGCCCGTTCGTGCGCTGTCGCTCGCGTCTCGTACACATGGGTGAGCAGGGCCCGCCCGCGCGGGGGCGCCGCCCACTCGACCACGGCCAGCAGCCGCTCCACCACCACGTCCTCGACGCCCGCCACCTGTTCCAGCGCGCGCCCCGCCGCCGACCGCGTCCGCTCCCCGGCGCGCACCGCGCCCTGCGGCAGCCGCCACCCGCTCCCGCCGAGAGCCGCGCCGGGGCGGCAGACCGACTCCCGTTCCGCGTCCATGTCCGCATCCGGGGCCGGATCCCTTCCCGCGTCCGTGCCCGCATCCGGGTCCGGCCGCGAGCCGGTGACCGGCGCGTCCGCGGGCTCGTCCGCGTCCGCTGCCTCGTCCACCAGGCGCGCAGCCGCGTCGCGGGGCGCGGCGCGGTCCGGCACCACCAGTACCCGACCGGTCTCGTCCACCACCAGCGGAATGGCGGTGACCGCCGGTGCGGGGAGGGTGGCCCGGCGGTCGTGAGGGGACTGCGGGGCCGGGCGGCCGTCGTGCAGGTGGGCGGTGTGGGAGCCGCGTTCGGCGGCGAGCGCGGCCGCCGCGCGTCGGCGCAGCCGTTCCGGGAGGCGGGCCAGCGCCTCATCCTCCGGCACGAACTCGGCGGCGCGCAGCTCGTCCTGTTGGAGTGTCAAGTCCGCGGCGCGCACCGGGAGCGGCAGGTGGACGGCGTACACGCAGGCGGTCATCGCCCGCCCGTAGACCGCGGCGGGGACGTTGTCGACGGCCAGCAGCCTGCCGACGCGGACGGCGGCCGGGCGCAGCTCCTCGTGCAGCTCGCGCAGCAGCCCGTCCACGAGCCCTTCGTCGTCCACCATGCCGCCCGGCAGGTCCCAGCCGTCCTTGTAGACGGGATCGACCAGCAGCAGACGTCCCCGCTCATCTCTGATGAGGGCGTCCACGGCGGCAGCGGGGGAGGGGTGCGCGGCGAGGTACCGGGCCAGGTCCTCATCGAGGTCCTGCTGATCGGGTACGGGCGGGTGGGGGCCCGGCCGGACGGACGGCGCGCTCCGGCCCACGGGCGCGGGGCGGATGGACGGTGCCGCCTGGATGGACGGCGTGGGCTGGGCGGACGGCGTGGGCTGGATGGATGGTGCGGACTGGGCGGACGGTGCGGGCTTCAACGGGTCTCCTCGTGCCGGGCCTCGGGAGGCGATGCCGGGGCGGCCCGTCGGCCTCCCGTGAAGTGAAGTCGGCCTCCCGTGAAGTCAACTCGCCGGGCGTGGAATTGGGCACGCCGCTCGTCCCGGGGAGCGGCGGCACCACGCCGCGCCGCGCGCGCCGAGCCGCCCGGGGGACGGATTCCGCATACGGTCGGATGAGTGTGCAGGGTGCGGTCTGAAGCCCGGCGCGGGACCGGAGGACGAGGCGAGACGAGACAAGGGGAACGCGATGGCGAGTGAACAGGTGAGCGACGACAGTGCGGGGACGAGTGCGGGGGCGGCCCGCGCGGGCCATGCGGCCCGTGCCGCGCACGCGGCCCGTACGGCCTGGGGCAAGCGACTGCCCGGCCCGGTGGAAAGCGCCGTCCACCTCGACACCGGGGCCCCGCCCGGCGCACCGGCCCCGCTCGGTTCGGCGGGCACCGGCGGCGCTCCGGCCGGCTCACCGCATCCCGTGGTGCGGATCTTCACCGAAGCGGCGGAAGCGGTGCCGGGCTACCCGCTGGCGCCGCTGATCACCGACGAGTTCTGCGTGCTCATCGGCCCCGGCAACGCCTCCAGCATGATCGCCGTCTACTTCGACGATGTCGCCACGCTGTGGGTCGATCAGTACATGTGGCGGGGGTACCAGTGGTCCGACGAGGACACCGGTGAGCTGGGGTTCCTGGCGGAGGCCGTGTCCGCCGTGCAGCGCGGGGACGGTGCCGTGCACTTCCGGGAGGACGACGGCCGCCTGGTGCACCTTGGCGGCAGGCTGGGCAGCCACATCATCGGCCCCGGCGCGGTCAACCCTCCGCCCCTGACGCTGCCCCTGACGCCCTGGTCCGACCAGCTCGGCCCCGCCACCTGAGCAGCCGGTGGGGCGGCATCCAGGCAGCCGCCCCACGGTCCCCTCCGGCCCCCACTCCGGCCCCGCTCTCCCCGCTGTCCTCGCGAGGCCCGCCGGTCCTGCGAACCCGTGTGGCTCGGGGGACAGTGGGAACGCGGGGGCCGTGGGCATGGTCCGAGGAGCGAGGAGCGGACGTGAGTGCTGAGAGGGACGCGCTGAAGACGTACCGGGGCAAGCGGCGCTTCGACCGGACCGCCGAGCCCCAGGGCGAGGGCAGGCCGCATGCGGACGAGCCGCGCTACGTGGTGCAGATCCACGACGCGACGACCCTGCACTTCGACTTCCGGCTGGAGTGGGACGGAGTGCTCAAGTCCTGGTCGGTGCCCAAGGGTCCGTCGATGGACCCCAAGGACAAGCGGCTGGCGATGCCCACCGAGGACCACCCCCTGGAGTACCGCACGTTCGAAGGCGTCATTCCGCGCGGCGAGTACGGCGCGGGGTCCGTCATCGTCTGGGACCAGGGCACCTATGAGCCGCTGTCCAAGGACTTCGGCAAGGCCCTGCGGAAGGGACACATCTCCTTCCGGCTGCGTGGCGGCAAGCTGCCGGGGGACTGGGCACTGACCCGGTTCCGTAGCGGCGGCGACGGCGAGCGCGAAGCATGGCTGCTGGTCAAGGAGAACGACAGCCACGCCTCTTCGCGCGGCACCCCCGACCCCTGGCGCGTCCGCTCGGCGCTGAGCAACCGCTCCCTCAAACGGGTGGCTGAGCAACCCGAAGCGGAATGGCACCGTTCCTCATGAGCACTGTGAGCACTGTGAGCACCGCGAGAGCCATGAACGCCGTGAGCACCGCGAGAGCCATGAACGCCGTGAGCACCGCGAGAGCCATGAACGCCGTGAGCACCGCGAGAGCCATGAACGCCGTGAGCGGCCTGTCATGAGGGCCCGGTCATGAGTGCCCTGGGCGACCTGCTCGACGGGCTGCCGGCGCACCAGCGTGCCCTGCTCCGCGAGGCGCGGCCCGGCGCCGAACTGGCGGAACCGCCGATGCGCGCCGAGCTGAGCGACCGGCGGGTGTTCGGCCGCAACTGGATCTTCGAGCGCAAGCTGGACGGCGTACGGGCGATCGGCGTGTGCGAGAACGGCCGCCTGCGGCTGCTGTCGCGCACCGGGCGCGGCGTGAATCAGACCTACCCGGAGATCGTCGAGGCGCTCGCCGCGCAGCGCGGCACGGATTTCACCGTCGATGGCGAGATCGTCGCCTTCTCCGGCGGGCGCACCGACTTCTCCCGGCTCCAGCAGCGGATGCAGCTGAGTACCGAGCGTCAGGCGAGAGCCAGTGGCGTGGCCGTCACCTACTACCTCTTCGACCTGCTGCGGCTCGACGGCAAGGACCTCACCCGTCTTCCGCTGCGCACCCGCAAGTCGCTGCTGCGCAAGGCGCTGGACTTCCAGGCTCCGCTGCGCTTCACCCCGCACCGCAACCAGGGCGGGCAGCGGCAGCTGGAGGAGGCGTGCGCACGCGGCTGGGAGGGGCTGATCGCCAAGCGGGCCGACGGGCGCTATGTCACCCGTCGCTCTCCCGACTGGCTCAAGCTCAAGTGCGAGCGCGGCCAGGAGCTGGTCATCGGCGGCTTCACCGACCCGGCGGGCGCCCGCACGGGCTTCGGCGCGCTGCTGCTGGGCCACTACGAGAACGGTGCGCTGCGCTACGCGGGCAAAGTCGGCACCGGCTACGACCACGCCACGTTGCTCGCGCTGCGTGCCGGCCTCGACGAGCTGGAGACCCGGCGCTCACCGTTCGCCGATCCGGTGCGCGAACGCGGCGCACACTGGGTCGAGCCCCGCCTCGTCGCCCAGGTCGGCTTCACCGAGTGGACCCGTGACGGCATGCTGCGCCACCCCCGGTTCCTGGGCCTGCGCGACGACAAGAAGCCGCAGGACGTCGTCCGCGAGGTGCCCAGGGAACAGCGCTGAGCGCCGCCGCTGTAGACGGGCGGCGGTCCCGCACATGCCGTGCCCTGCCAGCCGGGCGCCGGGAGGGTGCCGGGTGCCACCGTCTGCTGTCCTGTGCCGTGCCGTGCTGTGCCGTCCCGTTCCGGACACGGTGTGTGCCAGGCGGGGCCCCGCAGGGAGAAACCTGGTTCCGATTCGCCGCCCGAGGGCACCCCGGGATCTATGGATCACGATGCCGCCCCGGTACTCGAAGCGCTGGCCCGCTACCAGCAGGCGGGCGAGCTGCCCTTCACCCCGCCGGGACACAAGCAGGCTGGCGCGTCGTGCTGGCCACCTCGGCGCACGGAGCCGAGCTGACGGCGATGCGGCAGGCGATCGGCGCGGAGGCCGTCATCGTCGGCGTGGCCAGCGCCGCCGACGTCTCCGAGGGCAAGCCCGCGCCGGGGCCCGTGGACCAGGCCAGAGAGCTGGCCGGAGCGGCGAAGGAGCAGACCGTGTTCGTCGGTGACTCGGTATGGGACATGCGGGCCGCCGCCCGCGCGGGGGTCACCCCCGTGGGGGTCCGCTCCGGCGGGATACCCCCGGAGCGCCTGAGAGAGGCCGGTGCGCAGGAGGTGTACGCCGATCCTGCCGACCTGCTCGCCCGGCTTGATGAGAGTGCTTTCGGGCGGCTGGAGGAGCCGGAGCGGCTGGCGGTGTGAGAGGGGCGGGAGGAGGTTGCCGGGTCCGGGGTGACGCGGTCCCGCGTGGGTACCCGGGGGCCGATGCGATTGGAGGCCCATCATGACGGGACATACCGGCGATCGGCTTGGCGGCGGTGCCGAGGACCAGCGCGACGCCGAGGACCAGCGCGGTGCCGGGGACGCGCGTGCTGCCGGGGACGCCGTGAGCACGGACGACGCGGCCGAGCTCGGCGAGGGCCCTGTCGAGGGTGTCGAGCCGGGTGAACGCGTCGAGCGGGGGCCGTGGACTCCGCCCGTGGAGATGGACCCGCCGCCCCTCGCTCAGGGAGCGGAGAGCGAAGGTCCCGACACCTCGTTCCTCACCTCCGTCGCGGAGGACGCGAGCGCGTGGACGGGGCCCTCCGACCCGGGCGGTGATCCCGAGGACGAGGGCATCCCCGACCTCCAGGACGGCTCTCCGGAGCAGGAGCGCGCCAGCGACCCGCAGCAGCAGCCGGTACCCGGCGACAGTCCTACGGCCCCGACGCTCGCGGCGCCCACGCCCGAGGAGTTGCGCGAAGGGGAGTCCCTGGACGAACGGCTCGCCGAGGAGGAGCCCGAGGAGACGGTGGCCGACGCGGTCTCCGGGCCGCCCGAGGAGGGAGCGGGCCGGTTGCACGAGGACGTGGAGCCCATGCCGCCTCGGCGCCAGGACGTCTACGCGCGGGAGGCCGGGGCGGGAGGCGGACTTTCCGCTGAGGAGGAGGCCATACGCGAGGTCGAGGAGGAGTAGGGGCCCGCCCGCACCCGCCCCTTCGTCCCCCAGCCCGTCACCCCCCGGCCCCCGGTGAAGGGCGGGCCGTTTGGTGTGACGGGCGGGGTGGTACCCACCGACTTCGTGCAGCCGTGCGGGGCGGGTCGTGGAGGGGAGAGCAGCCGGTGGGACGTCGGGCGCTGGCGGCCGCCGGAGAGTTGACCGCGTGGTGGGGCGCGATGGCCGTGCTGTGGCTGATGCTCGTTCAGACGATCGACCCGCTGGAATGTGCCGTCGGTGCGGGTGCCGCCGCGCTGGCCGCCTGGGCGGGGCCGGCGGCGCGCCGGGCGGTGCGCCGGTGAACGGATGGCTGGCCGCCGCTTGCGCGCTGCTCGTGCCGGGGGTAGCGCCCGCGCTGGCGGAGGTGTGCGCCGGACCGCTCGCGCGGCGGGTGCCGGCGCAGAACCTCGCGACGGTGCTGGTCGCGCTCACCTTTTTACTGTTCGCCCAGGGCTGCGCGCGTCCGGCCTACACGGACGTGGCGCTCGCCTTGGCCGTGCTGGGCCCGACCGGGACGCTGGTGTACGAGCGGCTGCTCGGTGAAGAGCTGACGTCGCGTGAGCCGCGCGCCCTGACCGTGCGGGCCGCTGACGGCGGTCAGTCTGGTCTCGGTGCCCGTGGTGGTGCTGCCGCTGTGCGTGGCGGCCCAGCCCGGGAGGACGACGGTGAAGCTGCTGTTCAACGCGGTGATCGGCGTGATGGGCGCGGCGGACCCGCAGGGGCAGACCGAGCGGGAGGCCGGGCGGGAGCGGGAGCGGGCGCGCGGGCGGGACGGCGCACGGAGCGGTCGGCGGACGGGCGCCGGTACGGGCACGGGTACGCGCACGGGCGTGGATACGGGCACGGGCATGGGCCGTGGAGGAGACGGGGATGCCGGAGCCGGGACGGCCGGGGGCGACTCCGAGACCACCGGGGCGGGCGAGGAGCCGGAGACCCGGGGGCGGCTGACCCGGGTGCCCGGCACGATGTTCGCCTCGGCCGCCGCGCTTCTCCTCGGCGGCCTCGCCGCCGGATGTGTGCCCGCACTGTCGACGGTGCTGGGCCGCGCGATGGACGCGTTCACCGACCACACCGGCTACGCCACGGTCGTCCTGCACGGCGCGTCGCCCGCTCGCCTCGCCTCCCCTCCGCCGCACTGGACGGCGACAGGGGTGCTGCTCGGACTGCTCTCCAGCGTGCTGGCCCTCACCGCTGCCGCCGCGGCCCTGCGCGCCACACCGCGCGCGGTCCGCCCCCACTGGTCCCTGCCGCTGCGGCGCCTCCACTCCGGACACGTGGGCGACTATGTGGCCTGCGCCCTCCTCGGCATCACCCTCCTCGGCGCTCTGCTGTGGTGAGGGCAGGCCCGGAGACCCGGCGGACGGTCATGCGCCGGCAGGGGTGTCCTGTGCCGCGGTGCGGTGCGTCATGCCGTCCAGGATGAGGGTGAGGCCCGCCTCGAACGCCGGCTCGTGATCGATCACCGGCACGTCATCCGGTAGCTCCGTGCCGTCGGGCCGGGCGTCCGCCTGCTCCTCCAGGACGCTGCCGACCGTGAAGCGACCGGCGGCCAGCATCGCCATCCGCGCCTCCCGCTCGGGCACGCCGGAAGCGATGAGGAAGCCCAGCTTGTGGCGGACCCGGTCGAGGTCGCCGGTGGGGGTGCTGCCGGCGTGGAGCCGTGCGCCGTCCCGGCGCAGCAGCAGGGTGCGCCGGAAGCTGCGCGTGTTCTCCAGGAACCATTCGCGCCAGTCGTCGCCGGGCGTGGGCAGGGGCGCGGTCGCATGGGGTGCCATCGCCGCCTGCGCCATGGCGGCGAGGAGGTCCTTCTTGGTGCGGAAGTACCAGTAGAGCGACGGCTGTTCGACGCCGAGGCGCTTCGCCAGCCGTCTCGTGCTGACGGTATCGAGTCCGACCTCGTCGAGCAGGTCGAGCGCTTCGGTGACGACGGTCTCGCGGTTCATCTTGGTCACATTGACAAACCTATCGCTGATAGATTCCTCTGGAAAGGAATCATTCACTGATAGATTTTGGGGGAATGGGCATGGCGAAGAGATCGGGAGCACGGTCCCTGCGGGTCCTCGTCGCCGGTGGCGGGGTCGCGGGACAGGCTCTGGCCTTCTGGCTCACGCGGGCAGGCCACCGGGTGACCGTGGTCGAACGCTTTCCGGCGCTGCGGGCCGCCGGGGCCCAGGTCGACCTCCGGGGGCAGGGCATCGAGGCCGTCGGGCGGATGGGGCTCCTCGACGCCGTCCGCGGCAAGCTCGTGGACGAGGCGGGCGTCGCCTTCATCGACGCCCGCGGCAAAGCCCGGGCGACCATCATGGCCAACACGTCCGGACGGGGACGGCAGACCCTCACGTCCGAGTACGAGATCATGCGCGGCGACCTGGTGCGCATCCTGCACGACGCGACGAAGGACGACACCGAGTACGTCTTCGGCAAGAGCGTGGACGGCTTCGAGCAGGACGAGCACAAGGTCGTCGCCCACTTCTCCGACGAGTCCTCGGGAGAATTCGACCTCCTGGCCGGCGCGGACGGGCAGGGCTCACGCATCCGGCGGGCGGTCCTCCCGAAGGGCTTCGACCCGTACTGGCGGACGGGCATCCACATGGCCTACTGGTTCGTCCCGCGCATCGCGTCCGACAGCAACATCCGGGACACCTGCATGGTCCCGGGAGGCCGCCAGATCATGCGCCGCAGCCACAACCCGGCCGAGACCCAGGTGTACTTCGTGATGCGGGAGGAGTCCGAGGAAGCATCGGCGATCCACCGCGCACCCGTCGAGCGCCTGCAGGAGTTCTGGGCCGACAGGTTCCGCGACGCCGGATGGCAGACCGAGCGTTTCATCGCGGGCATGCGGGCGAGCCCGTTCTTCTACTCCCAGGAGATCGTCCAGGTCCGCGCCGGCACCTGGTCCCAGGGCCGGGTGGTCCTGGCAGGTGACGCCGCCCACTGCGCCTCCCCCTACAGCGGCATGGGGATCTCCGGCGGTCTGGTCGGCGCCTACGTCCTGGCCGGTGAGATCAACCGGCACCCGGACGATCTGCCGACCGCGCTGGCGCACTACGACCGAGTGCTGCGGCCCTTCGTCAACGCGATCCAGGGCGGGGTGAATCCGCGCCTTCTGCGCCTGGGCATGCCGATGACCCGGCGCGCGATCGACGCCTTCCAGACCGCCACCGCGCTCGCCTGCTTCCTGCGCGTTCCAGACCTCGCCGCGCGCTTGTCGAAGGAGGACCGCGGCGGCGACTGGCGGCTCCCCGCGCAGCCGGCACCGGTCGGCGCCGGGTGGGCGCCTGGGGGGTGTGGCGGATGTCCGGCATGATGTGGCGCTTTATCGGAAGCGCGCCAGGCCGGGACGTGGCGACGATGAGCGGATGCCAACGAACCCGGCGAGCCCGGACTCGCGCCACCGGTCCCTCACGCTGCTGTCCCTCGCCCCCGGGCCGCTGCTGTACGTGTGCGTCGCGCTCACCTCGGCCGCACTGTATGTGCCCTTCTCCCCCCATGTGACCCTGGGCCAGGACTACTTGCCGCGCCGGGTGGGCACCGCGGGCGGCGTTACGCTGGGCCTGACCGTCAGCATCGGCGGCCTGGCCAGCCCGCTCATCGGCGCCCTCGCCGACGCCACGACCCTCCGGACCGCTCTCGCACCGCTGATCGTCCTGCCCGCCCTCGGCCGGCTGCTGCTGCGCGGGCTGAAGGAGCCCGCGGCGCCGGCGGCGGTCCCCGGCCGGAACCCGGGCAGCGCCTTGCCCTCGCTCGCCGACGGTGCCGTGGACAACGAGAGCTGACCGAAAGCGGAGGGAACGCGATGTCAGTACCCGAACAGCGGGAGCCGCGAGGGCGGATGGACGACCAAGATCCGGGCGGGCAGAAGAAGTTGGAGGGCCAGGCGGGCCCGGAGGGGCCCGTGGAGCCGGCGGGGCGGGGGAAGGGGGCGGACGCGGACGCGCTGTGGCGGCACGCGCGGGCGGTCAGCTCCTGCGTGACGGTGATGACCGCGCTGTACTTTCTCGTCGTCGCCTTCGACAACCTCACCAACCCCGCCAGCAACTGGGAATTCGTCAAGGGTGTGCTCAGCGGCGACGGCATGGCGGAGGGGAACGGCTTCGAATGGCGTGAGATTCACGCCACGTGGTTCGCCGCCGTGGTCTATGCCGTCGTCATAGCCGGTGAGACGGCGGCGGGCGTGCTGCTGCTCCACGGGGGAGCGTGCGGATTGCTGCGAAGGGCCCGGTCCGCCGCGTGGGAGCGGGCTCAGCGCACCGTGCTGGCCGGGGGAGTGGTGGGGCTGCTGATCTTTTTCCTCGGCTTCGTGGTGATCGGTGGCAACTGGTTCGCGATGTATCTCAACGACAAGTGGAACGGCATGGATCCGGCGTTCCAGAACACTGTGGTCGTTCTGTTCACGCTCGTCCTCAGCCTGCTCGTGTCCGCCGGGGGCCGCCTCGCCACCTCCCCTTCGGTGCCTGGTCGGACCCGCTGAAGGGCGCTTGACGCGGCGGAACGCGCCCCGGGCGTACGCGGTGTCCTTCCAGTGCTGGGGGCACGGTTCCCTAACACAGCGCATACCTCTCATGCCGATGCGTGGCCAAAACTCCCCGTCTCTTCCTCCGTTTGAGCTTATATGTATGGAGCGAGGCCAGTCATGCGTAGACATCGGGTATTTGGGGGGACTTGACGTGATCCGTGTGCTGTTGGTGCACGACGTGAGAATCATCAGATGCGCATTGGCGGCGCTGGTCGGAAAGGAGCCGGACATGGTCATCGAGGCCACGCCGTGGCGCGAGGCGGTGCGCATGACGCGTGCGCTGACCGCCGACGTCTGCGTGGCCGACGCCGACGTGGCCGAGAGATCCCCGCTGGGCGAACTGACCGGGCTCTCCGGATCGCCCGGCGGCAAGCGGGGTGCTCACCGGCTGCTGGTGCTGGTCAGCCAGGACTGCCCGGGGGCGCTGCGCCGGGCACTGGATGCCGGAGCGCAGGGGTTCGTGGGCAAGGACGCACTGCCCGAGCAGCTCGTCACCGGCATCCGGCGTGTCGCCAAGGGGGAGCGCTTCGTCGACAACGCACTGGCCGGAACGTTGCTGCAAGCCTCCGAAGTGCCGTTGAGCAGACGGGAGCTGATGGTCCTCTCGGCGGCGGCCGAGGGCGCCTCCGTCCCGGAGATAGCGCGCGGACTAGGGCTCTCGACGGGCACCGTGCGCAACTACATGTCCGCCATCACCCGCAAGACCGGAGCCCGCAACCGCGTGGACGCCATCCGGATCTCGCAGGGCGCCGGCTGGCTGTGACCCGGCCCGCGGCCCGGGGTGCTCCTGGCCTCGGGCCGCGCGCGTGCACCGGAGTGGCCCGCGAGCATCGGAGTGGGCGAGAACCGGAGTGGCCGCGGTACGCGCACCGAGCCGCCATGCGCACCGGTCACCGATACGCGCGCCGGTCACAGCAGGCGCACGCGCACCGGTGCACGCGCTGGTGCCGGCCGGCGGCTACGCGTGCTGGTACGGCGCCCAACTGGCCGTGAGGTCGCGGTAGAGGGGGGAGTGACGCAGGAGCCCGGCGTGGGTCCCGCAGCAGGTGCGGGGCCCGTCCAGCACCAGTACACGGTCGGCCCGCAGCGCCGAGCTGACCCGGTGCGCGATCACCACCAGCGTGCCCTCCCGCCGGGCGAAGGCGCGCTCCGCGAACTCCTCGGCCGCCGGGTCCAGATGGCTGGTCGCCTCATCCAGTACCACCAGCGGCGCCGGGGACAGGTACGCGCGGGCCAGCGCCAGCAGTTGGCGTTCCCCGGCGGAGAGCGCCACCGGATCCACCCTCCCCTCGGGGCCGCCGAGCCGCCGCACCAACTCCGCCGCGCCCACCGCCCCGGCAGCCCGCCACAGGGCGTCGTCGCCGGCAGCCGGGGCGGCGAAGGGCGAGCCGTGCCGCGCGCGATCGCCGCCCGGCAGCAGGCAGCTGAGGTTCTCGCGCACGCTGCCGGTGAACACATACGCTTCCTGCGGGATCAGCACCCGCTCCAGGCCCCCCGCCCCGAGGCCGTCGGCCGCCGGAGGCGGGGTCACGGGCCGGCCCTGGGCCAGGATGCCGCCGCGGGAGGGGCTCAGCAGCCCGGTGGCCAGGAGGGCCAGCGTGGACTTGCCCGCACCGCTCGGCCCCACCACCGCCAGGTGTTCCCCGGCCGGAACCACCAGGTCCAGCGCGCTGAGCACGGGTTCGGCCGCCGGACCGTACGCGAAGCTCAGCGCCCGCAACTCCAGCGCGGGCGCCGCCGTACGGGCCGGAGGGGGTGGGACGGGAGGCGGCGACGGAAGCGGCGGGCCCGCGCGCAGGCGGTCGATCACCACGGCCAGCCGGGCGCCCGCACCGCCCAGCCCGTGCACCAGGCTCTGGAGAGCGGGCAGCAGCGCCTGGGTCAGATAGGTCAGCGCGCCCGCCAGCGCACCGGCCGTCACCCCTCGCGCGAGCAGCCACGGGGTCAGTACCAGCAGGAGCACCACGGGCAGTCGGCCGCCCACCCCCAGGGCCAGCGCGCGGGTCGCGCCCCAGCGGGCGAGCGCGTCGGCGGTCCGCTGCTCGGCGGTGATGCGGGCTTCGGTCTTCTCCCGTACCGCGTCCTCGGCGCCGCACGCGGTCACATCCCGCAGCGCGGCGGCCGTGCGGCCCACCTCGTGGGCCAACTCCTCGTCCGCGACCAGGAAGTCCCGCTGTCTGCGGGCCAGCGGGCGCAGCGTGAGGCCGAAGACGGCCAGCCCGGCCGCCAGCGGGGGCAGGACGATGACCAGCAGCACGGGCGCGAGCGACAACAGCCCGGCCAGCGCTCCCGCCAGGGTGAACACGAACGAGCGCGAGACCATCACCAGCCCAGCGAAGCTGTCCCGGGCGATCTCCACCTGGTGGGTCAGCCGGGAGACGGCCCCTATGTCGCCGGGCCCGCCCGCCCCGCCCGAGGCTCCGGTATCCCCGGTGCCGTCCGTGCCCGGAGTGCCCCCCGTACCCGGTGAGCCGGTACGGGTGACGGCGTCGTACAGCGCCCGGCCGACGACGCGGCGCACCAGCTCGTCGCGGAGCGGCTCGGCCAGGGCGGCCACTTGACGGTAGACCCGGGCCGTGCCCAACGCGCCCACGAGCAGGCCGAGCCCGGCCCCCGCCAGCCACCAGAGCCCGACGCCGGGGCGGCCGTGGAGGAATCCGTCGTCCAGTGCGCGGGCCAGCGCGAACCCCAGGGCGAAGGTGTGCGCCGCCTCCAGTACGGACCAGCCCACGAGCGCGCACAGTACGCGGGGCCGCCGCAGGAGGAAGCGCACGCCCGCCCGCACCGGTCCCTTGCCGCCGCCGTGCCTACCCATCCCGGAACCCTGTCTGCCGGGGGCCCGTCTCCCGGGGCCCCGTCTGCCGGGATTCCGCATTCCCCCGGTGCCCGTGCGCCGCGTCGTGGCCGGCCGTCCCGGACGACTCGTGCCCGGACCCGAACAGGGCCCGGTAGGCGGGCAGTTGCCACAGTTCCGCGTGGGGCGCCAAGGCGCGGACACGGCCCTTCTCCAGCCATGCCGTCAGATCGGCGCGGGCCGCCGAGGAGGCGCGGTGCGCGATCACCAGCCGGGTGCGGGAGCGCGCGGTCCGGCTCCACAGCGCCTGGGACACCTTCAGCTCGGTGACCGTATCCAGGCTGGATGTCGCGTCGTCCAGAATCAGCAGCCGCCCCTCGTGCGCGAACGCCCGTGCCAGGCCCAGGCGCTGTACCTCGCCACCGGACAAGGGTGCCTCGGCGCAGGGCGTGTCGTATCCGTGCGGCAGCGTGCGGATGAACCCGTCGGCGCAGGCCGCGCGCGCCGCCTGGCGCACTCGTGGGCGCGGGTCGCCGGTATCCGGCGGGAGTCCGGCGGCGATGGCGTCGGCGACGGTCGTACCGAAGAGCACCGGCCGCTCGAAGGCGAAGCCGACCGCGCGCCGCAGCTCCGTACGCTCCAGCAGGGCCAGGTCCGTGCCGTCCAGCAGCACGCTGCCCGACTCCGGCTCGGCGAGCCGCCCGGCGAGGGCCGCCAGCAGCGACTTGCCCGCGCCCGAGCGCCCCACCACGGCGACGGTCGCTCCGGCCGGCACGGTCAGGTCCACGCCGCGCAGCACCGGGCGGCCCTCGTACGAGGCACACACGCCGCGCAGCTCCAGCCGCCCCAGAGGACTCGGCTCCCGCTGCCGCACCGGGGGCGGCGCCTCCGGCAGCGCCACATGGCCGTGCGGCATACCGGGCACCGTCAGCACTTCGGCCAGCCTGCGCGCCGCCGTCCTGCCGCGCACCAGGCCGTTGAGCTGCCCCACCAGGGTGCCGACGCCCGCGGCGAGTACGGCATAGCGGGCCGAGGCGACGAGCCCGCCCACGCTCAGCGCGCCCGAGGACAGCAGCACTCCGCCGACCGCGATGACGGCCACCTGGAGCAGCGGTACCAGCACGGCGGCCTGCGCTGTGGCGCGGCCCTGCACCCGCCAGGTCCGGTGGCCCTGCGCGCTCAGCGAGGGCAACGGGCCCAGCACGCGGGCCCGTTCACGCTCCAGGATGCCGCCCGCCGCGAGGGTGCGGGCCCCGCCGAGCGCCTCCACCAGCCGGCCCGCGATACGGGCTTGCGCCTCCTGATAGCGGGTCACACAGTCCGTCGAGGTACGGGAGAAGGCGCGCAGCAGCAGTGCGAGCAGCGGCGTGCCCGCGAGGAAGACGGCCGCCAGCCGCCAGTCGAGCAGGGCGAGCGCGACGACGCCGCCCAGCGGGGTCACCAGGGCGGCGAGCGCGGAGGCCGCCGCCGCCGGGCCGGTACCGGCGTGGGCCGCGTTTCCCGTGCAGCGGGTGACCAGGTCGCCGTGGCTGAAGCGCCCGGCGCGCGCGGGGCCGAGGGCCAGCAGATGGCCGGTCAGGCGGGAGCGCAGCCGGGCTGTGGTACGGGAGTTGAGGGTGCCGGTGAGCACCGTATCGGCGGCGTCCAGCGCCACCAGCGCGCAGGTCAATGCCGCGCACAGGACGAGCCAGCTGCCCGCCGGGTCGTCCGCCAGTAGCAGGTCCAGGGTGCGGCCGAGGGCCGCGGGCAGGGCGAGAGCGGCCCCCGAGGAGGCCGTGGCGCACAGGAAGAGGGCCGTGGTGCGCCGCCATTGGCGCCGGCCCTCGGTGGCCAGCAGCCGGTCGGCCGCCGCGCGCTGGGCCGCCGGGTCGTCCCCGCCGTTCGCCGTCCGGTGGCGTTCTCGCTCTCCTCCAGGGTGGTGCTCCTGGGCGGGGCTCACGCCTCGCCCAGGAGCACCGGGTGCCTGCGTCACTCGGTCACAGACACAGCAGCGTGCTGTGCGCGCTCTGCTTGTCGCAGAGCAGGAGGCTGGCGCTGCTCTCGTCGCCGCCGCCGGTCCGCTCCTCGGGCTCCATCGTCTGCAGGTCGAGAAGTGCCATGGTGTGTCCTTTCGTTGGTGTGTCGGTGGCAATGCGGGTTGTGCTGTTACAGGGACGGTGTGCTTTGGTACGGCCCCCGCCCCGGAGGCCGGTCTGGGTGCCGCCGTGCGGCGGCAGGGAGGGCGAACCCGCCTGCTACGACGGGGTGTTCGCCGACGGTGGTGACGTGCTCGCCAGCGGCGGCGTGCTCGCGCGCGGCGGTGGCGTGCTCGCCTGTGGCGGCGGCAGGAACGGCAGGCTCGGCAGCGGATTCCCGTCGCGGACCGCGGCGGCGGCGCCCGCGGCGAGCAGACAGCCGGCGGTACCGGTGGCGAGGTCCATGGACAGCCGCATCATCTGGTCGCCGGGGAAGGCGAGCGCCCCCCGATAGGTCATGCCGTACCAGCTGAGGCCGTCGAGTTGCGCCGCGCGGTCGGCCTCGGTGACGCCGGGCGTCGTGGTCCTGCTGAGGTGGAGCAGCAACCCGGCGCGGCCCTGGAAGAGGCCGGGCTGGGCGTAGTACCGCATCCGGGCTGCGGGCAGGATGTCGAGCCTGGCCTGGGTGAACGCCGCGTGCTCCGGGCGGTGTACGAGGAAGTCGTCGAGCACCGCCGCGATGCCGACGCTGCCAGCGCCCAGGTAGGGCATGATGCGGTTGCCCTCGTCCACCTGCAACGTCCCCGAGCTGTCGCGGACGCACAGCGCCAGATCGCGGGCCAGCGCGCTTTCGGCCAGGTCGAGCAGTGCGGGATCGCCCCGGCGTTCGTACAGCCGCAGGAAGAACAGCGCCGCGCCGCTCGCCCCGTACAGCAGGCCCGCCCGGCGGGGCGCGGGTGCGGGGCCCGTGCCGAGGGGATCGCCGATCGCGCCGGGCGAGGCGCCTTCGCCGGACGCGGGAGCCAGCCGTCGGGCGAGCAGGTGGGCCGCTTCCCAGGCGTGCGCCCGCAGACCCAACTCCCCTGTGACGTCGGCGAGTTGATCGAGGGCGAGGCCCAGCCCCGCGAGCCCTCCGTACAGCGAGGAGCCCAGGCGCTGCCACTTCTCGTCCAGCACGCGCTCGGTCAGCTCCAGCGCCCGCTTGGTGTGCCCGAAGCGGGCGAGCACACAGGAGATGCCGGGTAACCCGTCATAGAGGCCGAGCGGGGTGCCGCGTGGCGGGGAGTCGGTGTGGCGCAGCAGCCACTCCTCGCCCTCCGGGCAGGTGGCGGCGCCCGTCTCGGCGAGCGCGTGGAGCACTCCGGCGGCGCCGTGCGCGAGACCGAGGCCGCCGCCGTTGGCGAACTGCGCGATGTCGCCCGGAAAGAGCCGGTCGTCCCGGTCGGGCGTCGCCGAGGCGAGGATGGCGGCGGCCATGGACTCCCGCGCCGCGGGCCACTCGGCGGGCGACGCGGGCGGCCGGGACGCGAGCGGGGGCGCGGACACGGACGGGGGAGGGGATACGGGCGGGGACGGGGGTGCGGGCCGGGCCGCTGGGGGCGGCGTGGAGACGGACGTGGACGGGGGAGGGGGGCTCTGCGGCGTGCCCTCGATGGTGGCGACGGCCTCGCGCAGCCACTCCCCGGGCACGTCGGGGAACTGTTCGGCGGCGATCCGCGCCAGGTCCGCGGCCTTGCCCCGGTCCACGGCCAGCAGCGTCGTCATCGGTATCAGGAGCGCGAGCCGCAGACAGGCCAGCGCGTAGCGGTCGATGTCGTAGCGCTCGCGATCGTGTGGGGCGATGAAACCCGGGTGGGCGACGATCTGCCGCGGATTCTCCACGGCGGGCGCCGCCGCCTCGAAGTCGAGGAGGGCGACGGACTGTTCGTCGGGGGCGACCATGATGTTGAACATGTGCAGGTCGTTGAAGACGATGCCCCGTGCGTGCACCGCCTCGACGGCCTCCTCGACCAGCCGGTGTATCCGCAGCGCCCACGCGGCGTGGCGGGCCACGGCCTCCGGGTCCGGGTCGGAGCTGAGCAGCGGGTGGCGCTTGGCGAAGAAGGAGTTGAGCGTCTGGCCGGGCAGTTCGTCCATGACCAGAAAGCGGTGACCGTCCAGCTCGAACCAGTCCCGTACGGCGGGCACCACCCGCAATCCGGCGAGCTGGTCGAGTGCGGCCTTCTCGCGCTCCAGGCGGGTCACCGCGTCGGCGCCGTCGGCGGCGAGCCCGGCGTGCGGGCGGGCTTCCTTGAGGACGACGCGCTGTCCGTCGCGGCGGTCGGTGCCGCCGTAGACGCCGCCGCCGTTGGAGAAGTGCAGGGCCCGCTCGATGCGGTACGGCAGTTCCCCGACGCCGGTGGAGGCGCGTGCCTCGAAGTGGGGGCGGAGGAAGGCGGGCAGTTCCACACCGTCGGGCACCCGGAAGGCGGGGTCCTTACGGTCGGGCACCAGGTGCCCAGAGGCGTCCTCGACAGCCGGCACGAGCTCGCCCTTCTCATCCACACAGAAGCGTGGCGCGAAGCCGCCGTAGCGGACGTAAAGCGGCCCGTCGTGCCAGCGCAGATCGGTGAGGATGTAGGGGCCGTCCTGGCCGCGCAGTATGCCGCCCAACTCGTCGAGAATGGTTTCGAGCTGCGCGTCGTCCGACGGGTAAATGGTGGCGAATTTCCCGCTGGTGCCGCGCCCCGCGTATTTCGCATTGCGCAGGTAGAGGTGAGTGCGGGCGGGAACGAATTTGAAGGGTATTCCGCGCGGTACGCAGTAGTCCCAGACGGCGGTGCCGACGGCGTCCGCGTTGTCCAGGCAGGCCGAGGCGTGGATCTTCCAGCCCTGCACGGGGAATTCGCCCTTCACCGGCCTCAGTTCGAGCCAGTCTCCGGAGCGGGTCCGGCGCCACCCCGCCGGTACCGGACGGTGCGATACGGGAAATCCTGCGGGCTCTCCCGCACGGTCCGTCGAGTCGGACAAGCGGTCGGGTGTGTCATAGAAATATCTGTCCGCAAGGCAGAATATCTCGTACCGCTTGTCCATCTTTCCCCTTTCTCGGGAAGCACGGGACAAGAATGCAACATCCGAAGGGGACAGGGATAGTCGGATCTGTCACGAGCCGACCATGAGAAACGCACAGGTAACCCCGCCGAATTCAGCCCCCGTACAGAACGGACGGCACGGGGGAGCCCGGATCTACCCTGCTCCGAGGCCCAGTTCGCGTGCGCCCAGCGGGGCGAAGTGCCGCTCGACCTCCCGCTCCGTCACCTCGGCGAGGGCGGCCGGGGACCAGCGCGGACTGCGGTCCTTGTCGATGATCTGCGCCCGCACCCCCTCCGTGAAGTCGTGCGAGTGCAAGGTCGCCAGCGAGGTGCGGTACTCCTGGTCCAGCGCCTCTTCCAGCCGGGGCAGCCGCCGGGCCCGGCGCAGCGCGGCCAGCGTGACCTTCAGTGCGGTGGGCGACCTGGACTCGATCAACTCGGCCGCGCTGTCGGCCGCTTCGGCCGCCTCGGCCTCTGCGGCGCTCTTGGCGTACTCGGCCCCCCGACGGCCGTGGTCGCGCAGCCGGTCCAGGATTCCGGCCACATCGCCGCCCGCGTAGCAGGTGTCGATCCACCCGCGCCGCCGCGCCAGTTCGGCCTCGGGCGCCGGTGCGGCGAAGCGGGCGAGCGCCTCGGCCGGGGTGTGGTCCGCGAGCGCCTCCGCGAAGGAGTCCAGCGCGGCGGCGGGCACGTGGTGGTCGGCGAGCCCGCACAGCAGCGCGTCCCCCGCACCCACCGGGGCCGCCGTCAGCGCCAGGTGGGTGCCCAGTTCGCCGGGCGCCCGGGAGAGCAGCCACGTCCCGCCGACATCGGGGACGAAGCCGATGCCGGTCTCCGGCATGGCCACCCGCGCCCGCTCGGTCACCACGCGGACGCTGCCGTGCGCCGAGATCCCCACGCCCCCGCCCATGACCACGCCGTCCATGAGCGCCACATACGGCTTGGGGTAGCGGGCGATACGGGCGTTGAGGCGGTACTCGTCCGCCCAGAACGCCTCCGACTCCCGCCCTCCGCCGCGCCGGACATCCTCGTGGATGCCCCGGATGTCGCCGCCCGCGCACAGCCCGCGCCCGCCGGCGCCGCTGACCACGACCGCCGCCACCCGCTCGTCCCGCTCCCAGTCCTCCAGCGCCTGGGCGATGAGGCGGACCATCGCGTGGTCGAGGGCGTTGAGGGCGCGCGGCCGGTTGAGCCGGATACGGCCCACCCGCCCGTCCCTGCTCACCAGCACGGGGGCCTCACCGGACGCGTCGGCGGGGCCGCCGGGCGACGGTGCGCGCGAGGGAGCGGGCGAAGGGTGGGCGGAGTCGGCGGTGCGGGACATGCGCGATTGTGCTCCTTCCGGACGGTGCGTCCCCGCCACGGAGGTGCGGCAGCGCGGACGATCTTCCCGCCACCGTACTCGCCGCCCACCCGGCCCCGGATGTCCCCGGGCATCCCCGTGCCGCCCTCCGGTCGATCCTCCAGCAGACCTCCGCGCCGCTCTCCGTCCGCCCCCTGGCCCGGCTGTCGCCCGGCGGATAGGACCGTCTGGTACGGGGCAGGACTTGGGCGGCAGCGGCAGCGCGACACCTGCTCGCGCCACGAACGGGGGTTCCCGCTACCGCGGTCGGCGCCTCCGGCGCGGACGGCCGTACCCCACCCACCACGACCCGGCGAAAGAGGTACACCGCACCATGACCTCGCAGACCGAATGGCAGTTCCGGGACGACAGAGGCCACCGCGCGACGGCGGGCCGCCCGCCACGGCGGGTGGTCGCCTATCTCCAGGCGGCAGTCTCCTTATGGGAACACGGCCTGACACCGGTCGGCGTGTTCGGATCCGCGCACGACGGCGAGATCCCGGACCCGGCCAAGGCGGGGACGTTGCCTCTGGAGAGCGTCCCCTACCTGGGCGCGGGCCAGGGGCTGAGCGCCGGGCAGCTGCTGGCCGCCCGGCCCGACCTGCTGGTGGCCGTCACCTATGACGGCAAGGGCCTCTACGGGCTCGACCCGCAGCGGACCGAGGAACTGCAGGAGCGGGTGCCCGTCGTGGCGCTCGGCGTCGGCCCGGGGCACAGTCTCAGTGCCGTACGGGAGCGGTTCGCGCGGCTGGCCGCCGCGCTGGGTGCCGGCGACGGCGCCCCGGGGGCGCCCGAGCTGGACGCGGCCTCCCGGCGGCTGACCGCCGCCGCCTCGGCGGCGCAGGGGATCCGTGTCCTCGCGCTCTCGCCCGCCGGCGCCGACAGCGTGCACCTCGCGCGCCCCGAGGCGTGGGGCGACCTGGCGGCGCTCGCCGAGCACGGTGTGACGATGGTGCGCCCTCCGGCGGGCCTGAGCGCCAACTGGTCCACGACGGACTGGCGGGCGGCAGCCGCGCTGGAGCCGCACCTCGTGCTGAGCGACGCGCGCGGCAACGCCCAGCCCGTCGAGCGGCTGCGGGGCGTCGAGGGCTGGGAGGCGCTGAGCGCACGGGCCACGATCCTGCCGTGGAACCCGGAGCTGCCCTGCGGCCCCCTCGCCCACGCCCGCTTCCTCGACGGTGTCGCGGCGGCACTGGAGCGGGCCGCGAAGCCGTAGGCCCTGTAGCCCCGTTGGCGTTGCCGCTCGCGTCGAAGTCGTCGATGGCGCCCCGGTCGCCGGGGTTTCGCCGGCCCTCGGGTGACGGCGGGACGGGCCTAGCTGGTCAAGTCCCTGTTCACCAGCGGGTCCTCCCATTCGGCGCTGAAGGAGGGGCAGTCGGTGCCGCCGCCGTCCCAGTACATGAGGAGTGTGACTGATTCCGGCGTGCGGTCGAGGGCGAAGTCGGTCGTCACCTTGTACGTGTGCAGCCATCTCAGGGCGCCGCTCCCCACCCGTTCGCCGTCGGCGCGGATCTCCCACCGGATACGCCGGTCGGCGCAGTTGTGCGGTACGGAGAAGGTCAGCTCGCCGCCCAGCTTGCGGCCCTGGAAACCGAAGCGGTCCGGTCCGCCGGGGTGGAAGGTGCTCTCGGCGCGCCTGCGTACGTCCCAGGTGAGGTAGCGGTGTTCGGTGGCTTCCTGGCCGCCGCTCTTCTCCTTGCGGAAGACGGGGACCGATCCACGATCGGGACGGTTCAGAAGCAGGGACTGCGATGCGCTGATCAACAGCGCCAGGCCGGCGATCGCGGCCACCCCCGCGAGGACGAGCGCAACACCCCACCAAGGGGCAGGATCCTGGCCCGGCGGCGCGGACCGGCCGTCAGAAGGCATAGAACACGTCGTAGCTCTTGGACAGGCCGGGCCCTTCCCACACCAGGCCGAATGTGTCGCACCTGTCGGCGCCTCCGGTCGAAGCGACACTCACCGTGGCCGTGTCCACGGGGGACGTGTAGGGGAATTCGGTGGCGATCTTCGTGCCCGCACCCCGCTTTTCGACCGTCGCCCCTCCCTTCTTGAAGCGTTGGCCGTTGACGGCGATCTCCCACTTGACCTCGACGGGCTTCCCCGCGCACTCCTCGCCCACCTCCAGCCGGAGGCTGCCTTGGAAGTGGTCGGTCGCCGCTTCGCCGTCCGTGGTGAACTCGGTCTTGACGCCGCCCGCCACATCCCAGATGTACGTGTTTCCCGCGACGGTGGGCATACGGCCGCTGGAGGGCTTGAGGCCGACGTTGCCGAGGCTGACCAGCCAACCGATGAGCAGGTAGACCAATACCAGTGCGCAGAGCAGGGCGGTGAGACAGCCGCCGGCGGCCGGTGCGCCGGTTGCCGGAGCCTCCGCGCCTGCCCCTTCCGCCGCATCCGCCGAGGAAGGGGCCGCTGCGGAGCCGAGTGCGGTGGACGCGTCGGCTCCCTCGGCGCGATCGCCCCCCTCGGCACGCCCGTTGTCCGCGACGGCGGCCGGTACCTTCGCGCTGACGGTCGCCTCCCCGGTCGCCGACGCCCCTGCCGCCGACTCCCCGGATTCGACGGCGGATTCCGGAGCGAGCAGTCTGCGCACCTGTCGGCGCAGTACGTCCACTTCACGCCGCAGCAGACGGACGTTCTCCCGCTCCACCGCCAGCTCACTCTCGGTGTCCTTGACGTACTGCCGTGCGTGTTCGAGCTGACGCAGCAGCCCGTCGCGTTCATCGAGCAGCGTGGATCCGTCCAGCTCCTGGGCGAGGTCGTCCAGTTCGCTCCTGAGCCTGTCGGCCTCCTCGCGCCAGTACAGCAGCTGCGTGTCGCTGTCCTTGCTCGTGCGCTGCGCGGCGCGCCGGAGGGCGTGCAGACGGGTCAGTTCCTCCGCCGGGAGCGGGCCCCCACGCGAGATTCCGGCGAAGTCCGCGAGCGCGTCGAGCACTTCACCCGGAGCGATGCGCCCGCCCTTGAGGTAGCGCTTGACCTGGGCCGGGGGCAGCTCCAGCGCCCCGGCCAGTGCGGCCGCAGCGGGAAGGGCGTCCCCCTCCGGGCCGTGGCTGTGGCCGCGACCGGCGCCCGGGCCCCGGGCGGGTGCGATGAGGGCGGTGAGGGCCGACGCGTAGGTGGCCGCTTCCGGGCTGACCGCCTGGTCCCACCGGTTGTGCGCGAGAACGATGCGGTGCCCGAAATGGTCCGCGCGCTGCTGGGGTTCGGGACGGCCTTTGGCGATCAGCTCGCGGCGGATGTGCCGGAAGAGGGAGTCTGCGTCGAGCAGGTCGGGGCCGTCCGGAACGCCTTCGCCGAGAGCCTTGATGACCTCACCGGTGAACGCCGTGTACGTCTCGCCCTCGGGGGCCAGCGCACGGGCCGTCGCCGATGCCGCCGTCAGCAGGTACGTGCCTTTGATCCCGGCCAGGTCGGCCAGTTCCTCGTTCGGCGCGCCGAGGTGGTCGGCGAAGGCCCGCCCGGCGTAGCAGCAGTCCAGGACGACCAGGCGCTGGCGGGCGGCGCACACCTCTGTCAGGGCGTGCCGGATGTGGTTGAAGTCCAGCGCGTTGTAGAGGCGTTCGGCGTTGCCGCCGGGCAGGGCCAGGTGCAGGCCGAACTTGAGCGGGGAGAGCCCGTGCCCGGCGAAGTACACCAAGAAGGCGTCCTTCGCCTCGCCGGCGGCCGTGTGCAGGGTGTGCATGACCTCCTGCGCCGAGGTGGCCTGCTCGCCGGACAGCGCGATGCAGTGTTCCTCGGGCAGGTTCCACAGGTCGGTGTCCATGAGCAGTTCCTTGAGCTTGCTCACGTTGTTGTCGACCGCGGGCAGGTCCGGCAGCTTCTCGTAGCCGGCCACCCCGATCAGCACGGCGCGGGACCGGGCGGGGTCGGGGAAGGGCGCACTCATCGGCTGCCGGGCGATCCTTGCTCACCGTCCCGGCCCTCGCCCGCGTCCCGGTCCGCATCCGCGTCGTCCGCGCCGCCCACGCCGTCGAGCGCCGCCACGATGCGGCGGATCTCCTCCTCGGAGCCGTCGCGGACCGTGACGGAGCCCCGGCTGGTCGTCAGCGTCACGGTGGGCGCGGAGGGGCGGGCGTTGCGCCAGGAGGCGTACGCGAGCGCCAGGTTGAGGGCGGCGAACCCGTGCCCGAGGGCCAAGTCGATGATCTCGACCGTGCCCATCGTCTCCGACGTGCCCCGGGAGGCGGTGCGGAGGCTGATGTCCGCGTGCTCCCGGATGTCGGCCGTCTGTCTCAGCCATGAGCAGAAGTCGTGGGTGGGCCCCTCCGTGCCTTCGGCCCCGGACGCGCCGAGCTGGATGTGCACGCTCCCGCTGCCGCGTCGGGCTTCCATGCCGCTGCGTTGACCTTCCATGAAGGGCAACAGTAGCCACAAGTCACCCCGGAATCAGGCGAGTCAGAGGGTCTGGTCACCCGGGATGCCACCCGGTGCCGGGACGGCCTCGATCGCGCAGTAGCCCCCGTCCGGGCCGATCGGGGTGAAGGAGGACACCGCGAAGCCGGCTGTGCGGCACAGCTCGGTGAAGTCCTCCCGGGTGCGTTCCCTGCCGCCGACGTTCACCAGCATGTTCAGATCGCTCAGATACGGCACGCCCGCGCCCTGCGCCTCGGCGGTGGCCGGGAGCACCGGCTCGACGATCAGCAGCCGCCCCTCGTCGGGGATCGCCTCCCGGATGTGGCTCAGGATGCCCGCGCACTGCTCGTCGCTCCAGTCGTGGAGCACGCTCTTGATCAGATAGAGGTCGCCGCCCGGGGGCGCGGCGGTGAAGAAGTCGCCGACGGCGGTGGTGGCCCGGTCGGCCACCCCCTCCCGTTCGAACGTCGTCCTCGCCTGGGCGAGCCCCCCGGCAGTGTCGTACACGACGCCCCGCAGCCCCGGCGTTCCCTTCAGCACCGCGCTCAGCAGGGTGCCGTCGCCGCCTCCGATGTCGATGACCGTGGTGAAGCGCGCGAAGTCGTAGCGCGACGGCAGGGCCGCTGTGATCGCCCGGGTGCCCTGGCTCATGGCGGAGTTGAACCGGGCCGAGAGGTCCGGATGCCGGTCGAGGTAGGAGAAGAAGTCGATGCCGAAGACCGAGTCGAAGGCGGTCTGCCCGGTCCGCACGCTCTCGTCGAGCTGGTCCCAGGCCCGCAGCATCGCGGGGTCGAGGAACATCCGTACGAAGGCGCCGAAGGAGTCCTCGTCCTTCTCGCTCAGCAGCGCCCCCGCCGGGGTGACGGTGAAGCTGCCGGGCCGGGTCTCGGTGAGCAGCCCGAGCCCGGCCAGCGCGCGCAGCAGGCGGTGCGTGGGCTGGGGGAGGGTCCCGCACCGCTCGGCGATCTCCCGGGCCGTGACCTCCCCGTCGGTGCCGATGATGTCAACGACGCCGAACTCGACGGCGGCGCGTACCGTGCGCGCGGCCATGTGCCCGAACACCAGGTGGACGAGCAGTTCCCGTGCCTCCCGCGGATCGCCCGCGGCCTGCTCCGTCTCCCGCGCTGCCATTCCAGCCTCCTCGTACCGGCGTCGTCCCCCGCGGCCACGGAGAAACTCACGGCACCGTAGGCGTGGCCCCTTTAACCAACCCTGCGACCTTCTAATCCCGCCCCGGGGCCCCAGCGCACAGCGGCGCCCCTACCCGTCCGTGCGGCTTCTCCCGGGCGCGCGCGAGGGCTCCCTGCCCTGGCGCGGCGATGCGTCCCGGCGCGCGGCCTCCGCCGCGATCCCGGAAAGTGACCGCACCGCACTGGCCAGGGGGGCGGTGAGCAGGGATAGGGTTGACGGGGGCCGGACGCCGTGGTGGGCCGGTGGCCGCGCCTCACAGGGACCGTCGCCGAGATGGAGTGTCACTGACATGGGAGTGAATCCCACGCCCCCCGGTCGTAGCCCCCATGACGCCGCACGGACGGCGGGCGAGGTCATCGAGCTGCTGGAAGTGCTCTGGGAGCGCGGCAGAGAAGCCGTCGCCCCGGCCCCGGTCTCCCCGTCCCAGCTACGGGTCCTGTACTGCATCGACCGGGACGAGGGCATCAATCTGCGCGCTCTGGGTGAGGCGCTGGGCTCGGCGCCCTCCTCGGTCAGCCGGCTGTGCGACCGGCTGGAGGCCATCGGCCTGGTGGAGCGGGTGCCCAGCCCCACCAGCAGGCGGGAGCTGGAGCTGCACCTCACGGCCCGGGGCCGCGCCTACCTGCGCAGCCTCCGGGAGCAGCGGGAGCAGGCGCTGCTCGCCGTGCTCTCCGCGATGCCGCAGCGGGAACGGGACGCGCTGCTGAAGGGTCTCAGGGGCTTTGTCGAGGCCGCGGATCCGGGCTCTTCTTCTTTTCCCCTCGCGGCGGATGACCCCGCCATCAGACCTGCCTGAGAGCGGGGCAGTCCTGCCTGAGCGCGGGTCGCGGGAGGGCGCCGGATCCCGGCCCGGTCGCCCCCGCCCTGGTCCCGTCAGCGGCCGGAGGGGCCGTCATCGGCCGTCGGCCGGCGGCCGTACCAGTCCAGGCAGACGGCGAGCGCGTCATCCAGCATCGGCGCCGTGTCGCGGTATTCGGCCAGCTCGCGCAGCACCGCGCGCGGCACCTGTGAGGGCGGCAGCAGTTTGGTGGCGCCGAGCGTGCGGGCCAGCGCGCGCTCGCCATAGGGGACCCCCTCGGGCGATGAGGTCTCGTACACGCCGTCGCTGCCGATGAGCAGCCGGTCCCCGGCGCTGACGCGGAAGTGCTCGGCGGTGTAGGGCGTGTCCTCGAACATGCCCAGGGGCAGCTGCGCTTCGAAGGGGAGCCGTTCGACGGTACCGCCCTCGTGCATGCGCCAGGCCCGGGGCGAGCCGGCGTCGATCGCCTCGACCTCGCCGGTCGCCAGCTCGAAGCGCAACAGCAGCACCGACAGGTGGGCCTCGCCCCGGTACTGCGCGTAGATCGCCTGGTCGGCGAGGGTCGCCTGGCCGACCAGGTCGAGTCCGGCCCGCCGCGCGTTGCGCAGCGCGTTGACCGCCAGGTGGGTCAGCAAGGCGGCTTCTATGCCCTCGTTCATCCCGTTGAGGACGGTGAGGGTCAAGGTGTCCTCCGTCACCGACCAGTCGAAACTGTCGCCGAAGATGGCGTAGGCGGGCTCCAGGTGGGCGCCCAGCGCGAATTCGGGGCGCGCGCAGGAGCGCCCGGGGAGCAGCTGCCACTGCATCTCGGCCGCGAGGGTCAGCCGGGTGGTACGGCGGGCCAGCAGGAACAGGTCGGTATCGCGCTCGGCGACCAGGATCTCGTGGCCGAGCGCCTCGCAGACCTGGGCGAGCGAGGCCAGCAGCTCCCGGTCGCAGACGGCCCGGGGGAAGGTGGCGGAGAACACCCCCAGCCGGTCGCCCCGTACGGTCACCGGCAGGTGCGCGGTCACCGTCCCGCGCGGCTCATCGGATACGAGGACCGGCTCTTGCGCGCCGAAGGCCCGCCCCTCGGGGGTGTTGTACGCGGGGACGCGCACGGGGCCCTTGGCGGCGGTCGGGCGCACGCTCTGGAGTGTTGTCAGCCCGTAGTCGATCATGCGCAGTTCGACGTCCGACGCGTCGTACTCCCGCAGCGTCTCCGTGGTGAGGTCCAGCAGCGTATGCGGGGGTGCGGTGCGCAGAGCGCGCTCAAGTGCGATGAGTTTGTCCACGGTCCTCTGGCTCTTCCTGATGCTCCGTACGGACGAGGGGCGCGGTAGCCCCTCGGTGTTCCGCAGCTCACAGGTGTGCGTCAGCGCCGACGGGGCAGGGAGACACATGTCGTCCGACAACAATTGTCTTCCGGAGGATCTCATGGATCCACTTGCGGCGCCGACCCCGGCATGGGGCGGCGCCCTCAACAGGCACGCGCCCGGTCCGCCTAGGACGGAACCGGGGCGCTACCACGTCGGCTTCTGGACCGAACCGGCGAGGATGATCTGACGAGTGACCAGCAAGCCCGAGGTCTACACCCTCTGTGACGGAAAATCGCCCGCCGGGAATACGCGGGCGTGCCCGGACGGGTGCGACGGCGAGCCCGCGCACGCGCTGTGCGAGGAAGTGCTCCGCCTGCGCACGGAAGTCGAACAGCTGCGCAGAGCGATGACGACCCGTCCCGTGATCGACCAGGCCAGGGGCGTGCTGATGGCCGCCTGGCACTGTTCCGCCGACCTCGCCTGGGAGATCCTCGTGGACACCTCCCAGCACACCAACACCAAACTGCACGTCGTGGCCGCGATGGTCGCCGACAGCGCTCATGCCCGGCCTATGCCTCCCTGGCTGCGCTCCGCTGTCCTGGCGGCCCGTAGCAGGATCGCGGGCGCCGCGCCCACAAGTGGCTGAAATCCGACAGGCGGTGCTCAGGGGGCGCGAAGGGGGGCGTGAAATTCCGGCTCACCATGGCGTGCAACTGCACTTTGTACGAGAGTGGTTGACGCATCTGGCCGGCCCACGGGACCGGCACATCAAGCACGCCCTGGAGCGACATGAGCGACGAGACAGTGGTTCCCGAAGGACTGGGCATCCGCCCGCACACCGCCCGCCTCTACGACTACTTCCTCGGCGGCAAGACCAACTACGGCGTGGACCGCAAGCTCGCCGGCGAGTCGCTCCGCGCCTACCCCAACGCGATGGTCGCCGCCCGGCAGAACCGTGCCTTCATGCACCGGGCGGTCCGCCATCTCGCCCGGGAACTGGGGATCCGCCAGTTCCTCGACATCGGCACCGGCATCCCCACCGCGCCCAACCTCCACCAGGTCGCCCAGCAGGAGCACGCGGACGCGCGGATCGTCTACTCCGACAACGACCCCATCGTGCTCGCCCACGCCCGAGCCCTGATGACCGGGACCGTCGAGGGCGCCACGGACTACATCGAGGCCGACGTACGCGACCCGGACCTCATCCTCGAACACGCCGGCAAAACCCTCGACTTCGACCAGCCGATAGCCCTCTCCCTGATCGCGCTGCTCCACTTCCTGCCCGACTCCGACGCTCCCGGCGCCATCGTCACCCGTCTCCTGGAGGAACTGCCCGGCGGCAGCGCTCTCGCCCTCTCGCACGCCACCGCTGACCTGGACCCGGATATGCAACTGCTGGCCGACGCCTACGCGGCGCGCGGCCTTGAGGTCCGGCCCCGCACCCACGAAGAGAGCCTGCGCTTCTTCGACGGGCTCACGATGGTCGAGCCCGGCCTGGTGGCCAGCTGCGACTGGCGGCCCGAGCTGGAAGACGACGGACCCCAGCTGCCCGGCATGGTCGATCGGTCCGAGGTCGGCGTGTGGGCGGGCCTCGCCATCAAGCCGTAGGCCCACGGCGCTTCTGCGGCAGGTTCAGCGCCCCGGGCCGCCGGTGCCCCCGGTCCCGGCGGCCCGGCCGCCGTCCCCGGCCTCGTCCGCCCCGGGCCCGGGGCTCAGCGACCAGGCGCCCGCCAGCAGTTCCCCGACAAGTCCGTCCAGCTCCAGCCGCCGCTCGACGCGGCGCACATCCGGCACCCTCGCCTTCGTGCTGACCTGGCGCGGGGCCAGCAGCGAGCAGCAGTCCTCGTCAGGGAGGACGGAGACCGCGGCAGTGCCCAGCGCGCGAGCCTCATCGATGATCTCCTGTTTCTCCCAGCCCAGCAGCGGACGCAGCAGCGGCAGGGACGCCGCCTCCTCCACGGCGGCCAGATTCGCCACCGTCTGACTGGCCACCTGGCCGAGGCTGTCCCCGGTCACCAGCGCCCCGGCGCCCAGCCGCCCGGCCAGCACACTCGCCGCCCGTACCATCAGCCGCCGCTGCGCCACCACTTGCAGCCGCCCGGCGCCCGCCACCGCGAGCTGCTTTTGCGCCTTGCCCAGGGGGACGACGTGCAGGGTGCCGCCCGGCTGGAAGCGGTTCAGCTCCCTGGCGAGCGCGTACGCCTTGTAGACGGAAGCCGCGTCGGTGTACGGAGCGCCGGTGAAGTGGACGAAGTCGCAAGCCAGCCCCCGGCGCATGGCCCGGTAGGCGGCCACCGGCGAGTCGTAGCCGCCCGACAGCAGCGCCAGCGCCCGCCCGCTGGAGCCCACCGGCAGCCCGCCCTGGCCCGGCAGCCGCGACCACGACAGACAGGTGCCGTTCCGGTCCACCTCGACCGTCAGCTCCACATCCGGCGAGGACAGGTTCACCGGCAGCCCCGTCGCGCGCTGTACGCGGGTGCCGAGGGCCGCGGCGAGGACGGAGGAGGTCAGCGGGAACGACTTGTCCCTGCGCCGGGCCCGTACCGCGAAGCTCACCTCGCCCCGCTCGGCGTGCACCCGGCGCAGGATCCCGAGCGCGACGGTGCCGATGTCCTCCTCCGTACTGCGGGTGCGCAGCGCGGGCTGCACGACGTTGAAGCCGATCACCCGCCGTACGCATGCCACCAGCTCGTCCTGCGGCACCTGACCGCCGACGAGCGTGACGCTGCGGCCCCGCTCGGTCCACGTGGCGCCGGGGAGCGTGCGCAGGGCGTCCCGCAGGTTGCGGTGCAGAAGGTCCTCGAAGCGGGACCGGTTGTGCCCGCGCAGGAAGATCTCTCCGTGTTTGAGCAGGACGCACTCCCGCGCGGCGTCCGGCTGTGGCTGTGGCTGTGGCTGTGGCGGCGGCTGCGGCTGCGGCGGCTGGGTGATGGGGCGGGGCCCTTTGGTGGTCACGTGCGTCTCCTTCTGCCGGCCAGGCTATGCGAACCCCCGACGGGGCAGGATGCGGAGCCCGGACCGGAACAGCCCGGCGCCGGGGCAAGGGAACAAGAGACAAGAGCGGAAGAAGACAAGGGGAGGGGAGGACGTATGGCACAGGTCGTCGAGTTGGCCTACTACCCGGTGAAGGGGTGCGGAGCCGCCGCCGTGCGCGAGGCGGAGATGACCCGCGCGGGCCTCGCACACGACCGGGCCTTCATGGTGATCACACCCGAGGGCGTGGGCCGTACCCAGCGGCGCGACCCGGGGCTGGCCCGCGTACGGCCCGAGGTCGTCCGCCACGGCGCGGACCGGGAAGAGGCGCTGAGGCTGACCGCACCGGGCCACGGCCGGGCCGACATCCCGCTGACCCGCTCGGGGCCGCAGCGGGAGGTGGAAATGCTGGGGAGCCCGTTCTCCGGCATCGACCAGGGGGACGAGGCCGCCGAGTGGTTCTCCGACCTGCTCGCCGCGCCCAGCAGGCTGGTCCGCGTCCCTCCCGGGCACGACCGCGTGACGGACGGCAGGACGCCCGGCACCTCCGGCTACGCGGACAGCTGCGCCGTCCACCTGCTCTCCCTCGCGACCCTGCGGGAGCTGAACGCCCGGCTGGGGGCGGAGGGGGAGGCCCCGCTGCCCATCGACCGCTTCCGTCCGAACATCGTCGTGGACGGCTGGGAGGAGGAGCCACACGCCGAGGACCGGGTGCGCCGGGTGAGTATCGGCGACGCGGAACTGGGATACGCCAAGCTCGCCCTCCGCTGTGTGGTGACCACGGTCGAGCAGCGGGCGGGCACCAGATCCGGCCCCGAGCCGCTGCGGATGCTCGCCCGCTACCGGCGCGCCACCGGCGGCGGAGTCGCCTTCGGCAGCAAGTTCGCCGTACTGCGCGCCGGGACACTCGCGGTCGGCGACAAGACGGAGGTCACCGACTGGGCGGAGTCCGAGCTGTAGCGGCACGGCCGGGGGCCGGTCGGGCCGTCCCGGCGCATTCGTATGAAGAATGCTCCGTTTCCGGTACCGGCGGCGCGTCGCTGGTGATCTCTGTGGTGCGAGGAGTGTAAGAGCCCCGGGCCGACAGGAAGGACGGGCCGCCATGGCGGATCACCACCGCACGCCGACCGGCTCCGGAAGCGCGCCGATCCGGCGCAGACGTGTCCTGGGGTTCGGCGCCGCAGCCGCCGGGGCACTGGTGCCGACCGCGCTCGCCGCCGCCCCGGCTGCCGCCTCGCCCCACGGCCCCCTCGCGCGGGCGGCCACCGGGGCCGGTGCGTCCTCGGTTTCCTCAGTGTCCTCGGGAGCCCCGGCGTCCTCGGGGCTCTCCGGCCCGGAGCAGGGAAGCTGGGCCATGCCCGAGCCGCGCCGCAGCCCGCTGCTGGACCGGCGGCTGCGGCACGGTACGGCCATCCAGTCCTTCGCCTTCGACGAACGGCGGGCACGGATGTACGCGCTCCAGGTGATGGAAGGCGGCATCCAGCTCCCCGGCGAGCCCGGCCCGCTCTCGCACAGCGAGCGGCAGTGGCGCGGTGATCTGTGCATGAACGCGCTGTCCATGTCGGGCGAGCCGCTCGGCCACATGTACCTCAAGGGCTTCGGACACGGCGGCACCCTGGGCGTCGAGCCGCGCCGCCACGGCAGACCCGCGCTGTGGACCGAAGGGGACGCCAACCCCTCCTCCGGATACGGCAGGGGGCTGGCGCGCTTCCGCTTCCGTCCCGGGATGGTGCTGGAGCACCACGACCGGGAGCTGGAGACCTTCCGGCCGCGCCCCGGCAGCACGAAGAACCAGGTCGCCCTCGACCCGTACGCGCGGCGCCTGCTGCTGCGCTACCGGCACGCGGGCGCGTACCGGTTCGCGCTCTACGACCTGGCCCGCTTCCGGGCAGGGAGCTTCCAGGCGCTGACCGACTTCGTCCAGCCGATGCCCGAAGGCCACCTGTACCACCAGGGCATGGCCGTCTACGGCACCTACGCCTACCAGCTCACATGCAGCGAGCGCGGCCCCTCCGCCGAACCGCTGCTGACCTGTGTGCACCTGGGGACCGGCCGTATCGTCCAGCGGGTACGTCCCGAACCGGCAGCGGACAGCGGCCTGTTCGAGCCGGAGGGCCTGGCCGTGCTCCAGCACCCGGCGCCCCGGCTGTGTGTGGGCTTCGCCTCCGGCGAGCAGGGTGTACGGCTCTACTCCGTCTACACCACCGACCTGAGGCGCAGTCCCGAGGTACTCGGCTTCGGGTTCGAGGCCCGCTGAGGCGGCGGGTTTCGGGGCGGGATGGCGGGCAACCCGTGGCCGTATGGCTGACTCTGTGAAGAACGCAAAGGCGAACGGGGCGACCGCGGGCGCCGTCTCGAAGGCGCGGAGCGCCGTGACGGACGCCGGTGACGGTGCGAAGCGCGCCGCCAAGGCCGCCGAAGCCGTCGGCACCAAGGCCACGGCGGGGCTGGCCCTTGTGAAGGCACGCAAGAAGATCACGGCGAGTGCGGGCGGCAGCCTGTTCGCCCTGCTCGCCGGCGCCTTCGCGCTGGGCCGCAGGACCGCCGTCCGCAGGACGGGTCCCCTGACCCGGCTGACCCACGGACGCATCTGAACCGGAGGCATCCGAACCGGACGCATCTGAACCGGACGCATCTGAACCGGACGCATCTGAACTTCTACGGCGGGGAACGCCGGGGGCGGTGCGCCCCCGGCGTTCCGGCTGAGACTGTCGGCGCGCGACAACTGCCGGGCGCTCAGCGGTCCTCAGACCACCGGGGCAGCGACCAGAAGATCCCCCGCGGTGCCCGCCGCGTCGGGACTGTAGTACTCCTTGATGGCTTCGGCCCAGACCGGTACCGACGCCTGTTCTGTGCCCACCGGCTCCAAGGCGTCGAACAGCGCGTGGATGTTCGGCAGCGCGAAGCCGATGGCCGTCATGACCGCCACGAATGCCGGTCGCTCGACCAGCCCGTCACCGTCCGGGTCTGCCACGGCTGTGAGTGCCTCGGCGAACTCTCCGATCGCCGCGGTGAATTGCTCCGGATCGAGGACGACCGCCTGGAACTCCTCGAAGCTGACCTTGCCGTCGCCATTGGCGTCCAGGTTGTCGGCCAGAGCCGTCCAGAAGGTCCGGAAGGCAGTCTGCATGGTGCTGCGCTTCGCGGCGTCCGTCTCGGGTACCGCCGCGACGACTCTGCCGGCCATCAGCTCGAAGTCATCGGCCTCGATGACCCCGTTGCCGTCCGCGTCGAACAGCGTGAACACCAACCGGACCCGGTCGAGTGCTTCTGTCCTCATCAGAACCCCACCCCTTCACATCCGCACAAGTTGTACTGGCACTCTATGCAGGAGCGGCCGGCCGGCTCTTTGAACGCCCGGTGTTCATACGAAGGAGTGGCGGCGGCCGGGGACTACTCGGTCGCTTCCCCCAACTCCCGGATTAACGTGAGGCACATCCGCACCGCGCTCACCACCCGAGGAGCCTCCGTGACAGACAGCCGTTCCGCCAGCGCCGCCCGCCCCGGCCTTGACGAGATCGACCTCGACCCGGCCCGGATCGCCGAGGCCGCCACGGTCATCGATCCCGTCTTCCTCAACACCCCGCAGTTCTTCGACGAACAGCTGTGTGCACGTCTGGACAGGCGCGTCCTCACCAAGGTGGAGACGCTCAACCCGCTGCGCAGCTTCAAGGGCCGGGGCGCCTCCTTCCTGCTGCACGGCTTCGCGGCCGGCACGACCGTGGTGTGCGGCTCGACGGGCGGCAACTTCGGGCAGGCCATCGCGTATGCCGCCCGGCGCCGGGGCCTGCGTGCCGTCGTCTTCCTGCCCGCGGACGCCTCGCGGGTGAAGGTCCGGCGCACGGCGGCGTTCGGCGCGGAGATCCACGAGGTCGGGGGCTCACCGAACGAGCACGCCAGGGAGTTCGCGGCGGCGGCGCCCCGCCGGGTCTTCGTGGAGGACGGCCGCGAGACGGCCGTGGCCGAGGGCGCGGGCACCATCGGCATCGAACTGCTGCGGGACGGCCCGTTCGACACGGTCGTCCTGCCGCTCGGGGACGGCGCGCTGATCAGCGGCGTCGCACGCTGGCTGCGCGAGCACACCCCGGACGTCCGTGTCGTCGGCGCGGCGGCGGTATCGGCGCCCGCGCTGGAGCGCAGTTGGCGTACCGGCGAGGTGGTGGCGGTGGACCGGCGCAACTCCTTCGCCGCCGGCATCTCCATCCGCGAGCCCGTCCCGGTGGCCGTCGCGCGCACCCGCGCCCTCGTGGACGACATCCTGCTCGTCGAGGACGACGCGCTGCGCGCCGCCATGCGGCTGGCCGCCGAGACCCTGGGCGTGCTCCCCGAACCGGCGGGCGCTGCGGGCCTGGCGGCCCTGGCCGGGGGCGGTGTTCCCGGTGAGGTCGCGGCGACCGTCCTCACCGGGGCCAACGCGGAGCCCGACGTCCTCGCGAGGCTGTGGGACGGTGCGCGGCGCGAGTGACCAACCGGGTGGGACCCCGGGGGCGTGAACGCCCACGTCCTGATGCCGTCCACGTCACCGGTCAAGCCGGTGACGTTTTTGTGCGTGGGGTCTGAGCGGCAGCTCGCGCACGGCCCAAGATCCTCGACACGGCGGGTTTTCCCGCAGCGCTGAGGGCAACCCGCCCCCCGCTGCCGAGGCTGCCCAGGTGTCCCGGGCGTCCCGGATGTCCCTGCCGCCCCGGCATCCAGATCCCCGACGTGAAGAGGACCCGTGCCCACAGCCGAGACCGCAGAACCCGAGCAGACCGGATCCGAGACCGCGTTCCAGAGGGCGGACGTGCTGAACGTCTTCGTCCTCGGCATGGACGACGCCAACCGTGCCACCCTCGAAGCCGTGCCCGAAGCGGACCGCTACCGCTTCCACCCCCTGCTGAGCCCCGCGCAGCTCCAGGAGGACGAGGTGTCGGTGCCCGCGCTGCTGGAGCGCGCGTGTGGCGTGCTCGACGACTTCGGCGGATCCGTCGATGCGATCGTCGGCTACTGGGACTTCCCCGTCAGCACCATGATCCCGATCCTCGCCGAGCGGTACGGCACGCGGGCCACCAGCCTGGATTCGGTGGTCAAGTGCGAGCACAAATACTGGAGCCGGCTGGAGCAGGAGAAGGTCATCACGGAGCTGCCGCGCTTCGGGCGGGTGGACCTGGAGGCGGCCGAGCCGGAGCCTCCCGAGGGCGTCCGCTTCCCCATGTGGCTCAAGCCCGCGCTCTCGTACTCCTCCGAACTGGCCTACGGCGTCAAGGACTTGACGGAATTCCGCGCGGCCGTCGCCGAGATCCGCGAGGGCATCGCCCGGGTCGGCCGGCCGTTCGAGTACATCCTCGACCAGGTCGAGCTGCCGCCCGAGATGGAAGGCGTCGGCGGCATGGTGTGCCTCGCGGAGGAGTCCCTGACCGGCCTCCAGTGCGCCGTCGAGGGCTACGCCCACCAGGGCCGGGTCCACGTCTACGGGGTCCTGGACTCGATCACCTACCCGGACTCGTCCTCCTTCCTGCGCCACCAATACCCCAGCAGCCTCCCCGCCCCCGTCCAGCAGCGGCTGACCGAGGTGTCCGAGCGGGTCATCCGGCAGATCGGGATGGACGCGGCGACCTTCAGCATCGAGTTCTTCTACGACCCCGGCCGCGACGAGATCAAGCTGCTGGAGATCAACCCGCGCCACTCCCAGTCCCACGCCGAGCTGTTCGAGTTCGTGGACGGCGTGCCCAACCACCACTGCATGCTCGCCCTCGCCCTCGGCCGGGACCCCGACCTTCCGCACCGCGCCGGGCCCTACCTGTACGCGGCCAAGTGGTACCACCGCTGGTTCGCCGACGGGGTGATCCGCCAGGCGCCCACCGGGGAGGAGATCGCCGCGGTGGAGCGCGAGATACCCGGCGTGCGCATCGAGGTCGTCCCCGACGAGGGGCAGCGACTGCGGCAGCTCTCCCAGCAGGACAGCTACAGCTACGAGATCGCGCACATCATCACCGCCGGAGCGGACGACGACGAACTGCGCCACAAGTACGACCGCGCCATCGCCGCCCTCGGCCTGCACGGCACGGCGCCGGACGCCGCCGGGCCGCGGAACCAGCGACCATGAACCGGGCGCGAAGCGGAAGGACCGGATCGCGGACACCCGAGAGGAGCGGAGTCAGAGCCATGCGCAGCGTCGACAACCTGCCCTACGACATCAAGGAAGAGCAGATCACCGTGCCCCTGCCGGACGGCACCCGGCTCTCGGGCCGGCTGTGGCGCCCCACCTGCTCGGACCAGGAACCGCTGCCGGCGATCCTGGAGTACATCCCCTACCGCCAGCGCGACCTGACCTCGGTGCGCGACTCCGTCCACCACCCGTACCTGGCAGGCCACGGCTACGTATGCGCCCGCATCGACCTGCGCGGCACCGGCGATTCGGACGGCGTGCTGGAGGACGAGTACCTGGAGCAGGAACAGCGCGACGCCGAGGACGTGCTCGACTGGCTCGCCTCCAGGCCCTGGTGCGACGGCACCACCGGGATGATGGGCATCTCCTGGGGCGGCTTCGCCGCGCTCCAAGTCGCCGCGCGGCGCCCCGAGAGCCTGCGGGCGATCGCCATCTCCTCCTTCACCGACGACCGGTACGCCGACGACATGCACTACATGGGCGGCACCCTGCTCTCGGACAACCTCGCCGAGGCGGGCACCATGTTCGCCTACGCCACCTGCCCGCCCGACCCGGCCGTCGTCGGCGACCGGTGGCGGGAGATGTGGCACGAGCGGCTGGAGCACACCGAGCCATGGGTGCTGGAATGGCTGCGCCACCAGCGGCGCGACTCCTACTGGCGGCACGCCTCGGTGTGCGAGGACTACCAGGCCGTGCGCTGCCCCGTACTGGCCTCCAGCGGCTGGGCCGACGGGTATTCCAACGCCGTCATCCGGCTGCTCGCCCACCTCGATGTGCCCCGCAAGGGCCTGATCGGGCCGTGGTCCCACAAGTTCCCGCACCTGGGCGAGCCGGGCCCGGCGATCGGCTACCTCCAGGAACTCGTCCGCTGGTGGGACCACTGGCTCAAGGGCGCCGAGAACGGTGTCATGGACGGGCCGATGCTGAGCACCTGGATGCAGGACAGCGTGCCCCCGTCCACCTCGTACGAGGAGCGGCCCGGCAGGTGGGTCGTCGAACCGGAGTGGCCCTCACCGCACGTGCGGGAGGTGACACATCCGCTGGCCCAGTACCGCATCCTCCCCGCCGCCGGGGACGCCGGAGCGCGGGGCGATGGCTGCAACGGTTGCGACGGCGAGGCGCTGACGGTGCGCTCGCCGCTGTCCGTCGGCCAGTTCGGCGGCAAGTGGGCCTCCTACAACGCCCCACCCGACCTGCCCTATGACCAGCGCGAGGAGGACGGCGGCTCCCTCGTCTTCGAGACCGGGCCACTCACCGAACGCGTGGAGATCCTCGGCTCGCCCAGCGTCCAGCTCGACCTCTCGGTGAGCGAGCCCATCGCACAGGTCGCCGCCCGGCTGTCCGACGTCGCACCGGACGGCGGCGCCACCCGGGTCACCTACGGGCTGCTGAACCTCACCCACCACGCGGGCACCGACGCCCCCGAGCCCCTGGAGCCGGGGCGGCGCTACCGTGCCACCGTCCAGCTCAACGGCGTGGCCCAGGCGTTCCCGCCCGGGCACCGCATCCGCCTCTCGCTGTCCACCTCGTACTGGCCGCTGGCCTGGCCGCCGCCCAAGCCGGTGCTGCTGAGCGTGCGGGAGCACTCCAGCACGCTCACCCTGCCCCTGCGCACGGCAGGGGAGGAGGGGGAGTCACCGCACCGGCCCTTCGGGGAGGCGGAAGGGACCCCGCCGCTCGCCACCACCGCGCTCACGCCGCCCGAGGAACGCTGGGAGGTCAAGCGCGACCTGATCGGCTACAACTTCGAGCTGGAGATCGTCAAGGACCGGGGCATGGAGCGTTTCGAGGACATCGCCCTCGATGTCGGCCGCCGCGCCTACGAGCGCTACACCGCCGTCGCCGACGACTTCACCTCGCCCGGCGGCGAGTCCACCTGGACCATGACATTCCGCCGCGACGGCTGGGAGGGGCAGACGGTCACCCGCACCGTGCTGACCTGCACGGAAAGCGAGTTCCACGTACACGCGACCCTCGACGCACACGAGTCGGGACAGCGGGTCTTCTCCCGCACATGGAACGAGACGCTGCCGCGCGACTGCCTGTAGGGGCCCGGCGCAGGACCCGGCAGAGGGGCGGGGGCGTCGCCGGCCGACAACGCACCGGCGCCGCCATGGGTCGGGGGTCCCTGGCGGCGCCGGCGCTGCTCACCGTTGCCGGTGAGGGTTTTCTGGGGGGAGGAGGGGCAGGACGGACAAGAGGATCAGGGGGTCAGGGCACCACCACGATCTTGCGGCCCTTGCCGTCGGCGAAGCGGCCCAGCGCCTCGGGGTAGGCGTCCAGCGGCATGCGGTCGGAGATGAACACCTCCGGGTCCAGCACCCCGGCAGCGAACAGGTCGGCGGCCCGCTCGTAGCTGTGCAGCACGGCCATGGAGCCGGTGATGGTGATCTCCTGGTTGTAGATGCGGTACGGCTCGATGGTCGCGGTCGTCGCGTAGTCGGAGACGCCGAACTGGAGGAAGGTGCCCGCCTTGGCGACGCGGCCCAGCCCGTCCTGGATGGCCGCCGCGTTGCCGGTGGCGTCCACCACCAGGTCCCAGCCCTGGGGCCGGTCCAGCTCGTCGGCGCTCGCGGCGGCGCCGCTGCACCCCAACTTCTCGGCGGTGGCCAGCCGCTCGGGGTTGAGGTCGAGGATGTCCACGCCGGAGGCGCCCGTGCGCTTGGCCAGCTCCAGCATCATCAGGCCCATCGTCCCCGAGCCGTAGATCAGCACGCGGGAGCCGAGCTGGCTCTTGAGCACGTCGTAGCCGCGCACCGCGCAGGACAGCGGCTCGATCAGCGCGGCGTCCTGCGTCTTGATGTGGTCGGGCAGCTTGACGCAGTTGGCCACGGGCGCCACCGCGAACTCGGCGGCGCCGCCGGCCCGGGTGACGCCGATGGCCGCCCAGCGGTCGCACATGTTGTTGTGACCGTTGCGGCAGTGGCGGCACTCGTAGCAGTACAGCGACGGGTCCACGGCGACCCGGTCGCCCTCGGCGAGTTCGGTGACCTCGCTGCCGAGCGCCACCACCTCTCCGGCGAACTCATGGCCCGGCACCAGCGGCAGCGAGGGCGCGAACTCCCCCTGGAGGATGTGCAGATCCGTGCCGCACAGCCCGCTCGCCGCCACCCGCACCACCACGTCGCGGGGGCCTGGGGTGGGGTCGGGCACGGTCGTGAGGGAGACCTTGCCCACGGACTCGACGAGTGCGGCCTTCATTTGACAGCTCCTAGCGACAGGCCCTGGACCAGCTTGTCCTGGGCGGCGAACCCTGCGGCGAGTACCGGCAGGGAGATCACGAGCGACGCGGCACACACCTTGGCCAGGAACAGGCCCTGGCTGGTGATGAAACCGGTCAGGAAGACGGGCGCCGTCTGCGCGACGACCCCCGTCAGCACGCGCGCGAAGAGCATCTCGTTCCAGCTGAAGATGAAGCAGATCAGCGCGGTGGCCGCGATTCCCGGGGCCGCGACCGGCGCGACGACCCGGGTGAGGACGGTGGGCAGCTTGGCGCCGTCGATCTGGGCTGCCTCGATCAGCGCGGGAGGCACCTCGGCGAGGAAGGACTGCATCATCCACACCGCGATCGGCAGGTTCATCGAGGTGTAGAGGATGACCAGCAGCCATACGTTGTCGAGGAGCCCGGTGTTCTTGGCGAACAGGTAGATCGGCAGCAGTCCGGCGACGATGGGCAGCATCTTCGTCGACAGGAAGAAGAACAGTACGTCGCTCCACTTGCGCACCGGCCGGATCGACAGCGCGTACGCCGCCGGGAGGGCCAGGATCAGCACACACAGGGTGGAGACGACCGAAGCGGTCAGCGAGTTGGCGAGCGCCGGCCAGGGGCTCGCGCCGCCGCCCGCGCCGAAGAACTCGCGGTAGCTGTCCAGAGTCAGCGGGGCGCCCAGCGAGGGCGGGTTGGTGGCGGCGTCCGACTCCGAGTGGAAGGAGGTCAGCACCATCCATGCCATGGGCAGGACGAAGACGATGCCCAGGACCCAGGCGAGCAGCCCCAGGGCCGCGTTCTTGCGGCGGATGCTCTTGGGGGCCATGGCCCCCTCGGCCCGCGCGGCCTTCGTGGTGCGTGCGGCCCCGGCCGCCGGGGGAGCTTCGGCCGTGGCGCTCATGCGCGGGCCTCCTCACTGAAGAGGGACGAGACCACCCGCAGCGCGAAGGTGGCGATGACGAGGGAGCCGATCACGACCAGCACACCGGCCGCCGAGGCCAGTCCGTACTCGTGGCCCTGGTAGAAGGTCTGGTAGATCGTGTACGGCAGGTTGGCGGTGCCCAGGCCACCGGAGGTGATGGTGAAGACCGCGTCGAAGTTCTGCACGATGTAGATCGAGCCGAGCAGCGCACCCAGTTCCAGGTAGCGGCGCAGGTGCGGCAGCGTCAGGAAGCGGAAGATCTGCCATGCCCCGGCGCCGTCGATCCTGGCGGCCTCGATGGAGTCGGAGGGCCTGCTCTGGAGCCCGGCCAGCAGGATCAGCATCATGAACGGCGTCCACTGCCAGATCAGCGAGACCTCCACGGCGCCCAGCGGCATCTCCGCCACCCAGTCCGGCTGGGGGCCGTTGTCGCCGAAGATCCAGGTCAGCATGCCGTTGAGCAGCCCGTACTCGGGGTTGTAGAGCACGTGCTTCCACATCAGCGCGGCGGCCACCGGCACCAGCAGGAACGGGGCGATCAGCATGGTCCGCACGAATCCACGGCCCCGGAAGCTGCGGTCCAGCAGCAGTGCCAGCAGCAGTCCGAGGACGAGGCTGACGAGCACCACGACGACGGTCAGCACGATGGTCGTCAGCACCGAGTCGCGCAGTTCGGCGTCGCCCAGCACCTCGGCGTAGTTGGCGAGGCCGTCGAAGCGGCGTGCTTCCGAGTAGAGCGCGTTCCAGTTGAAGAGGGAGATCACCAGCGTGGCCACGAACGGCAGCTGGGTGACCACGATCATGAACACCAGGGCGGGCAGCAGCGGGGCACGCGTCACCCAGGCCCGCAGTTTGCCCGGCGGGCTCTTTCTCCCCGGGGCGGCGGCGCCCCCGCCGGGTGCGGCGCTCGGCTTCGGGGCTCCGGTGGGGCCGGGGGCCGAAGTGGTCGTCGGGGTACTCATTGGCCTCGCCCCTTGTAGTCCTCGGAGACTTCCTGTGCCAGTTCCTGCGACTTGCGCAGGGCGGTATCGACGGACTGGCGGCCCGCGATGGCCGCACTGATCTCCTGGGAGACCTTGGTGCCGAGGTCGGAGAACTCGGGTATGTCGACGAACTGGATGCCGATCGTCGGCCGCTTCTGCACGCCGGGATCGCGCGGCTTCGCCTCGGTGATGGCCTTGCGGGTCACCTCGTGGAAGGCGCCCGCCGCCTTCTTGTACTCGGGCAGCTCATAGGTGGAGGCCCGCTTGCCCGCCGGGACGTTGGACCAGCCGAACTCCTTGCCGGCCAGGCGCTCGTACTCCTTGCTGGAGGCCCAGGAGATGAACTTCCACGCCTTGTCGGGGTTGCGGCTGGCCTTCTGGATGCCCCAGGACCAGCTGTAGAGCCAGCCGGAACTCTTCGTCTTCTCCACGGGCGCGGGCACGTAGCCGACCTTGCCCTTGACGGGGGACTTGGCCGCTTCGAGCGAGCCGGCGCCGGCTGTGGCGTCGTACCACATCGCGGTCTTGCCCTGCGTCATGTTGTTCAGGCACTCGGCGTATCCGGCCTGGGCCGCGCCCGACTCACCGTGCTTGCGCACCAGATCGACATAGAACTTGGTCGCCTTCTTGAACGCGGGGTCATCCAGCCGCGCCTTCCAGTCCTTGTCGAACCAGGTGCCGCCGAAGGTGTTGACGACGGTGGTGAGCGGTGCGATCAGCTCGCCCCAGCCGGGCAGTCCGCGCAGGCAGATGCCCTTCATGCCGCGCTGGGAGCCGTCCGCCTTCGCCGCCAGTTCGGCCACCTGCTGCCAGGTGGGCTGCTTCGGCATGGTGAGGCCGGCCTTCTTGAAGACGTCCTTGCGGTACATCAGGAAGGAGGACTCGCCGTAGAAGGGCTGCGCGTAGACCTTGCCGTCCTCGCCGGTGAGCGACTCACGCACCGAGGGCAGGATGTCCTTCTGGTCGAACGTCTTGTCCTTGCGCGTGTAGGGGTCCATCGGACGCAGCCAGCCGTTCTTGGCGTAGATCGGCGTCTCGTAGTTGCTGATCGTCGCCGCGTCGTACTGGCCCGCCTGGTTGGCGAAGTCCTGGCCCATCTTGTCCCGGACGTCGTTCTCGGGCAGCACCGTGAACTTGACCTTGATTCCGGTCTTCTTGGTGAAGTGCTTGGCGGTGAGCTTCTGCAACTCGGTCATCTGCGGGTTGTTCACCATCAGGATGTTGATGGTGTCGCCCCCTGACCCGAGGGCTCCGGCCCCCGCGCAGGCGGGGAGCGTGAGGAGTACGCCTGCCGTGGCGGCGGCTGCGGCGGCTCGGGTCCTGCGTGTCCTCTTGCGGCTCTTACTTCGCATCGGGGCTCCTGGCAAATCGGTACATAACGCCGCCGGCCGGGGCGCGGGGCCTCACGCCTGGTGCCCGACGGCGGACGGAAGAGTGGAACGGGGGACAGGTGGAGCGGGTGGGGCAACTTGCGGTCAGAGGGCGGACGGGGGACGAGTGGGGGGACAGATGTGACGGACGTGGGGCGGGGGGAGCGAGTGCGGCCGGACGGGCGTGGCCGGAGCGGGAGCGCGCGGGTCAGACCCGGATGACCTGCGGCCCCTGGAGTGCGTAGCGGTTGGCCTCGGTGCCGGGCAGCCCGGAGGAGGTGACGATCGTCTCGAAGTCGCCCACGTCCGCGAACCGGCAGAAACTCACGGCCCCGAACTTGGTGTGCAGACCCACGAAGACCCGCCGCCTCGACGCCCGGATCGCCTGCGCCTTGACCTCGCTCACCGCGGGGTCGGGGGTGGTCAGCCCGTGGTCGCGGGAGATGCCGTTGGCGCCGATGAACGCCAGGTCGATGACGAAGCCGGCGAGCATCTTGGCCGTCCAGTGCTCGACCGTCGCGAGCGTCCCGCCGCGCACCCGTCCGCCGAGCAGCAAGATGGTGAAGTCGCCCGTCGTCGCCAGCGTGCTCGCCACCGGCAAGGAGGCCGTCACCACGGTCAGCCGGCGGTCCCCGGGCAGGGCTTCGGCGATCAGCTGAGGGGTGAAGCCCTCATCGACGAAGACGGTCTCCGCGTCCCCGATCAATTCGACGGCCGCCGCTGCTATCCGTCGCTTCTCCGGCACGTTCATGGTGGTGCGGAAGGCGAGCGTCGTCTCGAAACCCGCGCTCTCCACGGGGTAGGCGCCACCGTGGGTGCGGCGCAGCAGTCCGTGCGACTCCAGCACCCGCAGATCCCGGCGGACCGTCTCCTTGGCCACGCCGAGGTCGTCGGCGAGTGCGGTCACATCGACCGAGCCCAGCCGCCGGGCCGTGCCCACGATCTTCCGTTGCCGCTCCACCGCACTCATGACGTGTGCGCACCTCACTCCGTTCGGTCACGAGGATGCCCGTTCCTGCCCGTGTGGAAAGTTGTACCGGCCTCCGCCGCGCGCGGCCAGCCTCCCCAGGAGGCGGATCATGCCCGCTTCTGCCCGCCTCCCGCCAGGCCGCAAGACCGCACATCCTGCGGTGTCAGGGTCCAAGTCACTCCATGCGTCAGCCCGTTCTCGCGTCAGCTCGGCCCGTTTGCCGCCCGTATCGCCGCTGTGTGCCCGGCGGGAGAACGGGAAAAGACCCGCGCCCGCCCCTTGATGCGGGGGCCAACGAGCCGGTCGTCCAGGCGAAACGGTCGCGGAACGGTCATCGGCGATCTCTTCCGCCGTATCGCTGCCCGTACGGGCCACGGCCCGAACCCGGCGCGCTGCCCGAACCCGCGCACGGCCCGGATCTGCGCACGGCCCGGGGCCGTTGTGCGGCGCGGCCCCGGCACGCTGTCCGAACCCGGCGCAGGCCCCAACAGGCGCAGGGGTTCCGGATCATCCGGACGCGGCACGGGGGTCCACACAGCACGGACCGGGGTGCCCCGCGTGTGCGGGACACCCCGGTCCGTCGGCCCTGTGCCGTCGATCGGCGGCAGCCGCCGGTCAGTGGCGGAAGGCGTCCTTGGTCTTCTCCTTCGCCTGCCGCGCGTCGCCCGCCGACTGCTGGGCCCGGCCCTCGGCCGTCATTCGCTCATTGCCGACCGCACGGCCGACGGTCTCCTTGACCTTGCCCACGACCTGCTCGGACTTCGACTTGGCCTTCTCGCCGGAAGCCATGTTCCCTCCTTGCCGGCTCGACATCAGGTGCTCGTCTCCGCGTGACCGCGCACGGTCGGCTCAAACGTGCTAGCGGGCCGCCGCATCCGCCGAACCCGCCGACACGCTGCCACGACCAGGCACGACGCCCTTTCGACGCGCCGCCGGACGACCGGGAACCGCGAACTGGCGCGGTCGCGGCCCCTGCCCGGGCCTCCGCGTACCGCCGAGCGGGGTCCGCCGGTACCTCTGGACGGGTGAAAGATCGGCGAAGCTGAACGGATCTTCAGCCCGGAGAGGACCCGAGAGAGTTTGCTATCGCACTGACGGGCTTTCCTCTGACCCCAACAGAGAGTCCCCGGACTCGACGGTAAGGACCTGATTCAGATGCGTAAGACCAAGATCGCCACCTTCGGCGTCCTCGCCGCGGCCATGATCGTGGTTCCGGCCGCGCCTGCGTTCGCCTACGACGTGCAGTCCGGTGACACGCTCTCGGAAGTCGCGGAGCGGCACGGGACGACCTGGCAGGAACTGGCCGCGGCCAACGACCTGGTCGACCCCGACCGGATCTTCCCCGGCCAGCACCTTGAGATCGGCGAAGGAGGTGCGCCCCGGCCGGGTCCGATGGCGACCGCGCCACCGGCCCAGCAGCAAGCACCCCAGCAGCAAGCGCCGCAGCAGGCCCCCCAGCAGCAAGCGCCGCAGCAGGCGCCCCAGCAGGCGCCCCGGCCACAGGCGAAGCAGCAGTCGTCGCCACCCACATCGCAGGCACCGAAGCAGCCGCAGGCGTCGCAGACAAGCCCCAGGCGGCAGTCGGCGGCGAAGGTGCCAGGCTCGAACGCCGCCAAGACGGAGATCATCCGTCGTGAATCCAGCGGCAACCCCCGCGCCCAGAACGGCAGGTACCACGGCCTGTTCCAGACGGACCAGGCGTGGGGCCGGGGCACGGTCGCCCAGCAGCACGCGGGGGCCGAGCGCTACGTCCGCGAGCGCTACGGCTCCTGGGAAGCGGCCCTGCGCTTCCACAACCGGCACGGCTGGTACTGAACCGTACGGACCCGGCCTCTCCCAGCCCGCGGGCGGCCGGGATCCGCACCCCCACCACGCCTCCCACACCCACCCCGCACACCATCTCCCACGCCCACCCCGGCCGGTTCGGCCGCGGCGTCGTCGGCGCGCCTGTGAAAAGGCACGCCCCAGCACCCGGTTCACCCCTTTGCGGGTGAACACCGTCTCCCGGGTGCGCACCACCTCCCGCCCGGGGGCCCCTGCCCCTCTCCCGGGCGTGCGAACGCCGGACGCCCGAAGGCGACCTGTTCCGGCCCGCCTCGTACACCTGGCCCGTACCTGTTGGGATGCGGACCATGAGCGAGTTGCTGCCTTCCGCCTTCCGCCTTCCGCCGCCGCACCGTGGACGCCGACGGAGTGCGCATCAACGTGCGCGTCGCGGGCGAGGGGCCGCCCGTGCTGCTGCACGGATATCCGCAGACCCACCTGATCTGGCACCACGTGGCCCCGCTGCTGGTCGGCACCCACACCGTCGTCCTCGCCGACCTGCGCGGCTACGGCGACAGCGACAAGCCGCCCTCGGACGCCGAGCACGCCCCCTATGCCAAGCGCGCCATGGCGCTCGACCAACTGCGCGTCCTGCGCGAGCTGGGCTTCCCGCCCTTCGCCGTCGCGGGCCACGACCGGGGCGGCCGGGTGGCGCACCGGCTGGCCCTCGACCACCCGGCGGCCGTCTCGGCGCCGGCGGTGCTGGACATCGTGCCCACCCGCCACACCTTCCAGCACGCCGATGCCGACTTCGGCCGGGCCTACTACCACTGGTTCTTCCTCGCCGCGGGCGGCGGCATCCCCGAGCGCCTCATCGGCCAGGACCCCGAGTTCTGGATCCGCGGCCTCGTCGAAGGGGGTGCCGCCCGGCACCACGGCGGACCCCCTTCGACGAGGCCGCGCTGGCGGAGTACGTCCGCTGCTTCTCCGACCCGGCGGCCATCCACGCCTCCTGCGAGGACTACCGCTCCTGCGAGGACTACCGCGCCGCCGCCTCCCTCGACCTCACCCACGACGACGAGGACGCCGCCGCCGGCCGCCGCGTCACCGCGCCGCTGCTCGCGCTCTGGGGCCGCCACAGCTTCGTGGGGCGGCACGACGATGTCCTCGCCACGTGGCGGGAGTACGCCGATGACGTCCGGGGACAGCCGCTGCCCTGCGACCACTACCTTCCCGAGGAGGCGCCGGAGGAGACCGCCGGCCGCCTGCTGGCCTTCTTCCAGGAGCAGACCTCATGACGCGCCTGTGGACCACCCGCCCCGAGGTCCGCGGCTCCGCCGCCGACGCCGCGGCGATCCGCGAGATCAACCTGGCGGCCTTCCCGACCTCCGGGGAAGCGGACATCGTCGAGGCGCTGCGGGCCGACCCGGCGGCATGGCTGGACGGGCTGTCGCTGCTGGCCGAGACCCCGGACGGGACGCCCGCCGGGTACGCGCTGCTCTCCCGCTGCCACATCGACGGGCACCGCGCGCTGGCACTCGCCCCCTGTGCCGTGCTGCCCGCCCACCAGCGCACGGGCGCCGGTTCGGCCGCCGTCCGGGCCGCCCTGCGAGCGGCCGGAGAGCAGGGGGAGAACCTGGTGCTGGTACTCGGACACCCCGGCTACTACCCGAGGTTCGGCTTTGTCCCCGCCTCCCGCTTCGGCATCACCGCGCCCTTCGAGGTGCCTGACGAGGCGATGATGGCCCTCACCCTGGACGATTCGGCGGGCCCGGTGCCCACGGGCGTCATCCAGTACCCGCCCGCGTTCGGCATCGAGAGCCCGCCGCGCGGCGAGGCCGGGTCAACGAGCCCGTAGCCGCGGCCCGTTCGCATCGCGGCCGGGCCCTGGTGACCTCTGACTCAGAGCACTAGTGCCCCTTCCGGCAAGCTGTGCCCTGTCGCACCGCCCGGCACGCACTCCCCCGATCTACGAGCAGGGGGCGCCCCCAGCGGCGTTGGCCACAAGCCCTGGCAGCTCCTTCTCCAAGCTCTCGACTCCTCCCCCGGCCTTCGGCCGGGAGGTGCCCTCAGAGCAGGGGAGACCCCAATCCAGGACTTCCGGCCGCCTTGCGATCGCACGCTGCCCCACGCTCGGCTCCGCTCGCGCGGGCGGTGCCCCCACGACGACACTCCTTGACGGGCAAACATCGCCGGTCACGGCACCAGGGGTGTCCGTCAGTCCTCGGCCCAGCCGTGGTTCTTGCCGAACTGCACCAGATGGCGCCGGATTTCGAGGATCTGCTGGCCGGTCAGCGTGGGCGCGGCGGCGAGCAGCAGTTCGGTGACGGACCTCGTGTACTCGGCGACGCTCAGCACGTCGCACATCGGATCCTCGCCGTCCTCGGACCTCGGGCCCGGGGCGTGCCCCGCCGAGGGGTGATGGAGCGGGGGCTCGGCGCCGGGCGGCAGCCGCACGGAGGACGCCTTCAGGCCCCGGTCCCCGTCCTCGATCTCGAACTCGACGGCCACGCCGGAGTGAACATAGGACTCCGGGATCAGCAGGTCGTTCGCGTGGAGAAAGACATCCTCTCCGCCGTGGTCCGGCGCGATGAACCCGTAACCCCGCGCGCCGTCGAAACGGACAACCCGACCAGCGACCATGAAGCACCCCCACCGACGTTCTCGGGCCCCTTGCCCGAACAGCTGATCAGGATCCTAGCGCCCCCGGTCAGCCCTCCCCACAGCGCCCGGGGGATGCGCGCACGAGGCCACGGACACACGCAGGCGTCACCGGGTGGTACCTGAGAGGGAGGCGGCGGGTGCGCTCCCCGGGGGACGCCGGCGACCGGGCCCGGTCCATAGCTTCGAGGTCATGACAAGCCAGGAAAGTGGCCACGAAGCACACACCGTGCCCGGACGGAAGGACACCGCACCCGTGCGGGAACGCATCCGGCTGATCGACGACGCCACTCCCGCCGACCGGGACCGGGCCGTTGACGCGTTGCGCGCTGTGGCCATCTTCGGCGTGGTCCTCGGCCACTGGCTGGTCACCGCGCTGGTCGCCGACGGCGGCACGCTGCACGGCGCCGGCCCGCTCCAGCGCCTGGCCCAACTGGCGCCCGCCTCCTGGATCTTCCAGACCCTCGCCATCTTCTTCCTGGTCGGCGGGCAGATGGGAGACCGCCGCGGGCCTGCTCGCCGGGCATGCTCTGCCCGGGCTGCACACCGCGCCCACCGGAGCCGGCTGGGTGCTCGCGCGGCCGGCCTGGCTGCCGGTGTTCGCTCTCGTACTGCTCGGCTGCTGGGCCGTCTTCCGCACCTTCGAGCGGGGGCGTCCGGCGCGGACCGGGCGGATCGTGCGCGGCGGCTGTCTCGCGCGCACGGAGTCCATGCGGCATGTCCAGCGGTCTGACGGCCTCTCATATGACGTGCGGTGACCGGCGCCGTGCTCAACTGCCCAGTGCGCGATCGAGGTTGATGGCGGCGCTGATCAGCGCCAGGTGGGTGAACGCCTGCGGGAAGTTGCCCAGGTGCTCGCCGGTGAGAGCGATCTGTTCCGCGTACTGGCCCACGTGGTTGGCGTAGGTGAACATCTTCTCCAGCGCCAGCCGGGCCTGTTCGACCTGCCCGGTACGGGTGAGCGCCTCGACCCACCAGAAGGAGCAGATGGAGAAGGTGCCCTCGGCGCCCCACAGCCCGTCCGGGGACAGTTCGGGGTCGTAGCGGAACACCAGGGTGTCGGCGACCAGGCTGCGCTGGATGGCCGTCAGCGTCGAGTGGAACCGCGGATCGGCGGGCGAGATGAACTTCACCATCGGCATCAGCAGCAGGGCCGCGTCCACGACCCTGGCCGAGGGCCGGCCCTTCCCCTCTTCGCCTTCTTCCTCGCTGAGGCGCTGGACGAAGGTCTGGGCCTCGGTGTCCCAGCCGCGGTCCATGATCTGGTGGTAGATCCGGTCGCGCTCCCGCGTCCAGCGCTCCAGGTCGCTGGGCAGGCCCCGCTGGTGGGCCATGCGGATCATGCGCTCCACGGCGACCCAGCACATCAGCCGGGAGTAGGTGTGGTGCTGCCGTCCGGCGCGCGTCTCCCAAATGCTGGTGTCGGGGCTGTCCCAGTGCTCCAGGAGCCAGTCCAGGATCTCGCACAGATCGGTCCACGCCTGGTGTGAGATGCCCGCGCCGTACTTGTTGAACAGGTAGATGGAGTCGATGAGTTCGCCGTAGATGTCCAGCTGGAGCTGCCCGGCCGCCGCGTTGCCCGCGCGTACGGGGGAGGAGCCCCGGTAGCCCTCCCAGTGGTCGAGGACGTGCTCGGACAGCTCGGCCGCGTGCCCGTCGATGGAGTACATCACCCGCAGCGGGCCCCGTTCGCCGCACGAGACGTCCCGCAGGCACCGGGTGAGCCACTCGACGAACGCCTGGGCCTCCTGGGTGAAGCCCAGGCTGAGCAGCGCGTAGAGCGAGAAGGCCGCGTCCCGGATCCAGACGTAGCGGTAGTCCCAGTTGCGTGCGCCGCCGATCCGCTCGGGCAGTCCCAGGGTGGGGGCCGCGATGATCGCGCCGCTGGGCTCGTGGGTGAGGAGCTTGAGGGTCAGCGCCGAGCGCTGCACCGTCTCGCGCCAGCGCCCCCGGTAGGTCGAGCCGCTGAGCCACTTGCGCCAGAACCGCACCGTCGCCTGGAAGAGGGCCTCCGCCTCCTCGGGCCCCACCGGTTGCTCCGGCGGGCTGGGCGTCGCGGGGTCGATGACCTCCAGCACGAACAGCGCCGCCTGCCCCTCGGCCAGTTCGAACTCGCCCACCGCGTCCGGGCCTTCGGGCCGCAGCCCGGGGCCCGCGTGCAGATGGAGGGTGAGGGAGTCCCCGATGAAGCACAGCCCGTCGGGCATCCGCTCCAGGCGGTGGGAGTCCCGCCCGTAGTTCATCCGGGGCGCGACGCGCGTACGCATCCGCATCCGGCCCCGCACGCTCACCACGCGGCGCACCAGGCGCTGCCGGTGGTCCGGGTCGCGCTCGGCGAGGACGGGCATGAAGTCCTGGACCTCGATCATGCCTTCCACGGTCAGCATGCGGGTGATGAGGATGTTGGTGTCCGGGAAGTAGAACTGCTGCACCGAGGTGACCTCGCACAGCGGCGCGATCCGCCAGCAGCCGCCCTTGTCGGCGTCGAGCAGCCCGCCGAAGACACTGGGGGAGTCGAAGCGCGGCGCGCAGAACCAGTCGATGCGCCCGTCACTGCCCACCAGGGCCGCGGTGCGCAGGTCGCCGATGAGGCCGTGTTCGGCGATGGGCAGGTAGCCGGGGTCCGGGTCGTCGGCACCGCAGGCGTTCTGCCTGCCCGCCCGCGCCGCCGGTCCCACCGTGCCGGCGCGGACTTCCTCGCCGGCCCGTTCGCCGCCGCGCCCGCCTGGAGGAGAGTCGCCTGGAGGAGAGTGGCCCATTCCTCCTCGGTACCACGCGCCTCATGGGCGGGCCATTCGGACGAGGCCGGACGGGGAGCGCGGCCGGGTACGCCTCATGTGGGCGACCGCCGCCCGGCGCGCTGAGCGCCGCACTCAGCGGCAGGTGTCCGGGCCGTCTTCTTCCTGGCCCTCCTGCCCCAGCACGTACAGCTCCGGAAGGTTGACGACGATGGCTTCCTGGGTGCTGCGGGCGATCACCACGACGGCCTCGTCCTCCGGGCTGGGGTTCTCCTCGCGGTGGGGCACATAGGGCGGAACGAAGATGTAGTCGCCCGGCGCTGTGCGGATGCGGACCTCTTCCGGCGTGCCCGAGGAGTCGTCGAGGAAGACGAACTCGGGGTGGCCCTTGACCACATGGATCGCCGTCTCCGACTCCCCGTGGTGGTGGTCGGCCGAGGCGGTGTCGGGCGCGACGTGGGTCTGGCCCATCCAGATCCGCTCCGAGCCGGTGGTGCCGCCGCTGATCGCGGCGAGCCGCCGCATGCCGCCCGTCTGCGCTGTCCCGTCGTCGAGGTCACCGGCCCGGACGTGGTGCAGGCGCGCGCGCAGCGGGCTGGCGGCCGCCGCCTCGGGCGGACCGTCCGGCAGGTGGGGGTGGAAGGCGTCGTGTCCGGCGGCGGACGGCTGGGAGGGCGAGGTCATGGCGGTGCTGCCTCATCGTGACGGAGGGGCGGGGGAGGGTGGGGCGGGGTGCGCTCGGCGCCGACCGTAGAGAGCACCGGGAAAGGATGTCAAGATGTGTCCATTGCCGCCGGGCCGACTCCGGGGCCGGTCACCGGGCGGCTCCGACCGAACCTGATCCCCCTGGAAGACGGTGCGCATGCAGATCTCGGCGAAGGCGGATTACGCGGTGCGGTCGCTGGTGGAACTCGCCGCCGACAGTGCCAGACCCCTCACGTGTGAGTCCATCGCGTCCGCGCAGGACATCCCGTTCCGCTTTCTCAAATCGGTCTTCCGCGACCTGCGCCGGGAGGGCCTTGTGCGCAGCCAGCGCGGCTGTGAGGGCGGCTACTGGATCGCCCGCGACCCGGCCGCCATCACCGTCGCCGAGGTGCTGGCCGCCGTTGACGGCGACCTGTTCACGGTGCACGGCGAACGCCCCGCCGAGCTGCGCCACCCGGGCGCCGCGCAGGGTGTCGCCGACCTGTGGCGCCGGCTGGCCGCCGGCGCCGAAGCCCGCCTCCGGGCCACGACCATCGCGGACTTGGCCGCGGGCGCGGTCCCCGCCCGCGGGGAAGCGGTGGGCGCGGCCGCTGCCGATGAGGAGGCCGCAGGCCCGGACGTCGCTGACAGCGAGGCCGTACGCGCGGGCCCCGCGCGTACGCCGGCCGCGCCGGGGGCGGAGCCGCGCGGTGTCGGGCCGCGCGGTGGGCCCCAGGTGCACGAGCAGGCCGCCCCGGTATGACGGCCGGAGAGGACGCGCACGGCGGGGATTCGGGGAGCGGCGCGGATCCGGGGCGCGGCGGGGGCCCGGGCCACGGTCCGCGCGGGGCCGTCCCCGCCTCGCTCGCGGGCGACCCGATCACGGCTGCGGGCGGGGAGGGCGCCGGTACTCGTCCGGAATCGGCGGGCGCGGCCGGGCGATCCCCCAGCCGGTCCGTCACCGGGCACGGCACCGAGGCGGTCACCGGCTCCGCCGCCGCGTCGGACACCAGGACGGCCACCGGCCCCCGTGCCCAGTCGGTCACCGGACGGATCGCCGAACCGGTCACCGGGCCCGCCCTCCGGCCCACCCGCGGTCAGTGGGCTGAAGTCCCGCTCCGGGTAACCGAATTCACGGATGCGGCATGCCCGTGGGCGTGGGGCGCCGAGCCCGCGTTCCGGCTGTTGCGGCAGACCCTCGGCGCGAGTGCCTCATGGCGGCGGGTCTTCGGGATCCTCTTCGACGAGGACGACGATCCGGCCCCGGACCCCGATGCGGAGGCCCGCTGGTACGACGGGTTCATCCGGGAGGTGGCCGCCCACACCGGGGCGCCCCGCGCCCGGCGGCTGCACTGGCTGGCCCGCACCAGTTGGCCCGCCTCGCGCGCGGTGCGGGCCGCCGCCGCGCAGGGAGAGGAGGTCGCCTCGCGTGTGCTGCGGCGGCTGCGCGAGACGACGTTCGTGCTGGGTGCGCCCGCCGATACGCCGGAGGGCGTGCGGGAGGCGGTCCGCGGCGTGCCGGGGCTCGATGTCGCCCGGCTGGTACGGGAGATGGCGGGGCCCGCCGCGGATGCCGCCGTGCGCGCCGACCACGCCGAGGCCCGCAGGCCCCACCCGCAGGTGTGGGGCCTCACGGAGCCGGGCCCGCACCCGGGAGGGGCGAAGGAGTTGGCGGACGGACGCCGGTACGCGCTGCCGACCCTGCTCTTCGAGGGGCCCGGCGGCACGGTGTGCGTTCCGGGCCACCGCCCGCTCGGCGCCTACCTGGCGGCGGCGGGTGCCGCCGCGCGCGTGCCGGTGCCGGATCCGGTGCGGCTGCCGTCCGCCGTCGCCCTGGAGCGCTGGCGCACCCTGACGGGGCCCGAACTCGCTGTGCTCACTTCCGGCGGCCAACCATCGCCGGACGCCGTGCGGTTGGCGACCGGCAACGGCCCGCTGTGGCTCCACCCGGACGAGGCGCGCACGCACCCCGCGACCAGGAAGCGCTCAGCCGCAGGAGAAAGTGCAGGTCACGCGGGTCTCAGTCAATGAGACACCTGTAGGTGTCCATTGACAGGGCCGTGGCGCGCCGTGAGGATACTGGGCATGCATTCGACGCACCCCGGCGTGGTCTGTCGCTACGTGGACTTCCGGCACACCTCCAGCGCGCTCTGTCGCTGATCCCGAGTCCCACCCGGCGCCGCCACTGACGCCCCGACATGTCCGGCGCACCTGACGCCCTCCCGGTCGCCGCGCCGGACCGGGCCCCGCCGGCCCGCGCCGGCTCCGCATCGTCGTCGCGTACGCCGTCTTCGCTTGCGCCGGCTCCGCGTACGGGGGCGTCCGTCTCCGGCCGCCGCTCACTGCGCGGGGGCCGGAGAATCCCTCCTCGCGCACCCGAGCGGGTGACCGTACGCCGGGGCCCCGTCAAGTGGACTGGTGCCTCGGTGTGTTGACGCAACGGTGCGGTGCGCGGCGGCCCGTACGCCAGGCCCCCGCGCTCCCACTCCGCGTCGGCATCCCCCGTGTCATTGGCGCCCCCGCCGTCAGGCCGGGTGGGCTGCCCGCCTTCCCCTCTTCCACCCCCGTGACCTCTCCCCGCTCGTGACCGCAGCGTTCTCGTGGAACCGCCCCTGGGCAGCCGCCCCGGGCCCTCCGCGATGCGCCGGCGCATCCGAAAGGCCCCGCCCCATGGCCGAGAAAGACGGCACCCCTCCGAGTCGCCCGCGCCCCGCGCATGCGCCCTCATCTCCAGCTGCACCACGGCCCTCACCCCCGCCCTCACCTCCACCGGCAACCCCGCCGCGACAGTGGCGGCGCCGCTCGCTCCTCGGCGTCTCGGCCGGGGCGGGCGCGGCCCTCGCCCTGTCGGGGTGCGGTGGCCGGGCCACCACAGCGGGGGCCGGGGAGACCTCGACGCTGAAGTGGGGATGGGACCTGCCGACCTCCTGGGACCCGGTCACCTCCTCGGCGGGCTGGGACGTGCACGGTCTCTCCCTCGTCTACGCCGGGCTGACCAAGCTCGACCAGAAGGGCAACGCCGTTCCCGCGCTGGCCAGTTCGTGGTCCTACAGCCAGGGCGGCGAGGTCGTGCGGTTCCGGCTGCGGCCGGGGCTGCGCTTCAGCGACGGCTCGCGGCTGGATGCCGAGGCCGTGGCCGTGAGCCTCAAGCGGGGGCGCGATCACCCCAAGTCGCTCGTGGCGGCCCAGTTGGTGGGGGTGGAGTCGATCGACGCGCCGGACCCCCGCACCGTCGAACTGCGCCTCACCGAGCCGGACTACCAGATCCCGGCACTGCTGGCGGGCAAGACCGGCATGATCGTGAATCCCGCGGCCCTCAAGAAGGACCCCGCGGCCCTGGCCACCCGGCCGGCCGGGGCCGGGCCCTACACCCTCACCTCGTACGTCCAGAATTCCCGGGCGATTCTGCGCGGCAATCCGCGCTACTGGGACGACCGGAACATCAAGGTCCGCGACTTCGAGCTGTATCCGCTGCCGGAGGGCTCCACCGTGGTGGCCGCGCTGACCTCGGGGCAGTACAACGTCGCCCAGATCCCGGGCAGTCAGGTCAAGGCGGCGCGGGCAGCCGGGCTCCAGGTGCAGGTCATCCCGTCCATGGTGGTCGCCGTCCTCGACGTGCACACCGGACGCGCGCCGTTCGACGACCCCGATGTGGCGCTCGCGCTGAAGTACGCCGTCGATCGTGAACAACTGCTCAGAACAGCCCTGTTCGGCCACGGCGAGGTGACCCGCCAGCCCTTTCCCCAGGGGTACGCGGGCCATGACCCCACGCTCGACCGGCTCTTCCCCTACGACCCCGCCAAGGCCCGTCGGCTGCTGGCCAAGGCCGGGCACGCCAAGGGGCTGGAGATCACCCTCACCGCACAGCAGGCCGAGGGCGTACCCGAACTGCTCCAGGCGCAGCTCGCGCGCGTCGGCATCGAGGTGAAGATCGAGACCATTCCCGTGGCGCAGGCCACCCAGATCGTCTACGTCCAGCGCGCCAAGGCCCTCTACGTCGATCAGTTCGCCGGCCGCGAGTCCGCCACCCAGGCGTGCCAGGTCCTCTTCGGCAAGGAGGGGCTGATGAACCCGGGACGGCAGGTCTCGCCGGAGCTGGAGAAGGCGCTGGACGCCGTGCGCCGCACTCCGCTCGATGCGCCGCGCTATCCGAAGGTGCTGCGCGAGGCTGCCGGAGTCGCCGTGCGCGAGATGCCCAACGTCTTCCTCTACACCATTCCGCGCATCCTCGCCCGCAACGCGCAGGTCTCCGAGATCCCCGCCTACCCCGTCGTCCAGCGCTTCGAGGGGGTCACCGTCTCATGAGCGCCACCACCGCGGCACGGCCACTGGCCAGGGTGCTGGCCACCACCGCCACCGTGCTGCTCCTCGCCTCCGTGCTGACCTTCGCGCTCGGCGCGCTCTCGGGGGCCAACCCGGCAGCCGCCGTGCTGGGAGACCTCGCCACACCGGCCGACATCGCCCGCATGGAGGCGCAGTTCGGGCTCGACAAGCCGCTGCCCGAGCAGTTCCTGCACTGGCTCGGCGGCGCCGTCACCGGAGATCTGGGCACCTCCTGGTTCACCGGCGTGCCGGTCTCCGACAGCATCGCCGAAGCCCTCCCCGTGGACCTGTCGATCGCCGGACTCGCACTGCTGCTGGCCGTAGGCATCGGCGGGGGCGCCGGGATCGCCGCCGCGCTGCACAGCGGCGGCCGGCTCGACCGCGCCGTCACCCTGGTCTGCTCCGTGCTCTCCACACTGCCGCCGTTCCTCATCGGCATCGTGCTCATCATCATCTTCGCCGTGCAGTTCGGCGCCCTGCCGACCGGCGGCTACCAGCCGCTGGAGAGCGGGCCCGGACAGTGGCTGCGGTACGCGATCCTGCCCGCCTTCGCGCTCAGCCTGGACGCCGCGGCCTCGCTCGCCCGGCAACTGCGCACCTCCCTGGTGGGAGCGCTGCGCGAGAACTATGTGACCGGCGCCGAAATCCGCGGATTCTCCGCCCGGCGCGTGCTGTTCGGACATGTGCTGCGCAACGCCGCGGGGCCCGCGCTGACCGTGCTGGGCATGAGCGTCCCCCTCGTCCTCGGCGGCGCCGTCGTCACCGAGAAGATCTTCAACCTCCCCGGCATGGCCCAGCTCTCCCTCCAGGCCGCAGAGCAGCACGATGTGCCGGTGGTCCAGGGCACGTTGCTGGTCACCGTCGCGGTGGTCGTCGCCGCCAACCTCGCCGTCAACGCCGCGCTCACCGCGCTCAACCCGGCGGCGGTCCGCCCTTCCGGACGGGCCGGAGGCGCACCCCGCCTCGGACGCCGCGCACGCCTCGGACACCTCGTACGGCCCGGCGTTCCCGTACGGCCCGGCGGTCGTCCGGTAGCCGAACGTGCCACGGCTGCCCGCACCGGAACCCCGGGCGAAAGGAGCACCTCATGAGGACGCTGCGCCGCGCGCTGCGACTGCCCTCCGCGCGGGCGGCGCTCGCCGTGCTCGCACTCGTCGCGCTGCTCGCCCTCGCGGGCCGGGCCCTGGCCCCGCACGATCCGCTGGCCCAGCACCCCGGGCAGATGCTGCGCGGGCCCAGCCCCGGCAACCCGCTGGGCACCGACTACCTGGGGCGGGATGTGCTCAGCCGGCTGGTGGCGGGTACCGGACTGTCCGTGGCGGGGGCCCTGGAGGCCGTCGGCGCCGCGTTGCTGCTGGGAGTGCTGCCCGCGCTCGCCTCGGTCTGGCTCGGCAAGGCCGTCGAGTGGAGCGTGCAGCGCGTCGCCGACACGCTGATGGTCATGCCGTTCACGGTGTTCGCCATCGCCGTCGTCGCGGCGCTCGGCAATGGCATGCACCAGGCGATGCTCGCCCTCGGCGTGCTGTTCGCGCCCCTCTACTTCCGCGTCACCCGTGCCGCGGCACTCGGTCTGCGGCAGGCGCAGTACGTGGAGGCCGCCGAGCTGATGGGTGCCTCGCGGTGGTGGATCCTGCGGGTCCACATCTGGGGGAAGATCCTGCCCACCGTGGCCGTGACCACCGCACAGGCGATCGGCCAGGCGCTGCTGGTGGTCTCCTCGCTGACCTTCCTCGGCCTCGGCGTCCAGCCGCCGCAGCCGACTTGGGGCGGCATGCTCGCCTCCGACCTGGGCTACCTCGCCCAGCAGCCGTGGGCGCCGCTCTTTCCGGGGCTGGCCATCATGCTCACCGTCGGCGCCCTCAACCTGCTGGCCGACGCGATCAGGGACAGCGGACACGCCGGTGCCGGGAGCGGAGGCGGGGGCGCAGGCGTGGGCGGGAGTCCCGCCCCGGCCACCGCCGCTGCCCCGGCCGCCGCCACTTCCGCCGCCTCCGAGTCCGCCCCGGACACCGCCCCCGTCTCCGCCGGAACGCCCGCTTCCGGCGCACCCCGTACCGAGGAGGCCGACTCCCATGTCACGACTCGCTGAACCGACCGGCGCCCCGCCCGTGCTGACTGTCGAGGGGCTCGACGTCACCATCGAGGCGGCCCACCGCGCCGCGCGTGCCGTCCGCCAGGTGGACCTCACCCTGCACCGCGGCGAGGCCGTCGGCCTGGTGGGGGAGTCCGGCAGTGGCAAGAGCCTCACCTGCCGCTCCGTCCTGGGCGTGCTGCCGGACGGCATCGCGGTGACCGGCGGGCGCATCGGCCTCGCCGATCCGGACGGCGCCGGGACGACCGAGCTGACCGGGCTGGACCGCGCGCGGTGGAACACCGTACGAGGACGTCGGGTGGCGGCCGTCTTCCAGGACCCCGCCTCCTACCTCAACCCCTCGCTCACCGTGGGCCGTCAGCTCTGCGAACAACTCCGCGTCGGACGGGGACTCTCCCGCCCCGCCGCGCGCGAACGGGCGGTCGAACTGTTCGGCGCCGTCGGACTGCACCGACCGGACGAGCTGTACGACCGCTACCCCCACGAGCTGTCCGGCGGCATGCTGCAACGCGTCCTCATCGCCGTCGCCGTCTCCTGCGAGCCCGAACTGCTCATCGCGGACGAGGCGACGACCGCGCTCGATGTCGTCGTCCAGGCAGAGATCCTGGAACTGCTCCAGTCCCTGCGCACCGCGTACGGTCTCACGCTGGTGCTGGTCACCCACGATCTCGCCGTCGTGGCCGAGAGCTGTGAGCGGGTCGTGGTGATGTACGCGGGGGAGATCGTCGAGGACGGCCCCACCGAGGCGGTCCTCGCCGCACCCGCGCACCCCTACACCGAGGCCCTGCTGCGGGTCGCCTCACTGGGTGCCTGGGGGCGCCGCGAGTTGGAGGTCATCGAAGGGCAGCCGCCCGAGGCGGGGGCCGAACTGCCCGGGTGCCGCTTCGCCGACCGCTGCCCGTACGCCGGACCCCGGTGCGCCGAGGCCCCGGTGCAGCTGCGCACTCGTCAGGACGGACGCCGCTCCCGCTGCCTGCTCACTCCGGGCGCGGACGAGCCTCTCGCCGCCGCCCCCGCGCCCGCCGTCCGCACCGCCCGCACGGAAGGAGCGCGGCCATGACGGCAGGGCTCGCCGCGACCGCAGTCACCTCCGCAGCCGGATACGGGCTCACCCCCGCGTCCGTACGCCCATCCGCCGGCACGGGCGCGGCGGGGGACGTCCTGCTCGGCATCGCGGGGCTCGACGTCTCCTACGCCCGCCGCTCCGGCGGGCGTTCCGGACCAGGGCCCGGCGGGGACCAGCGGGTGCTCGCCGGAGTGGGCCTGACCGTACGGGCCGGGGAGATCGTCGGGATCATCGGCGAGACCGGCTCGGGCAAGACCACCTTGGCCCGCGCCGCCGTCGGCCTGGTGCGCCCGGACGCCGGACAGATCACCTGCGCGGGGCACGACCTGACGCGGCTGCGCCCCCGGCGGCTGCGGGAGTTCCGCCGCTCGGGCCGGGTGCAGTACATGTTCCAGGACCCGCTGCGCTCCCAGGACCCGGAGCTGACGGTACGTCGGATCGTTGCCGAACCCCTCGCGGCGGCCGGGATGCCGGATCGCCGGGTGCGGGACGAACGGGCCGACGCGGCACTCGCGTTGGCGGGCCTCGACCCGAAGCTGCTCGGCGACCGGATGCCCGCGCAGATCTCCGGCGGACAGCGGCAGCGCGTCTCGCTGGCCCGCGCGCTGGTCACCCGCCCCGCACTGCTGATCACCGATGAGCCGGTCAGCGCGCTCGACGCCTCCAACCGCAACCTGGTGCTGCGCCTCCTCGACCGGCTGCGCACAGAGCTGGGCCTCGCCGTCGTCGTCATCTCCCACGACCTCAGCTCGCTGGCCGGAATCGCGGACCGGGTGGCCGTCCTCTACCGGGGCCGACTGGTCGAACAGGGGGCCGTCAGCCAGGTCCTGGAGCGGCCCGCCCACCCCTACACCGCCTTGTTGACCGCCTCGGCGCCGCGCGTGCGCGACAGCGGGGAGCCGGCCGGACCGCGCCCGGCCGACCTGCGCCCGCCCCGGGATCGCGAACCCTGGCCCGAGGACCAGGGGTGCGTCTTCGCGCCGCGCTGCCGCTTCGCCGACGCCACGTGCCGCACGGAGCCCGCGTTGCTGCCGGTACCCGGGGCAGCGCCCGGCGCCGCGCCCGGCAGCGGCAGCGCCGAGACGGCGGTGCCGCGCGATGTCGCGTGCCACCACGCGGGGGAGTGGCGGCAGACGCTCGCCCCCGGCCCTGCCCCCGATACCGCCGCGGCACCCGGCACCGGCACCGGCACCGGGGCGGACACCGGCACAGACACAGGCACCGGCACAGACACCGGGGCAGGCCCCGACACGAACACCGACGACCGGCCGGAGACCTCATGACCCCGACCACGGGCCACACCCGCACCGCTCCCAACAGCCCGGCAGCGGACGCCGGTTGGGCACTGCCGTCGCTGGACCTGGCGCGCCTCCCCGACGTCCGCGCGGCGCTCGCCGAGCGGGCCGCCGAGCACGACCGTGACGCGAGCTTCCCGACCGAGGGCTTCGCCCTGGCACACGAGGCCGGGCTGTTGACCGCCACCGTCGGTACCCGATGGGGCGGGCCCGGCGCCGGGCTCGCGGACACCGCGCGCATCCTGCGCGAACTGGGCGCCGGAGACCCCGCCGTCGCCCTCGTCACCGCGATGACGCTGTTCGCCCACGCCGAGGAGGCTCGCGGTCCCCGCTGGCCCGCCGCCTCCTATGCCCGGCTGCTGGCCGCGTCCGGGCCCGCGCCCGCGCTGGTCAACGCGCTGCGCGTCGAGCCCGAACTCGGCAGCCCGGTGCGCGGCGGGCTGCCCGCCACCACTGCCCGCCGCCACGGCGGACACTGGACGCTGACCGGACGCAAGATCTACTCCACCGGCGCCGTCGGGCTGAGCCGTCTGCTGGTGTTCGCGCGCACCGACGAAGACCCCGTGCGCGTGGGCACGTTCATCGTCCACGCGGACAGCGCCGGGCTGCGCGTCGAGGAGACCTGGGACCACGTCGGGCTCCGCGCCAGCCGCAGCGACGACGTGGTACTCGACGGGGTCCGCGTCGCGGCGGACGAGGTCATCGGCCTCGACGTACCAGGGGAGACCCCCGGTGCGCGGCCGGATCCGACGACCGGCGCCTGGAACGCGCTCGGCCTGACCGCCCTCTATCTGGGCGTCGCCTCCGCCGCCCGGGACTGGCTGACCCGATTCCTGCACGAGCGCGTCCCCACCGCGCTCGGCGCCCCGCTGGCGACCCTGCCGCGCTTCCAGGCCGCCGTCGGGGAGATCGAGACCCGGCTGACCGGCGCCCAGGTCCTCGTGGAGGCTCTCGCGGCCCGCATCGACGCGGGCGGCGCCGCGGCCGAGGAGGCCGCCGCGCAGGCCGGCACCGCCAAGGTCCTGGGCACCCGGGCCGCCGTCTCGGCCGTGGAGCAGGCCCTCGCGCTCACCGGCAACCACGGGCTGACCCGCGCCAATCCGCTGCAACGCCACTACCGCGACGTGCTCTGCGCCCGCGTCCACACCCCGCAGGACGACACGGTCCTCGCGGACACCGGCCGCCGCGTCCTCGACCGCGCCGTACTGGGGGCGGCATCCGCCTGATCCGCCCCACCCACCGTGCCGGCCAGCCACCAGACCGCCCCACCCACCCGTCAACAACCGCTCACCGCCCGTCAGTTCAGGCCGAGGCCGGACAGTCGGCAGACAGCCAACAGAGAGAGGCACGCACTGATGACCCCGCCCGACATCGAGTTCATCGGCATGATCGGCACCCAGGACTCCTCGGAGACCCGCCCCGCCCGAGGGCCGCTGATCGACCCCGCCTACACCGTCCGCTTCGCCCGCGCGCACGAGGACGCCGGCTTCGACCGGATCCTCATCGGATACAGCTCGGGCCGCCCCGACGGCACCCAGGTCGCCGCCCACGTGGCCGCCCGCACCGAACGGCTCGGGCTGCTCATCGCCCACCGTCCCGGCTTCATCGCCCCCACCCTGGCCGCGCGGACCTTCGCCACCCTCGACCAGTTCACCGAGGGCCGCGTCGCCGTCCACACCATCAGCGGTGGCAACGACACCGAACAGCGCCGCGACGGCGACTACCTGAGCAAGGACGAGCGCTACGAGCGCACCGGCGAATACCTGGGCATCCTGCGCCGCGCCTGGAGCGGCACCGAGCCCTTCAGCCACTCCGGCACGCACTACCGCTTCGAGGACTACGCCCCCGCCGTGCTGCCCCACCAGGAGAGCGGGATACCGCTGTACTTCGGCGGCTCCTCCGAGGCCGCCTACCGGGTGGGCGGCGCGCACGCCGACGTCTTCGCGCTGTGGGGCGAGCCGCTGGCCGAGACCGCCGAACAGATCGCCGCCGTACGGGCAGCCGCCGAGGCGGCCGGACGCGCGGCACCCCCGCGTATCAGCGTCTCCTTCCGGCCCATCCTCGGTCCGACGCAGGAGGCCGCGTGGGAGCGGGCGCACCGCATCCTGGAGACCATCGAGTCCGGTGCCGGGCGCCCCTTTTTCGACCAGGCACGCCACCACCGGCCCGGGACCTTCGCGGACGGCCCGCAGAACGCCGGGTCCCAGCGCCTGCTGGCCGCCGCCGCCCGTAAGGACCTGCACGACCGTGCCCTGTGGACCCCCACGGCGACCGCCAGCGGTGCGGGCGGCAACACCACCGCGCTGGTGGGCACCCCGGAGACCGTCGCCCGCGCCCTGCTCGACTACGTCGATATCGGCGTCACCACCTTGCTGATCCGTGGCTACGACCCGCTGGACGACGCCATCGACTACGGCAGGCACCTGCTGCCGCTGGTACGGCAGGAACTCGCCCACCGGGCCTCGGCCTCCGCCTCCGCCCCTGCCCCGACATCCGCCGCGCCCCTCACCGCGGGGAGCACCCGATGACCGGGACCGCACACGTGACCGCGTCCAGGGCCGCGCCCGTACCCGCGCCCGCGGCCGGGCAGGATGCGACCGCCTGGCATCCGCCACCCGCCGTCGCCCCGCGCGGCACGCTGCTCGTGCTGCCCGGCCGGGGCGAACACCCCGGCGTCTACGAGCGCTTCGGGCGACGGCTGGCCGCCGACGGATATGTGGTGCACGCGCTGGAACTACCGCCCGACGCGGGGACCGCAGAGGTGCGGGCCGCCATCCGGTCGGCGGCCGGTGACGAACCGGCCGCGCCGCTGGTCCTCGTCGGGGCCGATACGGGCGCCCTCCAGGCCCTGCACACGGCGGAATCCCTGTCCCCGGCGGCACCAGGACCGCCCCTCGCGGGTGTGGTCGCCGCCGCACCGGCCCCGGTGGACACCTCGGTTCCGGCCGCTGCGCCCGCAAGCGGCCCGGACACCGAGGCCGGTGGGACCGGCGGGGCCGAGGCACCCCGGAAAGGCGGAGCCGACACCGCCTGGGAGAGCGAACTCGACGCCCGCACCGTGTGCCCCGTCCACCGGGCCCGGCTGACGGCCGACGCCTCCTTCGAACGGGGCGCCCTCTCCGGTCCCGTCCCCGACCGGCTGCGCGGCAGGGCCTACACCGCGCTGCCCGTTCTGGTGCTGCACGGCGCGGCCGATCCGGTCACCCCCCTCGCCCAGGCCCGCGACCTGGCCGCACGACTCCCGCTGGCCACACTGGGCGTACTGCGCGAGGGACGGCACGACGTCCTCAACGACGCCTCGCACCGCAGCGCGGCGGCGGCCCTCGTGCTGTGGCTCGAACGCCTGCGGGGCGGGCCGTTGTCGCCTCCGGTGCTGACCCTCGAAGCAGCGCCGGCCGAGTCCACGGGGCCGGCCGACACGGCCGCCCCTCCGACCAGCCCGATCAGCCCGGCCGGGCCTGCCGCACCGACCGGTCCGGGCGGACCACGAGAGGGGATCGCATGAGCGTCTACACCCATCCCACGGCGGCCCACCCCTCGGAGGCCCACCCCATGGCGCGGCACACCGCGGAAGCGCAACGGTCCGCCGCCCCTGACAGCGACCGAGCCGAGGGCCTCGCGGGTGACCGCACGGACGGCCCGGTGGCCGAACCCACCGCCCCCTCCGCCGGCCCGGCGGCGACGCTGCGCCGCGCCCTGCGGCAGCACGCGGCCGGGGTCACCGTCATCACCGTCCCCGGTCCGGCCGGTTTCACGGCGACCTCCTTCACGTCCGTATCGCTCGAACCGGCCCTGGTCTCTTTCTACTTGGGCCTCACCGCCTCCACCGTGCGGGCCGTACGCGCGGCCGAGCGCTTCGCCGTCCACGTGCTGGGCCCGGGGAACGAGTCGGTGGCGGAAGGGTTCGCGCGCAGCGGCGTGGACCGCTTCGCTGACGTGCCGTGGACGCCGGGCCCCGGCGGACTGCCGGTCCTCGACGCCGCTCCGCTGTGGCTCACCGCGCGCACCACGCTGCTGCGCGAGATCGGCGACCATCTGCTCGTCGTCGGCGAGGTGGAGGACAGTGGCGGGGAGGGCGGCCCGACCGGGCTGGTCCACCACCAGGGCGCCTTCTGCGAGGCCGCTCCGCTGGGTCACGTACGGGGAGAGTGACGAGGCGGCGGCCACACCCGGCGGCACCGGTCGCCCAGGGCCCGGTCTTCCCGCCCCCTGTGCGGGGAGGCCGGGTTCGCCTAGCGTAGGGCCGCTCCGCCCGCTCACGCCCGAGGACTCGAAACGGACATGACCGCAGACCCCAGCAGGCCGCCGCTGGCCGTCGTCACCGGCGCGAGCGCGGGCATCGGCGCCGCCGTCGCGCGCGCCCTCTCCGAGGCGGGGCACCCGCTGCTGCTCCTGGCCCGGCGTGCGGCGGAGATGACGGCGCTCGGCCTGCCGGACACGCTGTGCCGCTCCGTCGATGTCAGCGACGCCGAGGCCGTCACCGCCGCCGTCCGGCAGGCCGAGGGGCGTTACGGGCCGACGGACCTGATCGTCAACAACGCGGGCCAGATGTTCCTCGGGTTCCTGGCCGACCAGCCGACCGAGCAGTGGCAGCGGATGTTCGACGTCAACGTCCACGGGCTCCTCAACGGCGTGCGCGCCGTGCTGCCCGGCATGATCGAGCGCCGCCACGGCACCATCGTCAACGTCAGCTCCGTGGCGGGCCGTAACGTCTACCCCAACCACACCGTCTACAGCGGCACCAAGTTCGCCGTTCAGGGCATGTCCGAGAGTCTCCGTGCCGAGGTCTCGGGGCAGGGCGTACGCGTGATCGTCATCGCCCCCGGCTCCGTGGAGACCGACATCCTCGCGCAGACCACCCACGAGGGTGTCAAAGCGGGCTACCAGGCGTTCAAGGACTCCATCGAACTCCTCGTCCCCGAGGACGTGGCCGCCGCCGTCCTCTTCGCCTACCAGCAGCCGCAGCGCGTCACGGTGCGCGAGGTCATCCTCGCCTCGACCGAGCAGTTGGGCTGAGGGCTTTCGCGACTCCCGGCCGAATGGGGCGGGTTCGCCCCCGGTGGTGAGCAGCGCTTCAGCCGGCCTGGGGAAACGGACGGCCGAGTCGGGGCAGTGGCCGGACGGAAAAGGTCATTTCCCGGGGAGGGGGGAGGTGGCGGTCCGTGGGTGGACACGTTCCAGCACGACGACGGGGATCTGCCTGCCCGCGGCTGCCTCGAACTCGGCGAACTTCGGGACGAGCGCTATCTCTTTCGCCCAGAGCCGCTCCCGCTCCGCGCCTTCCGCGAGTCGGGCCACGACCGGCACTCTCTCCGTCCCCGCCTCCACTGTGACCTGCGGATTCGCCATCAGGTTGTGGTACCAGACCGGATGGCGCGGACTGCCGCCGTGCGTTCCGAAGACAGCCCAGTTCTCGCCGACCGGCTGGTAGAACAGCGGGTTGATCCGCTCGCGGCCGCTCTTGGCTCCGATGTGGTGCACCAGGATCAGCGGCATGCCCCGTTCGTCGAACCCGGGAATCCGGGGCGGAACAGGGCGCCCCGCGGCGAAATCTTCTTCGCTGCTCCAGGACACGTATCCGGCGTTCGCCCGGAACTCGGCGATGATCTCGTCGTTCCAGCTGCCGGCGGCAGGAGCATCGGCGTCGTTTGTGGCGATCGTGGTCGTGGTCCTGGTCGGGATCGTGCTCGGGTCGGACATGCCATCCCCTCCGTTATCCGGAGCGCGTGCTCCAGAAAAGTAGCACAAGAGGAGCGCGTGCTCCGTGTAAGGAGGTAGGCTCGGAGGCATGGCAGCGCAGGAACCGGAAGACACCGCCCGACGCCGCGCTCCGCGCGTGGATGCGATCCGCAACCGGGAAGCGATCGTCGAAGCGGCCTCAGCGGTGCTGGCCGAGCAGGGCACGGCGGTGGACGTACGCGAGATCGCCCGCCGCAGTGGGGTGGGCATGGGCACCCTCTACCGCCACTTCCCGAAGAAGGAAGATCTGGTCCACACGGTCCTGCGCAAGGACTTCTCGGAATGGGCGGAGTCCGCGCGTCAGGCGGCAGTCGATGCCGAGGACCCCTGGGCGGCGCTGACCGCCTTCTACGAGCAGGCCCTGACCGGCTACGCACGCCATCGCGCGATCATGGAGAACTTCTCGCTGACCTGGACGGTTCCCGATCTGGAGGGCCTCCAGCAGCTTCGCCGCGTCATCGAGCGACTGTGTGCCGGAGCCGCGGGCCTGCTGCGCCCCGGCGTGACCGTCGACGACCTCCTGCTCCTCCTGGTCTCGCTGGGCCATGCCGTCCAGATCACCGACGACTGCCGCCCGCAGATGTGGAACAGGCTGCTGCGCATCTCCCTCGACGGCCTGCGTGCCGAACACCACGAACCGCTCCCCGCCGACACCGCACCGGGCACCCGACCGCCGGGCCCGGACCGGGAAGTCCGGCCGAGCGGGCCTTCCCACCCCGCGGCGGGCTCCTGATCCGGAGAGGATCCTCCAGGCCGGCACCCGGCGATCCGCTCCGGCGGAACACCGCGCTGCACGGGTATTGACCGGTCAATTGAGCGACTACTACGTTCAATCCATGACAGCGCCGCTGTACCTCCGGATCCGGAACGAGTTCGAGGGCCGTATCCGCTCCGGAGAACTGCCGCCCGGCTCCCGGTTGCCCACCGAGGCCGAGTTGCAGGAGCGGTACGGGGTCGGCCGCGCCACCGCGCAGCGGGTCCTGCACGAGCTGGCACAGGCCGGTCTCGTCGAACGGCACCGGCGACGAGGCACGTTCGTGGCGGACAGCGTGCGCCAGGAGAACCTGCTCAGATTCGTCAATCCACAGCTGTCCGGACCGGAGATCCCGGGACGGCACGAGGTGTACAGCGCCTCGGTCGTCCGCGCCGCCGAGGTCACACCCCCGGTGCCGGGCCTCCCCGAGGACACTCCCGTCATCCACCTGGTGCGCCGCAAATTCGACGTGACGGAAACCCCTGTCGCGCTCGAATACGCCACGGTGCCCTTCGCGCTCGCCCCTCATCTCCTCGAAGAGGACCTGGCGCACCTCACCATGATCCCCTATTTCCGCGGGCACGGCGTGCCGCTCGCCACCTCGCGGATGTACCTCGACCCCATCCTCCTCGACGAGCCGACCGGTGAACTGCTCGCCTGCGAGCCCGGAACCCCGCTGCTGCGACAGCGCAGACTCACCTGGCTGGAGAACGGCGAACTGGCCGAATCGGCGGCGTATCTGATGCGTCCCGGGCTGATGGAGTTCTACATCGAGCAGTCCGTACGCGCCGACTGAGTACGCGTGAACAGCGCGCTCATACGGGCCGCGCGCGAATACGGGCCGCAAGCGGAGAAGCGCCGCGCGCAGACGGCCCGCGCGCGTACATGGACCGAACAACCACGCGCGTACATGGACCGAACAACCAACGGACCTCAGCCGTCCCGGCATTCATGTCAGACGTGTGACCTCACGAGCGCCGGGTGAGGCCGCGCCCTTTTCCGAAGGAGCATTCATGACGGCTTCACCGCCCCGTGTCGCGATCGTCGGCACCGGCGTCATCGGCGCCATGGCCGCGTGGCAACTCGCCGCGCGCGGCGCGGAAGTCCTCGCTTTCGACCGCTACGGAAGAGGCCACGACCGTGGCGCCTCAGCCGGTGAATCCCGCATTTTCCGAACCGTCTACAAGGAAGGCGGCTCCTATGTGCCGCTGCTGCGCCGGGCCGGTGAACTCTGGCGGGAACTGGAGAGAGCCGCCGGCCGGGCACTGCTGACCATGTGCGGCGGGCTGACCATCGGGGCGCCGGACGAGCCCGACCTGCGCGCGGTGCGCCGCTGCGCGGAGGAAGCCGGGCTCCCGCACCAGATTCTCGACCGCACCGGCGCGGCCGAGCGCTTTCCACAGCACCGGCTGGACCCCGGCGAAATCGCCTTCCTCGATCCGAATGCCGGGGTGCTGCGACCCGAGCCCTCCGTCCAGGGCGCGCTCGCCGTGGCGGAAGCCGCGGGCGCGAGAATCCTCTCCTACACCGGGGTCGAGGATCTCGAAGAGACCTCGGCGGGCTGGCGGTTGCGGGCCGGCGGGCAGACCCACGCGGTCGATCACCTCGTGCTCACCCCCGGCCCGTGGGCCGCGACGCTGGGCCCGCTGGCCGCGATCCCGGTGGAGGCCCGGCTGATCACCGCGTGCTGGTTCGCCGCGCGCGAGGTGGCCGCGCACCGGCCCGACCGGCTGCCGATCGCGATCCGGCGCCACCCCGAGGCGGGCTTCTCCTGCTTCCCCGCCCTCGACGGGGTCGCCGTGAAGATCGTGCCCCACCATCTCGGCTGGCCCGTCATCGACAGCCCGGCCGACCTCCCGCGCAGCGCCACCCCCGAATTCGCCCAGGCCGCCTCGGCGGCGGTCGCGCGACTCCTCCCCGGGCTGATACCGCAGCCTGTGCGCATCGGCACCTACGCCGAGGGGTTCACCCCCGACGAACACGCCGCCGTCGGCCCGGTGCCCGGCGCCGCGAACGCCACCGTCCTCACCGGATTCTCCGGACACGGCTTCAAACTCGCCCCCGTATTCGGGGAAATCGCGGCCGATCTGGTGCTGCGCGGAAAGACGGAGCACGACATCGCTGCGCTGGACCCCCGTCGCCTCTCGCGGAACTCTCAGCGGTCCACGCGGAGTTCATAGCGCTTCCCGCGCGGAATTCATCGTGGTTCCCGCGGGGCGCACAACAGCACAAGTCCCACATCCTCCAACACGCGCGCGGCAACCCGCGACCGCGCGTGCTGGTCCCGTCATGCCCACGGAGGCAGGCCATGCCCAGAAACCCGACCGGCCAGATCATCGCCATTGTCATCGCGAGCCTGCTGATCATCGCATTGGGCGCACTGCTGTCGATGTACTTCGGCAAGCGTGCGAAGAGTTCCGAGGACTGGCTCGCCGCCCCCGAATCGCTGCCGCTCGGCGTCGTCGTCATCACGCAGTTCGCCACCGCTGTCGGCGGCGGAGTGCTGATCGCCCATGTGGGCATCGCCTATGCGGCGGGCTGGTCCGTCTTCGCCTACGAGGGCTGCGTCCTGCTGGGCTTTCTCGGACTCGCACTGATCGCCCGCTGGCTGCGCGAGCAGAAGTTCACCACCGTTCCGGACATCGTCAGCAGACTCTTCGGCACCAGCAAAGCGGTCACCGGTGTGGCGGGACTCGCGGCGCTCATCGTGCCGTTCGGCTGGCTCGCCACCCAATTCGTCGCCTTCGCCAAGCTCTTCGGCGAACTCACCGGAATCCACGCCGACATCCTCATTCTGACGATCATGGTGGGCTCGCTGATATTCGTCCTGCCCGGCGGACTCACCTCGGTGGTGTGGACCGACTTCGTCTTCGGCATCTTCAAGATAGCCATGTCCCTCTTCGTGGCCGGCTACGCGATTCACCTGGCGGGCGGCTGGGGCGGCCTCACCGGCAAGGTGCCCGACCACCTGTGGCGGCCCAGCGGCATCACCGCCGCCGGGGGAGAGCAGATCTGGCTGTGGGTGGCGGCCATCGTCCCCGGCACCCTCACCAACCAGCTCTACTTCCAGCGGGTCTTCGCCACGAAGAAGGTCTCCGACGCCCGCCGCGGCCTCGTCCTCTCCGGGCTGACGATCCTCGTCGGCGGCCTGTACGCGGGCTGCATCGGACTCGCCGTCCGCGCGATGAAGCCCGGACTCGGCAACCCCGAGGACGCGGCCGGCTGGCTGATCACCCGCCTCCCGGCCACCTTGCTCGTCGTCTACGGCGCGTTCCTCGTCGCCACCATCGTCTCCACGACCGGCGCCGCCTTGCAGTCCGTCGTCGCGAACATCATCCGCGACCTGCACCAGAACGTGTTCGGCCGCACCCGCGGGGACCGCGAAACCGTGTCGCTCTCCCGCGTGTTCACCGTCGTGGTGGCCCTTCTCGCCGCCGCGCTCGCCATCCTCTTCCCGAGCGCGCTGGACTGGCTCGTCGCCAGCTACGCCTACTCGGCCGCCACCCTGGCGGCCCCGATCTTCGTCGGCTACCTGCTCCGCGAGCGCTGCACACTGCGGCCCGCCGCCGCACTCGGCAGCATGATCGCCGGTATCGCGGGCTGCGCCCTCGCCCAGCTCGCCGATACCACCGTCCCCTACGCGGTCTACGGCATCGCCGCCTCCGTCGCGGCGCTGCTGATCCTGCTCCTGCCCGGCCTCCGCACCAAACCCGAGACCGCCGCCAACAGCCTGTCCACCGTGGAAAAGTGAGGAACACGCCCATGCGAGTCGCGATCGTCGGACTGGGAATCATCGGCGCGAGCACCGCCAGAGCGCTGACGCTCGCCGACGCCCACGTCACGGTGTTCGAGCGCACGGCACCCGGCGCCGGCACCACCGGAACCTCGTTCGCCTGGATCAACTCCCACAAGAAGAACCCTCTCGCCTACCACGAACTCAACGTCGCGGGCGTCCGCGAACACGAGGCACTGGGGGAGGAGGGCGGCGACTGGTTCTTCCCCGCCGGAAACCTGGAGTGGGCACACGGACCCGACATGGCGAGCCTCACCGCGGATGTCGAGGGACTCCTGGGCCGCGGCTACCCGGTGGAGTGGATCTCCCCCCGGCGCGCCGGGGAACTCGTCCCCGACCTGCGCATGCCGCCCGGCGTGCGGGACGTCGCCTGGTACCCGAAGGAGGGCTACGTCCTGCCTGCCGCGCTGCTGGCCCGGCTGTGGGGCGAGGCCAGGGACCTCGGCGCCGAACTGCGCTGCCCCGCACAGGTCACCGGGGTCACCGACGAGGGCGGCGGCGCGAGCGTGACGCTGTCCAGCGGCGCCACCGAGCACTTCGACACGGTCGTGCTCGCGGCGGGCCGCTGGAGCGAAGCACTGGCGGCCTCCTGCGGGCTGCCGCTGCCCATGGCCGACCCGGAGGCCGCCGGTTCGGCCACCGTCGGCCTCCTCGGCTACACCGTGCCGCTGCCCGCCCGCGTCGGCCGCGTCCTGACGACGCCCGAGCTGAACGTACGGCCCGACGGCGGCGGGCGGCTCGTGATCCAGGGGCTGGACCTCGACGCCGACGCGGACCCCGCCAACGTCCCGTCCCCCGAGGGCGAGCACGCCCGGGAACTGTGCGCCCGGCTGCGCACCCTGGTGGCCGGCACCGAGGCCGCGCGCCTGGAATCCCTGCGCGTCGGCCAGCGCGCCATGCCGGCCGACGGCCGGACCGTCGCTGGATACGGCGCGGCCGGAGGCGTCTACGCGCTCGCCACCCACAGCGGCATCACCCTCGGCCCCCTGCTCGGCAGGCTCGCGGCGCAGGAGATCGTCTCCCAGCGGACGAGCCCCCTGCTGGCCGGGTTCCGGCCCGGCCGGTTCGCGGGCGTCGCCAAGGAATCCCTGGCCCCGCTCGCCCCGGCCCGCTTCGCCGGACAGCAGTAGGGGACGCGAGCCCCGGCCGCCCGGCCCCTCCACCCGGGGGCCCCGGCCTCACGGGCAGGGCGGCGGGGCGTTCCCACAGCCGGCTCACACCGGCGGTCGCTCCGCCGTCTCGAGGGAGGTGCCCCACGTCGAGGGCAGCACCTCCGGGGTGGCCGAGCGCGCCGGCAGCCCCGTGAAGGACTCCACATCGGCCAGGGGGTACGGGGTCGGCCCGTGCCACTCGATCAGCATCACGCTGGCATCGTCGCGCAACTGGCCCCGGTGGTAGCGCAGATGGTGCCGCACCAGACGGCGCAGGGTCTCGGGCGCCGGCAGCGAGTCGCTGTGATGCCGGGTGAGAAAGTCGGTGAAGTGTGTCAGCCCGAACTCCTCGCCGTCCGGATTGCGGGCCTCGGTGAACCCGTCGGTGTACACCAACAACCGGTCCTCGGGCTCCAGTTGTTCCACACACACCGTGTCCGCCAAGCCCAGATCGGTCCCCATCGGCGGGGTGGCCTCGCCGGACAGGGGGACTACGGTGCGCCCGCCCCGGATGACGACCGGCGTCGGGTGCCCGCGGTTCACCCAGCGCAGCTCCCCGGTGTTCGAATTCAGCTCGCCCAGGAATCCGGTGGCGTAGCGCTCTCCGCCGAACTGCTCCACCAACGCCTTTTCCACGGCCCGCGGCGCCTCTTCGAGGGGGCCGCCCTGGCGCCGGTGGTTGCGGCAGGCGGCCACGGCCAGGTTCGCGGTCAGCCCGGCGGCCGTGTCGTGCCCCATCGCGTCGAAGAGGTCCAGATGCACCGTGTCGGCGGCCATCGCGTAGTCGAACGCGTCCCCGCTGACCTCGTAGGCGGGCTCCATCAGCGCGCTGATCAGCACCCGGTCGGTGGCCATCGTGCGCGGCGGCGTCAAACGCCACTCCATCTCGGCGGCCACGTTCATACGGCGGCGCCGCACCAGCCGGGAGTAGGAGTCGCTCGCCGCGCGCTTGCTGACGAGGAGCAGCGCCACCAGACCCGCCAGGTTCCGCAGTGACTCCTCCCCGCCCTCCCGCCCCTCGCCGCCCCCGCCCGCCTCCTCCGTCATGCGGAGCACGCCCATGCGCTCGGTTCCGTCGACCAGCGGCACCCACCACTCGGCCGTCGGCCCGGAGGAGGCGGCGAGGACCTGCCCCAGCTGGAAGGCCCGGCCGGCCACCGTCCCTTCGACGGCCAGCTCCTCCGGGCCCTCCTGCGCCAGCCGCCCCGCGTCCGGTCCCTGTCCGGTCAGCAGGAACAGCGCGTCCTCCTGGAGATCGGCCAGATAGATGAGGACCTGCGACCAGCCGGCCCGCGCCGCGTGCTCGGCGACCACCGAGGGCACCTGCTCCAGCAGCACCACATGGCTCGCCGCGATGAGATCGCCCAGCACCCGTCGCCGGGCTTCGGCGCTGCTCATACAGGCCCCTCTCACGTACCGGACGGTGCGACCGCGTGCGGCGCCACCACGCTCTGGCACCCCGAACGTCTCACACGGCCCGGCCGAAACCCCCGCACCGGCCCACGCGTCGGCCGAATACCCCTCGCAACGCCCGCCGGGCGGCCGAGCGACGGTCCGGGCCCCTCTCCGCCGGGGTGTGGCCGGCGCTCCACCGTTCAAGACGGGCGGGATACGAACCGTCAGAGTCGGGCCATGCCAAGGCAGAAGGGCGTACACAGCCCCTACTTTTCGCTGTCCGTCACCATGGTGCTGTGGGGGAGTGCCTTCTCCAGTTCCAAGTCCGTGGTGGAGCAGGTTCCGCACTCGGTGGCCGCCCTGCTGCGGTTCGGAGGCGCGGCCCTCGCGCTGCTCGTCGCCCTCGCGCTCTTCGGCGGCGGCATCGGCGCTACGGGCGGGGCCCGCACCGGGCGGGGCGGCGGCCGCCCGAAGACCTCGCCCCGGGTGGCCGGCCGCGCCGCCCTGGCCGGGGTCTTGGGGGTCTTCGCGTACAACGGCTTCTTCTTCTGGGGTCTCTCGCTCGCGCCCTCCCTGGATGCCGGCATCCTCATTCCCGTCATGAGCCCCGTCCTCACCAGCCTCCTGCTGCTGGTCACCGGGAGGGAGCGGGCCTCGGGGATACGCGTGGCCGGGCTCGGGCTGGGGCTGGCCGGGGCCGCGCTCTTCTTCGCCGGGGCGGGCGGCAGCACACACGGCGACGTGTCGCGGCTGGCCGGGGATGCCCTCTTCCTGCTCAGCGCGGTGTGCTGGGCCGCCTATACGCTCGCCGGGCGGCGGGTACTGTCCGGCATCGACCCGCTTCGGGCCACCACGTATGCCACCTGCGCGGGAGCGGTACTGCTGGCCGCACTGGCGGCGCCCGACCTCCCGCGCGTGGAGTGGGGCGAGCTGCCGCCGGGCCTGTGGCTGAACGCGGCCTACCTGGCCCTGGGTGCCGCGGCCGTCGCCAACCTTCTGTACTTCCGGGGAGTGGGGGCAGTGGGCCCGGCTTCGGCCTCCTTGATGATGTTCACCGTTCCCGTGGTCAACACCGTGTGCGGCACCCTGTTCCTGGGCGAGACCTTCGGGGCCGTGCAGGCGGCGGGGGCGCTGGTGCTGCTGGCGGGGGCCGTGCTCGCCGCGCTCCAGGGCCGCCTCACCCGCCGCGCCGCCGCACCGCGGCTACCCGTACGGGAACACCCCGCACGCGAGCGCCCCGCAGGGGAACGAGCGCGCCCCGGACAGCGGGAGCAGTCCGGGGCGCGGCCGTTGTCCGGGGAGCGGGAGGGCGCGGAGGGCACCGCGCGGCAGTGACGCGGTGTCAGGTCAGTTCGCCGGCCACCAGCGCGGCTGCCTTGGCCACCAGCGGGTTGTCCGTCGGGCCCTTCGGGTCGAACTTCGTCGAGAGGACCGACAGCACCAGCGGGGCGCGCCCGGGAGGCTGGACGACACCCACGTCGTTGGCGACACCGTACTGCTCGCCGCCGCCGGTCTTGTCCGCCAGGACCCAGTCGTCGGGCAGCCCCGCGCGGAAGCGCTCGCCGTTGGTGGTGTTCGCCACCAGCCAGCCCGTCAGCCGCTTGCGGTCCCCGGCCCGCAGCGCGCTCCCGACGATGAGGCGTCCGAACGTCCTGCCGATGGCGCCGGGGCTGGTGGTGTCCGTGACGCGGTCGGGCTCGGCCGAGTTCAAGGCCGGCTCCCAGCGGTCGAGCCGCGTGGTCGTGTCGCCCAGCGAGCGGCAGAAGCGGGTGATCCCCGTCGGCCCGTCCAGCTCGCGCAGCAGGAGGTTGCCCGCGCCGTTGTCGCTCTCGCTGACGGCGGCGGCGCACAGCTCGGCGCCGGTCATGCCGCCTGCGATGTTCTCCGGCTTGCCGGTGACCGGGATGTAGCCGGCGTCCTTGACGAACTTCTCGGTGTAGTGGATGCGCTTGGTGAGGAATTCCCCGTCGCGATCGACGTCCCGCAGGACGGCCGCCGCGGCGAGCGCCTTGAACACCGAGCACATCGGGAAGCGCTCCCCGGCGCGGTACGCGACGGTCGCGCCCGTGCCGGTGTCCAGGGCGAAGACGCCCAGCCGGGCGGCGTACTGCTTCTCAAGTGCCCGCAGCCGCCCGGAGATCCCCTCCGCCGCCGGGGCTTTCGCCGTGGAGGTCGAGGCGTAGGCGGCGCCCCCCGCCGGCAGCAGGGCGGCCATTGTCGCACCGGCGCCGAGGGTCATGAGGGTCCGGCGGGAGGGAGGAGCTTGGGTCAGACGCACGGTCGGCCTCATCTCTGGTCTCTCTTGTCACGCTGATCGCACTGGTTGCTGTTGTCACGTTTGGCGCAGGTGTGCCGCGTTCTCCGGCCGCTTCCGGTCCCCGGCGCGCCAAGCCGCGCCGGGGACCGGACCCTCCCACGGCATAGCTCTCCCCACGGTGTGGCGGGGTGCGGCAGGCGGGAGGGGAGGGGCCCGGCGGGGTGCGGCGCTTGCGTGTGCCTACTTGCCGAGGTTCTTCAGGAACTTCGCCGCCACCGGCCCCGCGTCCGAGCCGCCGGAGCCGCCGTCCTCCAGGAGCACCGACCAGGCGAGCTGGGAGTCTTCCTGATAGCCGATCATCCAGGCGTGGGTGCGCGGGGGCTTGTCCGTGCCGAACTCGGCGGTGCCCGTCTTGGCGTGCGGTCCGCCCGGCAGGTTCTTCAACGCCTTCCCGGAACCCTTGGTCACCACCGAGCGCATCATGGTGCGCAGGTCGGCCACGGTCTGCGGCTCCAGCTTCTTGGGGGCGCTGTACTTCTTGCGCACCTGGTCCGGCACCAGGACGGGCTGCTGGAACGAGCCGTTCTTGACGGTGCCCGCCACGGACGCCATCACCAGCGGGGACGCCTCCACCCGGCCCTGGCCGATGACGGAGACGGCCTTGTCGCCGTCGCTGGTGTTGTCCGGGACGCTGCCGTCGAAGGTGCTGGCGCCCACGTCCCACTTGCCGCCGATGCCGAACGCCTGCGCGGTCGTCCGCAGCGTGGAGTCCGACAGCTTCTTCCTGGACCCGATGAAGAAGGTGTTGCAGGACTGCGCGAAGTCGTCCTCGAACTTCGTGCCCTGGGGCAGGCTGAACTGGCCCTGGTTCTCCAGGCGGCGTCCTTCGACGTTCACGAACTTCGGGCAGGCGCCCGGGTCGGCGGGGCGCATGCCCTTCTCCAGGAGCGCCGCCGAGGTGACGACCTTGAAGGTGGAGCCGGGCGGGTAGCGGCCCTCCAGCGCCCGGTTCATACCGCCGGGCTGGTTGGCGGCGGCGAGGATGTGCCCGGTGCGCGGATCGACGGCGACGAGCGCCGCGTTCTTCTTGACCCCCGACAGCGCGTCGGCGGCGGCCTTCTGGACTCGGGGGTCGATGGTCGTACGCACCGGCTTGCCCTTGGCGCGCTTCGCGGCCGTCAGCTTCTTCACGGCCTTCCCGCTGTTGCGGTCCGCGACCACCACGGACTTGCGGGCGCCCTTGCCGCCGGAGAGGCGGTCGTCGTAGCGGGCCTGGAGGCCCGAGGTGCCCTTGCCGCTCGACGGGTCCACCGAGCCGGTCACCGAGGCGGCCTGGAGTTCGTGGCCCTTGCTGTCGAGGATCTTCCCCCGGGCGCCCTTGCCGGAGAGGGCCAGGGTCTGGCCCGGCCGCAGCTTCGGGTGGACCATCGGGGAGGAGAACATCACGGTCCACTTGCCCGCGCGCTCGCGCAGCCGGGCCTCCGAGTCCCAGTCATAGGTGCCGACGCCGGGAATGCGCATGTTCACCGTGAAGGGCACCCGCACCTCATCGCCCTTGCGCTCGCCGTCCCCAGCGGTGATCTCTGTCTTGGCGGGGTCGAGGTTCGTCATCACCGAGTCGAGAAGTGACTCGGCGTCACCCGGGCTGTCGGTGTACGAAGCGGCCCGCCGCGCCTTGCCCGTCTCCCAGGCCCCCAGGAACGGCTCAAGACGCTCCTTCGCCGCGCTCACCTCCGGGTCCGTGCCACCGCCGAGAAACCGGAAGGCGGCGTAGCCGCCGCCCGCGACGAGCAGAACGAGGACGAGGACGCCCCATATCCACCGCCGGCCGCGTCCGGAGCGGGCGAGTACGGACCGTATTTGGTCGTCCATGAGCGACAAGGCGTCCTCCTTCGATGTGCCGGGAGCCGATCACAGTCAAAGCGGCGATACACCCGCATGTCGAATACACTCTCGACGTCGGAGCGATTCGAACTGCATATTCACGCACGTCAGGGGAGCGTTTTGCTCACCGAAAGGCACCTGGAAATCTTTGTCGCGCTCGCGGAGGAGGAGCACTTCGGCGCCGCCGCGCAGCGCGTGGGCATCACACAGCCACCACTGTCCCAGGGGTTGCGCCGGCTGGAAACCCTGCTGGGCGTCCGCCTCTTCGACCGTTCCCGGGGCGTCACCCTCACCGACGAGGGCCTGTTGCTGCTGCCGCACGCGCGCCGCGCACTGGCCGCGCTCACCGAACTGCGGGAGACCGGGGCCCGCGAGCGGGCCGACGGCCGACGGCTGCGGCTCGGGCTCGCGCCCGAAGTGCCCGCCTGGGTCGCGGCGGCCGTCGCGGCGGCCCCGGCCCGCGCCGGGGAGCGCACCCGGCTCTCCGTCACCACGGCGCCGACCGCCACGCTGCTGTCGGAGACCGCGGCCGGGCGGCTCGATCTCGCCGTCATCCGGCACCCCGCCGTACTGCCCGGACTGGCCGCCGGCCCGGTGGAGCTGTTCCCCACCTGGCTTCTCACCCCCGCGGACTCCCAGGCCGGGCCCGGGCCCAGGGGGAGCGGCAGCGGCCTGCCCGTCGCCGTACGCCCGCGCGAAGAGGCGCCCGCAGCGCACGACCTGTTCGTGGACACGCTGGCCAGCCGGGGGCGCCGGGTGGAGACCGTCGTCGTCTCCGACGAACGCGCGGGGCTCGCCCTGGTGGCGGCGGGCCAGGCGGCGCTGGTGACCGCCGACACCACGCTGACCGCCGAGGGCATCGAGCGCGCCCCGGCCACCGACCCGCCGCTGCCCCTGCGGCTGCGGGTGGTGTGGGACGGCCGGCGGCAGAACGACGAGGAGACGCAGCGGACGGCACAGCTGTTGGTGGACGCCCTGGCCGCGCAGGTGGCCGAGTGAGCGGGGCCGGACGGGAGAGCGGCGCCCAGCGGGCGATCCGCGGCATGTTCGCCGACGCCGGGGTCCGCGGCTGGCTGCACGTGGCCGAACTGTCCCGCCCGGAGGCGTGTGTGACGGTCGATCCCGACGAGGCCGTGCCCGTGGGCTCCATCTACAAGGTGCCGCTGATGGTCACCTTCTGCCGGCTGGCGGACGCCGGGGAGATCGACCCGGTCGAGCGGGTCACGCTCGGCCCGGCCGACCGGATGCCGGGGCCGACCGGCATCTCCGTCCTGCGGGACCCGGTCACCCTCTCGCTGCGCGACCTGGTCGTCCTCATGATGACCATCTCCGACAACACCGCCGCCGATGCCGTGCTGCGCCGGGTCGGCACCGCGGCGGTCGATGCGGTGTGCCAGGACCTGGGCATGCCGGACACCCGCGTACTGGGCGGGGCTGCCACCACGTTCGAGCAGTTGGTGACGGAGACCGGGGCCGAGTCGCTGAGCGCCGCGATGCGGCGCATGGCGGACAACGACGCCACGGTCCCCGCCGTCGTCTACCAGCCCTGGTCCAAGGCGTCCACCACGCCCGCCGACATGTCCCGGCTGCTGCGGGCGATCTGGACCGGTGCGGCGGCCTCCGAGCGGAGCTGCGTGTTCATGCGCGAGACCCTGGGCAGACAGGCGTGGTCGCACCGGCTCGCCTCCGGGTTCCCCTACGACGATGTGACCGTCTTCGGGAAGACCGGCACGTTCGGGTCGATGCGTCACGAGGCCGGGGTGGTCGAGCTGGCCGACGGCAGTGGCTATACCGCCGTGGTCTTCACGCAGGCGGCGCGCGCGGACAGCAAACTGCCGCGTGCGGACGCCGTCATCGGCGCGGCGGCGCGCGCTGCCGTGGAGGAGCTGCGCGGAACCGAGGGCACCTGACCCGGCGGGGGTGGCGGGTGGCGGGTGCCTCCCCGCTCACTCGCCGGCGGGGCTCCCGGCGGGCACGGTGCCCGCGACGGGCTCGAAGCGGTAGCCGCTGCCCTCGGGGACGACCAGCCCGGCGGTCGGCGGTGGGAAGTGGCTGCCCAGGAGCAGGACCTCGGTACCGGCGACCCGGGCGAGCAGCTCCCGCCGGCTGCGCTCGGCGAGCGCCGGGTCGATGTCCACGCAGCTGGTGATGCCGGGGTGCGGCAGCTGTACGGGGTGGTGGACGCAGTCCCCGGTGATGACGGCCGACCGGCCCGCGCTGCCGAGTTCGACGGCGATCTGGCCCGGGGTGTGTCCCGGCGTCGGCAACAGGCGTACGCCGGGTGCCACTTCGGTACCGTCCTCCGGCACATCGACCACATCCAGCAGGCCCGCGTCGCGCACCGGGTGGACCGAGTCGCGGAACATCTGCTGCCGGGGCTCTTCCAGGTCCGCGGACGCCCAGTGGTCCCACTCGGCACGCGAGGTCAGATAGCGGGCGTTGGGGAAGGTGGGCACCCAGGCGGTTTCCCCGTCGCCGGAGTCCTCGGCGCGGGTGTTCCAGCCGACGTGGTCGGTGTGCAGATGGGTCAGGACGACCAGATCGACGGACTCGGGCGGGAAGCCGGCCTCGGTGAGCCGCTGGAGATAGTCGGTGTCGAGGTCGTGCCAGGCGGGGTTGGCGCGGCTCTTGCCGTTGCCGATGCCGGTGTCCACGAGGATGCGCCGCCCGTTCACGGTGAAGGCGAAGCTGTGGCTGGCGAGGCGGAGTACGCCGTCGGGCTCGGCGAAGTGCGGCTGGAGCCAGGGCAGGCGGTCCACCAGGTCGGGGGTGGCTTCGGGCAGTAGCCAGGGGCCGGTCTGCGGAGGGAGCGCGACTTCGTCGATGCGGTGGACGAGCAGGTCGCCCACGGTCCAGGTCTGGGTCATGCCCGGGATCCCTTCTAAAGCGATTCTTTTGCGTTAACGGCACCGTAGGCCGTACGGTGCCGTTAACGCAAACATTCCGCTTTAAGGAAGTGCACCATGACGACCCCGGACCTCTCCCCGGCCGAGAGCGCCCGCTGGGCGCTGCGCGCCGGCGTACCCCTCGACGCCGGACGCCACGAGGCGGTCGCCGCCACGGCCAACCACATCCACGGCGTCCTCGCGGCCCTGCGGAACCTGGACCTGGGCGAGACCGTCCCGGCCGCCGCCTACCACGCCGTCCCCGCCACGGCCGCGACCGCGCACACCGGGAACGAGACCGGCACCGGGACGAAGGAGGCCGGCCATGCAGCCGTATGAGCTGACGCTCGCCGAGGCCGCCAGGGCGATCCACGGCGGAGAACTCTCCCCGGTGGAGCTGACCGACTCCGTCCTCGGCCGCATCGACGAGGTGGAACCGCGCCTGGGGGCCTACGTCGCGGTGACCGCGGACGCCGCGCGCCGCGCCGCCGCCGGGGCCGAGCGCGACATCGCGGCGGGCGGCCACCGGGGCCCGCTGCACGGCATCCCGATGGGACTCAAGGACCTCATCGATGTCGCGGGCCTGCCGACCACCGCCGGCTCCCAGGTGCGCGAGGGCCACATGGCCGTCGAGGCCAGCGCCGTCGCCACCCGGCTCCAGGACGCGGGCGCGATCTTGCTGGGCAAGACCCACACCCACGAGTTCGCCTTCGGGCTGACGACACCGCAGACCCGCAACGCGTGGGCCCCCGACCGCGTCGCCGGCGGCTCCAGCGGTGGCTCGGCGGTCGCCGTCGCCGCCGGCGAGGCCACCTTCGCGCTGGGCACCGACACCGGCGGCTCCATCCGGGTCCCCGCGGCGCTCAACGGCGTGGTGGGCCTCAAGCCGACCTACGGCCTGGTCCCCCGGCACGGGGTGACCTCCCTGTCCTGGTCCCTGGACCACGTCGGCCCCCTCACCCGCACCGTCGAGGACGCCGGGCTCGTCCTCGGCGCCATCGCCGGGTACGACCCCCGCGACCCCGCCTCGCTGAGCGGCCCCCCGGCACTCGGCGCGCGCCGCGCGGGGCAGGGGCTGGCCGGGGTCCGGGTCGGCGTCCCGCGCAACTACTACTTCGAGCGGATCGCGCCCGAGGTGGAGAAGGCGGTCCGCGACGCCATCGAGCGCCTGCGCGAGCTGGGTGCCGAATTGGTCGGCATCGACATCCCGATGACCGAGTACATCCAGGCCGCCCACTGGGGCCTCATGGTGCCCGAGGCCACCGCCTACCACGAGGACACCCTGCGCACCTCCCCCGAGCGGTACGCCCCCGACGTCCGCGTCCTGCTCGAAGCCGGTGCGCTCATCCCGGCGGGCGACTACCTGCGCGCGCAGCGCGCCAGGACACTCATGCGGGAGGCGTGGAGCGGCCTGTTCGACGAGGTGGACGTCATCGCCGCACCCACGGTCACCTCGACCGCGGCGCGCAGCGACCAGCCGAGCGTGAGCTGGCCGGACGGCTCCGAGGAGAGCGTGAGCGACACCTATGTCCGGCTCTCCGCCCCCGCGAACGTGACCGGCGTCCCCGCGCTCACCCTTCCCGTCGGCCTCGACGGCGCCGGGCTGCCTGTCGGCATGCAGCTGATCGGCAGACCGCTCGGCGAGGCCACGCTCCTGGACGTCGGCGGGGCCTACGAGGCGACCCGGGGAGAGGCGGCAGTACGGGGAGGAATGTCCGCGCTCGCCCCGGCCGAGGGGTGAGCGGCCCGACCGTATGAGGGGGCGGTGGGGAGGGCGCGCGGGCGGTGGGGCCGGCGAGGGTGCAGCCCGACAGCGGGATCTGTTCTTCCGGCAATAATTTTGCATTAAGGTGAGGCTATGAGCCCCAGACCGGCAGTCCGTCCCGGAGGGCGCAGCGCGCGTGTCCAGGAGTCCGTGCACGCGGCGGTGCGCGAACTCGAGGCCGAAGCAGGCCGCGACGCCCTCACCGTCCCCCTTGTCGCCGCCCGCGCGGGCGTCACCCCCTCGACGATCTACCGCCGCTGGGGAGACCTCCAGGAATTGCTGGGTGACGTCGCCGTGGAGCGGCTGCGGCCCGAGTCGGACCCCGCCGACCTCGGCAGCGTGCGGGAGGACATCGAACACTGGGCCGTCGACTTCCTGGAGGAGATGTCCTCCCCGGCCGGCCGCTCCTACATCCGCGACGCCCTCGCTGGCGATCCGGACGGCAGCAACGCCGGGCGCTGCTCGGCCTACGCCGTGGAACAGATCGAGATCATTCTCGGCCGGGCCGAGCGGCGGAAGGAGATCGCCCCGGCCCTCGACGTCCTGGTGGACCATGTCGTGGCGCCGATGATGTACCGCATCCTCTTCCGCCCCGGGCTCATGGAGGCGCAGTACGCGCGCGACCTGGTCACCGCCGTCTTCTACCGCTTCTTGCCGCTGCCCTGAACCCCGGCCCGAAGGCGCGGATTCCGGTCCGGGCCGCCGTCCGGGCCGGCCTTTTCCCGGGCGGCCCCTTCCCGGCCCCGGCTCCGCGTCCGATCGCGGTCCCGGTCGCGGAAGAGCCAGTCCATGCGGGGCTCGACCACGAAGTGCAAGGCGGCGCGGACCGCCGGGGTGCACAAGAGGGTGACCACGGCCACCGCGATCGCCGTGACGGCCACCATGCCCAGCGGGGTGCGGACCCACTCCGGGTCGTACCAGCCCCACCAGCGGCTGCCCTTGACCAGGAACCCGTGGAGGAGGAAACCGTAGAGCGTGCCGGTACCCAGCGCCGTACACCACAGGCGCCGCCCCGGTACCCAGGCCAGGAAACAGGCGCTCAGCACCAGGGCGCAGGCCGCCATCGCCAGCGACATCATCACGCCCGTGGACGCCGAGGCGTCGAGGTCCTGCGCCGGGTCGCGGAGGTAGAGCCACTGGTGGTTCATCCGCGGCGCCAGCCAGTACGCGAACACCAGGGCGCCCAGCAGCACCGGCAGTGCCCACAGCCGGGCTGAGCGCCGCCGCACCAGCGCGAAGTGCTCCGGGCGCAGCTTCAGCCCCAGCACGAAGAACGGCATGAACCGCAGCACCCGCTGCAACTCCAGATCATCGCCCACCATCGGCGACACCGAGACGATGACGGCGATCACCATCGACACCGTCACCGGCCACCGCAGGCGCTCCCACACCGGCGTGAGCAGCCGCCAGATGCACAGCGCCAGCAGGAACCACGTCAGGAACCAGGGCTCGAAGTAGTTCAGTTCGAAGTCCGGGTCATCCGCCCAGCGCCGGAAGAGCACATAGGCGGTCTGGAAGACCACATACGGCACCGCCACCCCGGCCACCAGCCGCTGGACCCTGCGCGGCGTCAGCGTGAAGCCGCGCGAGAAGTAGCCGGAGATCATGATGAACGCCGGCATGTGGAAGGCGTACACGAACAGGTACAGCGCGGTGGCGGCCCGGCTGTCGTCCCAGAACGGCTCCCAGGAGTGGGCTGCGGCCACCAGCACGATCGCCAGGTACTTCGCGTTGTCGAAGTACGGCTCCCGCAGCGTGCCGCCCGCGCCCCGCCCGGCCGGACGCCCCGCAGGGCGCCCCGCCGGACTCCGCTCGCCCGCCCCGCCGGACGCGGTGGCCGGGTCCGCACCGGTCCGCTCCCGCTCCGCGGCCCGGTCCCGGACCACCGCGGGAGGCAGCGGTACCCTCACTGCCGCCCCAGGGGGGTGTCTGACACATGCGCGCGGCGTCGCGGTGTCTGGCACACACTCCCCCGAGCTCTCCGAGCAGGGAGGGGTCGCCAGCGGCGTTGCCGCAACGCCCAAGTGGCTCCGCCACGAGGACGCTCCGGCGCCTTGCGATCGCACGCACCGGACGCCGCTCCTTCTCCCACGCCCATGAGTCAGACGCCTCCCAGCTCCAGCATGCGGTCCACGACCCGGGCGGTGGCGAGCCCGTCGGAGGGCTCACAGAAGTCCCGGACGAAGTCCGCATACCGGTCCTTGTGGGCGTCGGCCACGGTGTCGATGTCGCGGATGGAGGCGATGAGTTCCCCGCTCGTCTTGATCAGGGGGCCCGGGGCCCGCTCGGTGAAGTCGAAGTAGAACCCGCGCAGGGTGTCGCGGTAGTGCTCCAGGTCGTAGGTGAAGAAGAGCATCGGACGGCCCGAGTGCGCGAAGTCGAACAGTACGGAGGAGTAGTCGGTGATCAGGACATCGGCCAGCAGATACAGCTCGGCGATGTCCGGGTAGCCCGATACGTCGTAGACGAACCCCTCACCCGCGCCCGGAATGGCGTCCAGGATCTTCGGATGCTTGCGGAAGAGGAAGACGTGGTCCTCTCCCAGCTCCCGCTCGGCGGCGGCCAGATCGATCTGGAGGTCGAGCTTGAAGCGCTGCCCGCCGTGCCGCTGGTCATCCCGCCAGGTCGGCGCGTACAGCACCACCTTCTTGCCCTCGGGAATGCCGAGCGTCTCGCGCACCTTGGCCGCCACGGCGACCCGCTCCGGCGAGTGGAACATGTCGTTGCGCGGGTAGCCCGACTCCAGCACCTCGCCCTCGGCGCAGAAGGCACGCTTCATGATCGGTGTGGAGAAGGCGTTGGGGGAGACCGTGATGTCGAACTGCCGGAAGCGGTGCGGCAGGGACGCGATGTAGGCCGGGTTGGCCTTGGGCGTGCCCAGCAGGTCGGCGCCGATCTTCTTCAGCGGGGTGCCGTGCCAGGTCTGCACGACCGTCTGCCCCTCCCGCTTGGTGTACCAGTCGCCCAGCCCCACGTTCGTGACCACGTACCGGCTGCGGGCCAGCGCCTCGTACCACTCCTTCGAGTGCCACTCCAGCGCGGTGACCCCCTCCGGCAGCCGCACCTGGCCGTCCGAGACGGACCACAGGTGCTCCACCTCCACGCCCCGGCGCACCAGTTCCTCGTAGACGGCGCGCGGGGAGTCGGAGAACTGCTTGCCGCCGAAGCTGTTGTAGAAGACGGCCTCGCGCAGCGGCAGCTCCTTCTGCCGGGGGGTGAACTCGGTCCGCAGCACATGCTGTCGGTAGGCGCCTCGCTCGTCCTCGCCCAGCGGGGAGAGGGCTTCGAGGTAGATGCGGTCGAAGTAGCGCCGCTGGATCCGGTAGCCGCGAGGCCCCTCGTAGTGCTCCAGCGGGAGCCGCCCCACCAGGTCGGCGCGCAGCTTGACCGGCACGTCCCGCCGGTGCGTGGTGACACCCTCGGCGCGGAAGGAGAAGTACCAGCGGCCCTTGCGCAGCGGCAGCGTCACACCAGGCTCGTAGGTCGCCATCTCCAGCGGCCGGACCTCGGCGGAAAAGCGCCGCGTCTGCGGGTCGAAGCTCAGCGGGAGGTGCTTCTCCTCGTGCTGGCCGCCGTGCCGCAGCACCAGCTTCGCCCCTTCGCCGGGGCCCGTGTAGACGCCCTCCAGCAGCAGCGTGCCCTCCGGCGTCCAGGACAGGGAGTCCACCACCGGCTGGCGGGCCCGGTCGTGCATCTTCAGCAGGCCGGGGCCGTCCGTGGTGAGCGCCACCTCCCGGCCGCCGGGCAGCTCGTAGGCGCCGGCGGCGAAGTCCCGGGAGACGTTGGCGCGCCGCTTGCTGCCGTCGGGCAGCAGCACATGGCAGTGCCAGTCGTGGGTCTTGCCGTGCGGGCTCTCCACCTCCTGCAGCCGCGCCATCGGCACCCGGACCGTGCCGTCCTCGGCCACGGTGTAGTGGTGCTCGCCGATCTGGAGCTTGGTGACGTTCGCCGCGTGCCGGCGCACCGTCAGCTCCAGTACGGAGCCGTCCTGCCGGTGACCGGTGATCTCCGCGGGCAGCGCGTCGAAGGTGATCTGGAGCCGCCCCTTGGAGTCGAACCCGGCCACCAGACGCCTGCCCTCGGTGGTGTGCTGCACCTGGGTGTGGCCGCCGGAGCCGACGACGTTCTTCACCAGCTGCGCCCCGTGCGGCCCGCCCGGGCCCGGCAGGACGAGACCGATATGGCAGACGCCGGGCTTGCCGCCGCCCGGCAGCTTCGCGGGGTCGAGGAGGAACTCGAACCCGGACCAGTCGTAGCAGTGCAGCGCCTGCTTGGACGCCGCGGTCGCCTCCGGCATCCGCACCGAGCGGACGGTGAAGGGCACCCGGCGCCGGCTGCCCTTGCGCCAGGCCAGGCCGATCCTCGGCAGCCGGGGCCGCTCGGCCACCGGCACATTGGCCAGGTAGGCCCAGCCGCGCACCAGCAGCCGCCCGTCCTCCTGCCACTCCAGCTCCGTCAGCTTCGTACGCACCGGCAGGTCCTCGGCGCCGCGCAGCGGCACCTGCCCCACGCCGGGGAAGATGGCGCGGGCCCGGCGCAGTCCGCGCACCTGGAAGCCGCCGGGGTGCTCGCGCTGGTAGCGCAGCAGCGTCACCACCTCATCCAGCCGGCCCTCACGCACCAGCGTCCAGGCGAGCCGCTCGGGCGGCGCGAGCCGCTCGGGGCCGCCCGCCGCGCTCCAGTGGGCGCGCGCCGAGGTGAGGAAGGCGGCGCGCTCCTCCTCGTTCGCCTCGGGCAAGTAGCGCAGGCCGCGGGCGAGTTCTTCGGGGATCGTGTCAGTCATGCGTCACGGACTCCAGGTTGCGCAGGCCCGCCTTCGTGGCCAGCTCCTTGACGGCCAGCTCGAAGCGGGCCAGGGGGTCGCTGCCGGTGGGGCCCAGCAGGTAGGTCTTCAACTCGGTGCGTGCGGCGGCCAGCGGGTCGGCGGCGGGATCGCGCAGGGCGGCCAGGAGTTGGCTGATGCCGTTGGCCTGGTTGTCCAGGATGACGGCGGCCCGCACCGCCGTGTTCTGCCGCCGGAACTCCTCCGCGCCCAGCTCGGCGGAGTCGGTGACCGCGTAGGGGCGTCCGCTGGCGATCCAGTCCGAGACGACGGATGAGATGTCGGAGATGAGCGCGTCCGACATGTTGAAGCAGTCGTACAGCTTCGGTTCGGGACCGGTGATCACCTGGTGGTCGCCGCCGGCCGCGTGGATCAGCGCGGTGACCTGCTCGTGCGCCTCGCGGGCACGCGGCGAGCGGGTGCCGGTGAAGGGATGCGGTTTGTACATCACGCGCACCGGGTCGGGCGACTGGAGCAGGGCGCGCACGATGTGCTCCCCGGCCAGGATCAGCGAGGTGTTGCCCGGATCGTCGGTCCACCCCTCCCAGGTCGGCGCGTACAGCACGGTGGGGGCGGTCGGGGCGGAGCCCTGGCGCGGCAGCGGTCCGCTGGCCACGGGGGCGAGCTGGGGGCGGCCCACCTCGACGATGTCCTCGTCGCGGACCCCGACGTTGGCCATCGCGTACCGGTCCCGGCCGGCCCGCCCGGCGGTCCACACCTCGTCGTAGACCTTGCTGTACGGGTTGACGCTGGCGATCTTGTCGCTGTCGCCGTGACCGACGAAGACGTGCTTCATGGTCGGCTCGCGCAGCAGGTGGATGTTCTTGCCGACATTCGCCGGATACAGCGCCACCCGCAGCATGGACAGGTCGAAATTCATCAGGTGCACGGCGGAGGGCACACAGGCGACCGGCACGGTCGTCGGGGCCAGGGTCTCCAGCGTGTGGCGCTCGCGCAGCAGCACCAGCGGGCGCAGCCCCCGGCGCGCCAGGTCCTCCATGGTCTCCAGCCACATCGAGACCTGGTAGGTGGACTCGGGCGAACCGGAGAAGTACAGCACCGTGTCCGGCTGGTGCTCGGCCAGCCAGCCGTCGAACCACTCCAGCACCTTCTCGCGGCGCGGCGGCAGCTTGCCCCGGCGCAGATACGCCGCGAGCGCCAGCACATACAAGGCGGCCAGCCCGAGAGTGACACCGATACCGGCGTACGCGACCCCCGCGGGCGCGCCCGCCGCCGCGGCCAGCACCCCGGCCACCGCGAACAGATCCAGGTGCTGCATCTTCTCCGCGCCCCTGTTCAGCAGCAGTTGGGGCGGGGGAGCGGGCACACCGAGCCGGGTCAGGTCGATGTTGAGGGTGGCCACCGGCAGCCGGTGCCGGTTGCGCAGCAGCGTGGAGAGCGCGCTGTGCGGCACCTGGAGCCCGTGGAAGGCGACGAAGCAGCTGATCGCGGCCAGGGCGGTGCTGTCGGACAAGTTGAGCCGGGTCAGCAGCAGCACCAGCATCAGGTGCCGCAGCAGGAACCGGACACCCAGGCCCGCGCGCGCCTTCGCCATTCTGCTCAGCAGGTAGCTGGAGCGGCGGTGCAGGAAGTGGTCGGCCAGGTAGGTCGCGGCGCTCACCGCGGCGAAGAGTTCCAGCTGCGCCAGCAGCGCGGCGGCCAGCAGCAGCGGGAAGCCGCACACCAGCACCGCGCCGGCGACCAGCTCCCCGGCGGAGCCGACGCGGGCCGCGCGCAGCAGCCGTTCGCGCCGTTCTTCGGTCATGCGGATCATGCGACGACCTCGTTCTCGCTGTGCTCGGTGTGCTCGGTGTGCTCGCCGTTCTCGCTCAGCTCTGCGTGCGCGCTCAGCCCCGCGTCGATGCCCCGGCCGCCGGTGCCCCGCCCGGACGCGTCCTGCCCGGCCGCGTCATGACTGTCCTGCCCGTCGATGCCCTCGCTCAGGCTCTCGTCGAGCTGGGCGGCGAGCGCCTTTTCGAACGCGGAGGCCGCGGCGGGGGAGCGGGTGGGGTCCTGCTGGCGGACGTCGATGACGTGGCCCGTCATGGCGGACAGCAGCACATCGAGGGAAGCGTGCGCGACGGCCTCGGAACTCAGCAGCGAGCCGGGAGGCTCCTGTCCGAAGGCGCGGGTGCGCATCGGGGTGGCGGTGCGCTCCGGATTGACACAGTTCACCCGCACCCCGTCCACCGCCCACTCGTCCGCCAGCGCCTGGGTCAGGTTGACCAGGGCCGCCTTGGAGGAGGAGTAGAGGCTGTAGCCGGCCCGGCCCCGGGTGTAGCTGCTGGAGGTGTAGAGCAGCAGGTGGCCGCCGGTCTCGGCGAGGTACTTGTGCGAGGCGCGCGCGATGTGCAGGGGCGCGAGGTAGTTGACCCGCAGGGCCTCCTCCACGGTGGCCAGGTCGGTCTCCGCGAGCTGCCCGACGCGCAGCACCCCGGCGGTGTTGACCACGAAGTCGATGCGGCCGGTCGCGGCGTAGGCCCGCTCCAGTGCTTCGGCCACCTGCTCCGCGTCCTCCACGTGGGTACCGGTGGTGGAGCGGCCGTAGGCGAACACCTGGGCGCCGAATCCCTCGGCGAGCGCGGCGACATCGGCGCCGATGCCGTAGGAGCCGCCGAAGACCACCATCGTCCGCCCCCGCAACGCCTCCGCGTACCCCTCGGCGTCCGACCGCTCGGGTGCCGCGGCCGACGCCAGCTGGAAGAGCTTGTCGGCGAGGAAGACATCGACGGGCTGGGTGACCTTCATGTTGTACTCGTCGCCCGCCACCACGTGGATGGGCACGTCCGGCAGGTAGCGCAGTACCACCGAGCAGTCGTCGGTGGCCTGGAAGTTGGGGTCCAGGGCCGCTATCTCATAGGCGCGGCGGATCGTGGACAGCCGGAACGCCTGCGGGGTCTGGCCCCGGCGCAGCCGCGAGCGGTCCGGCACGTCCGTGATGAACTCCCCGTCCGCACCGTGCCGCCGCGTCACGATGATGGTGTCGGCGGACGGAATGGCCACGTCCACCGCCTGGTAGCGGTCCAGCGCGGCCACGCACTCGCGGATGACGCGCTGGGAGAGCAGGGGGCGCACGGCGTCGTGGAACAGCACGTAGCGCTCTTCCCCCTCGGTCAGCCCCTCGCTCAGTGCGGCGATGGCGTTCTGCGTGGTGGCGTTGCGGTCGGCGCCGCCCTCCAGCACCTGCCGCACCTTGGTCAGTCCGGCTTTCTCGACCAGCTTCTCGACCTCGGGCACGAAGCCGGGCGTCATCAGGACGAGCACGTCATCGACGTCCTCGGCGTGCTCGAACACGGTCAACGTGTGCTCGATCACAGACTTGCCCGCGATTTTCAACAGCTGCTTCGGTATGGACAGACCGACCCGCTGCCCTGTGCCGCCCGCGAGGACGACAGCGGTCGTACGTATCTGAGAAGCCACGAGGAAACCTGCCTTGCGCTATGAGGTCGAGCTTGGGGAGTGAGAAGAAGGCGGCACACAGGGGGTCAACCTGAACCACACGCGTCTTTGATCGGTCGGAAAGGTAAACGGTTGTGGGCAGTTACGTGATTATGACGTTTGAAATATGCAGGTGACCACACCACGTGTGACCGCTTCCTCACATCTCCCCGGTACAGGAGGATTTCGCCACCTTCCCGGCCCCCACAACGGCCGGGCCGCCCCGGCGGCGGAGACAGCGACAGCGGCCGAGGCAGAGCCGACGGCGAAGACGGACCCGGCAGCGGCGACGGAGACGGAGAGCAACGATGTACGCCATACCCCTGGATGACGAGGGCACGGGCCTGCTGCGCCCCCTGGAGCCGTGGCAGGCCGAGGAGTTCCTGGACCACATGGATCGTGGACGGGAGTTCATCGCGCGGTACATCGGACTGCCGGACGTCGTCACGGACCTGGAGTCGAGCCGCGCCTACCTGCGGGAGTACGCGGAGAAGGCGGCCACCGACAGCGGCCGGATCCACGGCATCCGGAGTCGCGGCCTGCTGGTCGGGGGAGCCCTTTTCCGGACGATGGATGTCGGGACCGGCACCGCGGAGGCGGGCTGCTGGCTGGAGCCGTCCGCCTCCGGCCGGGGCCTGGCCACCAGAGCCGTACGCGTGATCATCGACTGGATCGCCGAGGAGCGGGGCTTCCACCGCGTGGAGTGGTACGTCGCGGCGGCCAACGAAGCCAGCATCGCCGTGGCCCGCCGGCTCGGCATGACCAAGGACGGCGTCCTGCGGGAGAGCTACCCGCGCCGGGGGATGCGGCACGACATCGAGATCTGGTCGGTGCTCGCACCTGAATGGCGCGCGGGCAAGCGCGGCTCTTAGCACTGTTGAGCTGACTCCCGTTGATCGAGTCCGGGTGGGAGCGCGGCGGCCGGGCGTCCACTGGATTCCTCGCCGGTGCGGGGGCGTCCGTCGGACGCGGTACGGGGTTGCCGGCCGCGCTTCCGTCCCGGCCCGCGGTGTCCTGTCGGTCCGGGTGGCTCCCGTGCGACCGGGCCGACAAGTGGCGCGGGGTGCGGCAAGGGCCGGTGAGGGCCTTGCCGGTCTGGGTGGCGGATGAGGTGATGAGGTGCGTTGCCCGGCGGCCGGCCGGGCCCCCGCGGCGGGGTCGGGGTGGTGGTCAGGCGCCGGTGCCGCCGGCGGGGGTCAGGGCGCTGATCGTCGGCACGGAGGCTTCGCCGGTGGCGGGGACCGGTCCGCTTCGCCGGGCGACGCGTGTGGGCAGTGCCCTGCCGCCGGCTTGCCCACCGGGCTGGTCCGCCATGCCCTCATGCCCCGTCATCACTTGCCCCTCGACTCCCTGCTCGCGCTCCCCGTTACCGGGCCGTCCATCAGCTTCGATGACCGGCGCAGCGGAAAAGTTCACCGCGATGTCAGAAAACTTCCCCGTATCCGTGAAGCCGCCCAGCCGCACGAACATCACCGGACAGACCGGTGAAGAACACGTTACATGCCCCCGGCAACGACAGCGTCGGCCGGGCCCCGGTCATCAGCGCCGGGGCCCGGCTCGGCGGCGTCGGGCCAGGCTCACCCCATGGGGGCGAATTCGGGCAGAGTGAGGGCCGAATGGGCCGGTCGTGGCTCCGTGGTCGGCAGGGCGCTGAGATGGCGCAGCATGTCGTTGCGCTTCTCCAGGGCGCGAGCGGTGGTCGGGAAGAGCGTGGCGTCGCCCTCGCCGACCTGGTCCTGGTTCATGGTCACGAACGCGCGGGTGCGGTCTTCGTAGCCGGCGAAGCCGGTGGCGTGGTCCTGGCCGGCCAGGGAAGCGGCGAGCATGTACGCGCCCACCAGCGCGAGGCTGGAGCCTTGTCCGGTGAGGAACGAGGGCGCGTACGCGGCATCGCCCACCAGCGCGACCCTGCCGCTGGACCAGCGGGGCATGCGGATCTGGCTGACCCCGTCGAAGAACACGTCGTCTGCTTCGCGCAGGGCGGCGAGCATGCCGGGGACCTCCCATCCGGCCCCGGCGAAGACCGTGGCGAGCAGTTCCCGTTGGGCTTCCGGATTCCGGAACGCGCCGAACGGCGGTTCCGGGTGCGCGAAGTTCAAGAAGGCGTGCACCTCGTCGCCGTCCCCCACGGCGTAGAGGGCTGCCGCTCTGCCCGGGGCGTTCCACATCACGGTCTCGCGGGAGAGCCCGAAGGTGTTGCGCATGGTGAACACGGCGAAGCAGTAGCCGAGGTACCGGTGGAACTGCTCCTCGGGGCCGAAGAGGGACTCGCGGGTGCGTGAGTGCAGGCCGTCCGCACCGACCACCATGTCGAACGTGCGCCTGCCGCCCCCGTGGAAGGCGACGTCCACCCCGTGGCCGGACTGGTCGAGGGTGGCGATGGAGTCGTTGAACAGGAACTCCACGTCGTCACGGACCGCCGCGTAGAGAGCGTCGGTCAGATCCCCCCGCCGCACCTCCAGGTCCTCTCCCGCGACACCGCCGGTGACGGCGTGCGGGCTGAGCGAGGCCACCTCGCCACCGTCCCCGTCGAGGAAGGTCAGCCGGCGCAGGTCGATGTGCGCCTCCCGCAGCCGCGGCAGGATACCCATCCGCCGGACGACCTCAAGTGCGGTGCCGCGTACGTCGATGGGGTAGCCACCGTTTCGGAGCGTGCCGGCCTTCTCGACCACCGTGACCGCGAATCCCTGGCGGTTCAGCCAGAACGCGAGCGCGGGCCCCGCGATGCTCGCCCCGGATATCAGGACCCGGCGCGCGGGCCTGTCAGGGGCATCGCTCAACAGACCGGTGCTGGTCATTCCTTGACTCCTTTGCTCATGGTGCGGGCGACAAGCAGGGCCGCCGCCGTCACGGCACCGGCTGTGAGGAAGCCGGTGACGAAGGCCGATTCGGCCGGGACATGCGACCCGGAAGGGGTGGCGGCGGTGAGGATCGCACCGCTGGCCTGCGAACCCACGGCGAAGCCGACCACCCGGGTCACCAGGACCAGACTGGTGGCGATGCCGGTGTCGCCCTGATCGACGGATGTGGCGGTGCGGGTCACCATCGCCGTCACGCACAGCCCGTTGGCGAGCGCGATCAACATCTTGCCGACGACGAGGTGCCAGATCTCGGAGTGCAGGGCGGCCAGGGCGACCAGGCCGACGGCCATGAGGACGATCCCGGCGGTGACCACGGCACGCGAGCCGGAGCGCCGTGACCAGACCCCGCTGAGCGGCCCGGCCAAGGTGGCGACCACGGTGCCGGGCAGCAGATAGAAGCCGATCTCGGTGGCGCTGGCCCCGAAGCCGTACTCATCGGTCGGCACATCGAACAGCTGCGGAATGAGATACAGCGCCGCCGAGGTGCCGACGCAGATCACGAACGTCAGCACACACGACTTCCAGACCGAGGGCCGTGCCAGCATGCGCAGATCGACCATCGGTGAGGCCGCCCGGCGTTCAACTGCGATCCATCCGGTCACCAAGGCGCCCAGCAACAGGAGGAGGGCGCCGAGCACGAGTGGCTGCGAGCCGGCCTCGGGCGCCGTCGCGAGCACGAGCATGAGCGTGACCAGCGTCCCGCTCAAGAGAGCCAGGCCGGGCCAGTCGATCCTGGCCTCGTCCGAGCGGCCCGGCTCGTCACGCGGCAGCAGCCTGTTCACCAGCAGGGTGGCCCCGATGACCGCGAACGTCGGCAGCGCGAACATCCAGTGCCGGGAGAGCCCTTCCGCCACGGGTCCGGCGGACAGTGTGCCCGCCATCCCGCCGCCCACGAACAGCCCGCTGACCGTCCCGATGGCCACCTTGGACTCTCCCGGCGGGAGGTGTTTGCGCACCAGGATGAACGACAGGGGCAGCGCGCCCACCATCGCGCCCTGTAACACCTGGCCGAGCAGCAGTACGGGCAGGTTCGGCGCCAGTGCCGAGACCAGGCCGCCGGTCGAGACCACCGCCATCAGCCGGACCAGGACCCGCTTTCCGCCGTAACGGTCACCGAACTTGCCCGCGACTGGCGTGACGAGCGCCCCGGTGATCAGGAGCATGATGCTGAGCAGCGCCCCTTCGGCCCGGCTCATGTCCAGCTCGCGTTGCAGGAGCGGCAGCGTCGGTGTCACCACCGACTCCAGGGCCCCCGTGGCGACCGCCAGCAGGCCGAGGGCTCCGACAGCGGCCTTTCCGATGCGGACCGGTGGAGCCAGAGTCACGGTCATGGTCGTCCTTTCGTCGTTGCCCGGCGGATAACGGGCGGATTACGGGCGAACAAGGGGTCGGTCGGTCCTACGCGTGGCGCTGCGCCGCGATGCGCTGTGCCGGGCCCGGCGCGGACACAGCGGCCCTTCATGCGGGGGCGGTGTGGGCGGTGCTGTGTGGACGGGCCCGGGGCCGTCGGGCGGGGTGAAGCCCGGGGGGCGGTGCCCGAGTTGGTGCGGGCACGGCTTCGCCGGGTGGAACGGTGCAGGAGTGCGGCAGGCGCCGAACCGAGAACTACACTACACCGTGCAGTGTGGATCCGTTAAGGTAGGCCCATGCCGACCACGAAGACACTGCGCGAGGGGTCCACCCGGAAGCGGGCCGCCATCCTCTCGGCGGCCCGGGAACTGTTCCTCGCCGACGGCTTCGACCGCTCCAGCGTCGATGCGATCGCCGCTCGGGCCGAGGTGTCCAAGCGGACGGTCTACGACTACTTCGGCGACAAGCAGACGCTGCTGCGGGCAGTCGTCGATGCCGTGGGCGAGTCGATGATCTCCACGGTCCGGCGCACCCTGGATGAGACCCTCACCGGCCTCACCGACCGCACCGAGGCCGCCGGCCTTGAGGACGCCCTGGTCACGTTCTCGATGCGCATCGCGACCGACATGCTCGGCTCGGCGGAGTACGCGACGCTGCAACGACTGGTCCGGGCGGAATCCCGCAACCTGCCGCACCGGGGCTACAACACCATGGCCGACACCCCCGACGAGGCACTCGCCGAGCGGCTCGCAGCCCTAGCCGCGGCCGGGCTGCTCCACGTCCCCGATCCCCGGCTCGCGGCCGACCAGTTCATCGCGCTGACCTTCGGCGTCGCGCTGGACAGGCTCGGTTCCGCGAACGCCGTGGAGGACGCCCGTGTGCGGCCACTCGTCGTCGAGGGAGTGCGGACCTTCCTCCGGGCGTACCGGACCGCGTAGGGCCGGCCGGGACAGCGCGAAAGGACTCGGAAGTCCGTACTGCCGGTACCCGTACACACGGCAGCGCGCCCGGCCCCTCCCGGCGCTGAGTGCCAGAAGGTGCCGGGCGCGGCGATCGGGCCCGAGTCCCGGTCAGTTGCGGGCGTAGTCGGTCATGGCCTCCAGACTCGCCTCGACCCTCGCGAACGGGCTGTCCCGCTCCAGGACCTCCACGGCTCCTTCTTGTCCTCGAAGGTGCCGTCACCCACCTGGCCGTGGCGTTGTCGCTCCCGCTGCCCGCTGCCCGCTGCCCCGAACCGGTCGAGTGCCGCCGTGCCGGGGCGCTGGTCCGGGCGGCGGGCCGTTCGGCGGGGCGCGGACGTAGGGTGTCGGGAAGAGCGCGGCGTATCCCCTGGCACCGTGGCCGGTTCGCCGGTGTACGGCCGGGGGCGATCAATTGGGGCTGTGATGAAGGAGACGGGACACCCGCAGGAGCGGATCAACACGGGCGTGGCGCACTCGGCGCGCGTCTACGACTACATCCTGGGCGGCAAGAACCACTACGAGGCCGACGTGGCCGCCGGCGACGCGATGGTCCAGGTATGGCCCGCACTGCCGGTCCACATGCGTGCGAACCGCGCGTTCATGCACCGAGTGAGCCGTCATCTGGCGCGCGAGCGCGGAATCCGGCAGTTCCTCGACATCGGCACCGGCCTCCCCACCCCGCCCAACCTCCACGAGGTCGTCCAGGAGGTGGAGCCGAGGGCGCGAGTCGTGTACGTCGACAACGACCCGATCGTCCTGAACTACGCGCAGGCGCTGCTCGACAGCACCCCGCAGGGCATGACCGCCTACGTTCAGGCGGACATGCGAGACCCTGACGCCATCCTCGAATCCGCCAGGTTCCGGGAAGTCCTGAGCCTGGACGAGCCGATCGCGCTCACGATCATCGGCATCCTGCACTTCATTCACCCGGGCGATGACGACCACGGCCTGGTCGAACGGCTGCTGGCCCCGCTGCCGCCCGGCAGCTACCTCGCCGCGACGATCGGCACCGCCGACTTCGCCCCCGAGGAGGTGGGCAGGGTCGCCGAGCGGTACGCGGCAGAGGGCATGCCGATGGTGCTGCGCACGCACGCCGAGGCCGCCTCCTTCTTCGACGGTCTCGAACTCGAAGAGCCCGGCGTGGTCCAGGTCCACAAGTGGCGCCCGGACCCGGACGACGAGAAGATCCGCGACGTGGACATCGCCATGTACGGAGCCGTGGCCCGCAAGCCCTTCTGAGGTGGGCCGCTCCGCCGCTCCCTCTGACCGCTGCGCGTGGCCGCTCCCTTTGACGGCTCCGCGTGGAGAGGGCTGCTGTGCCACGGCCTGGGGCCGCGATGTCGCTCGCGGGTGTGCTGTGCTGCCCCGTCACCGGTCTGGCAGGTGACGTCGTTCGCCGTGTGTCCCGAAAAGTTTTCCGGGACTGCCGTGAACTTTCCTGCCGCGCGGGCCATCGAAGGTGGTGTACGGCCCGGTGACCACCGGGCACCACGACTCATCCGCCACCCAGACCGGCAAGGCCCTCACGGGCCTTCGCCACACCCCGCACCACCAGCCGGCCCGGTCAGACGGGAGCCTTCCGGGCCGACAGGACACCGCGGGGCCGGGACGGGAGCGCGGCCGGCAACCCCGTACCGCGTCCAATGGGCACCTCCACCCCCTTACGAGGAATCCAGCGGACGCCCGCCGGCCGCGCTCCCGCCCGGATTCATCACGCGCTTCGGAGACGGAAACGGACCAGGTCATGAAGGCGCCCCTTGATGTGGGCGGTCGCGGCGAGTTCGACGCCGTGGTCGTCAGGACGGACTACGAGGACGAGCAGGCGTGGCAGGCCGTCAAGGTAGCCCTGGCGGAGCGGCTGGGGGAGCCCCACGGGACGCCGACGCCGTGCCTCGTCGACGACCCGGCCTGGGCCGGCGCGAGCGTATGCGACGTCCAGGCCGCCATCGAAGCGGACGCACAGCTTCATGAGGAACTGAGCGTGGTCTTCCTCGCCGACCGTACGACGATGCGAGGCGGCCACCACGCGCTGCTGGCCGTCCCGGCCTTCACCCGCGAGGCGCTGAAGGACGACGGGGCGTACGAGGAGATGGTCGAGTTCGGCCACGAATTCCGTACCGTCTCCACGGGGGTCCAGGAGATCCATACGAATCTCGCGCTCGCGCACATGGACTTCCAGGATTTCGCCGCGGCGGCCCAGGCCGACCCCTCCGGCGTGTTCCGCTCGTGGTGGAGGAGACAGGGCTGACGCCTCGTCGGCAAGGCGCGTCCCCGGAACAGGCGAGCGCCCGCCCTCCGGAATTCGCCAAGCGGAGGGCGGGCGCTCGCCTGTTCCAGGCCGGCACAACGGCAGGCCGGCGCGGCACGGACCCGGGGGTCAGCTCTTTCCGGAGGTCATCCGCGTCGTCTCCGGCGCCGTGGGCCGCTGACCGGCCTTGTCGGCGACGCCGTGTGCCAGCTCGGCGCTGCTGCTCATCAGCGTTCCGGACTTCCCGTACGGGCGGTCTTTGATCAGGTAGCTGCGGGAGCCCAGGAACGAGTAGTCCTGCTTGTCGAAGACCCACTCGGTCCGGTAGCCGTTGCGCGTGTCGTTCCTGGCGATGCCCAGGCCCGTGCGGCCGAGTGCGTCGTGGGCCTTCGGGGCCCTGGTGACGCCCTCGATCTTGGCCGCGGCCTGGTAGAGCGCGGCACTGGTACGAGGTGGCATCAGACCGCCGAGGAGGGAGCCGATCTGTTCGAACACCGCCTGGTCCTGTTCCCTGGCTTCCACCTTGCGCGTCTTGGCGTACAGGTACTTCAGCAGCTTGTCCGGATCGGTCGGCAAGGAACTGAGCCAGCGGTAGGTGGGCCGGTAGAGGCCGGGCGGCGTGCCCTTCGTGTCGCCGGCTTGGGCGTTTATCGGCCAGGTCTCACCGTCGGACTTGACGAGGCCCAGCTTCAGCTGGGGCCCCGGCTTCTGCGATGTCCAGGACTCGCTCTCCTTGAGCGGTTCCATGACGGCCTTCCCGCTGGCCAGCTCGGCGCCCTGGGACTTCGTCCTGGTGTAGACGAACTGGTCGTCGCTCACGTGGGGCGGGTCCTGCTTCCCCGCGGCGTCGGAGATCTGGTGCAGGAGGGCCGCGGCGGGCCGGGCGTCCGCCGCTGTCTGCTGCCCCCCGGCGCCGGCCTTCCCGTTGTCGCCGGTGAGGGCTACGCCCGCGGTGAGGGCGCCCGCCAGGGCCAGCGCGGTGGCCGGTGCCAGGACGGCGGGCCGCAGCAGCCGCCTGCTCCGCCGCGGGGAGGTGGCCTGTTCGCGGTCTATGTGCTGCATCAGCAGTTCCTTGTGACGAAGGTGCTGCTCGCGTGGGAGTTCCCATTCGGCCGGGGCCGGCAGCAGGCGCGCGATCTCTTCCCGGTCGTCGCCGTGCCGCTCCTGGGAAGCGGAAGTGCTCTTGTCGCTCATGTGGTCTCCTCCCGCACGGGCAGGGCCGCGATCGCGGCCACACTCTTCACCTCTCCGCGGGTGGCGGGGAGTTCCAGATCCTCTTCAGCGAGCCGGGCGAGCCTGCTGCGGGCGCGCGAGAGGCGCGACCGTACGGTGCCGACGGCGATCCCCAGCGCGTCGGCGGTCTGCTGGTAGTCCAGGCCGGACCACACGCACAGGGAGAGCACTTCCCGCTCCTGGCGCCGCAGGCGGCCCAGGGCCGACTGCACGGCACGCAGCCGCCGCGCGTCGTCGATGCGGCCGGCGGTCTGTGGCGCGAAGTCCTCCTCGGCCCGCGGCTGCGGCTGACGCGCGAGGAACCGCAGCCGTCTGCGCTGCCCCCGGCGGGCGTTGTCCGCCTTGTGGGTGGCGATGCCCAGCAACCAGGGCCGGAGCGAGCCACCCTCCTCCCGCACACCCGCGCGGGTCTGCCACGCGGTCAAGAACGTATCGGACATGATCTCCTCGGCCGTCGCCCAGTCGCCGGTCAACCGCAGTGCGTGGTTGTAGACGGCGCGTGCGCAGTCCTCGTAGAGCTGGGCGAACGCCTCGCGGTCCCCCTCGCGTACGCGGCGGCGTACCTCGTCTTCTGAGTCCCTCACACCCGTTTCCTCTCCGCGGCACGGGAGGAGTTCCTGTGTCCTGCGTCACCTCTGGGACTCCGGTGGCCGGACGGGACCGGCCCGGCCGACGGCGGAGACGGTCAGCGCCGACAGCGTCCGCCGCCGGGCGGGGAGACGGGGAGATGCCTTACCAGTGTCCGATGTCCCGAGGGGACTCCGGGACGCGGGCCCCGGGACGGCCCGGGAGAGTCCCGGGGCGGGCCTTCAGGCGTCGCCGGGCCCGGTGCGGTCCTGGCACCGGCGGACGCTCAGGCGGGGGCGGGCAGCTCCCAGATCTGCCGCAGCATGCCTTCGGTCAGCACCGCCTCGGGCGTGCCCCGCGCCACGAGGTGCCCGTCGCGCAGCAGCAGGCAGTGGTCCGCCTGCCGGGCCGCCGCCAGGTCGTGCGTCGCCTGCACCACGGTCACGCCCTGGGCCACCACCTCGTCGAGCACGGTCAGGATGCTCTCCTTCGCGTGCGCGTCGAGCCCGGTGGCCGGCTCGTCGAGGAGGAACAGATCGGACTCCTGGGCCAACCCCTGGGCGACCAGGGCGCGTTGGCGCTGCCCACCCGACAGCTCGGCGAGCTGCCGCCCCGCCAACTCGCTGATGCCCAGCCTCTCCATGCAGTGCGCCACCACGGACCGGTCCTCGGCGTTGAGGCGCCGCCAGGGGCCGCGGTGCGCCCAGCGCCCCATGGTGACCGTGTCCCGCACGGTGAGGGGGAGCGCGTCAGGTACGGCGCTGCGCTGAAGGACGAGGGCGGGGCGTGCGGAGTGGGCTCGTACGACGCTGCCAGCCGCGAGCGGGAGCACGCCCGCGAGCACGCTCAGCAGGGTCGATTTGCCCGAGCCGTTCGGGCCGACGACGGCGGTGAGCGCCGACTGCGGTACGGCCGCGTCGAGTTGACGCAGCACGGGCCGCCTCGGGTAACCGGCGGCGGCGTCACGCAGCTCGACCGCGGGCTGTCCGGTGGGAGAGGGCGCCGAACGCGAGGGCGCGGGGTGAGGGCGGGTGGGGCGAGGGGGCACGAGACTCCTTTGTTGTTATGACAATCATTTTCATTGTAGTGTCCGGCGCATGGAATGGCTGACCGGCCCGTTCGAAGTTGCCTTCGTCCAGCGGGCGCTCTGGAGCGGGATCCTGGTGTCCCTGATCTGTGCGGTGACCGGAACGTGGGTGGTGCTGCGCGGCATGACGTTCCTCGGCGACGCGATGTCGCACGGAATGCTGCCGGGCGTCGCGATCGCCTCGCTCTACGGCGGAAACCCGTTGCTCGGCGCCGCGGTCAGTGCGGGAGTGATGGCCTGCGGAGTCACGGTGCTGGGGCGCTCGCCCCGGCTCTCCCAGGACGCCGGGATCGGGCTGTTGTTCGTCGGGATGCTGTCGCTCGGGGTGATCATCGTCTCGCGCTCCCAGTCCTTCGCCGTCGATCTCACCGGATTCCTCTTCGGCGACGTGCTGGCGGTGCGGGAGGGGGATCTGGTCAACCTGGCGGTGGCGCTCGTGGTCACCCTGGCGGTGGCCGCGCTCGGTCACCGTTCCTTCGTCGCGCTCGTCTTCGACGAGCGCAAGGCGCACACGCTCGGGCTGCGCCCCCGCCTCGCACACGCCGCGCTACTGGGGCTGGTCACCCTCGCCATGGTCACCTCGTTCCACGTGGTCGGCACGCTGCTGGTCTTCGGCCTGCTCATCGCGCCGCCCGCCGCCGCCCTGCCGTGGGCCGGGCGCACTCCGGCGGTGATGTGCGCGGCGGCGGCGTGCGGGGTGAGCGCGACCTTCGCGGGGCTGTCGCTGTCCTGGCACCTCGGCACAGCGGCCGGGGCGACCATCGCCGCCGTCGCCGTGCTGCTGTTCTTCCTCTCCGTCTGCGCCGCCGGGATACGGAACCGACTGGGCGCAGCCGCCCGAATGCCGCGCGGCGCCCGAATTCCCCGCAGTGTCCGCAACCGGCGCACTGATACGCCCTCATCCGGCGCACCGGACGGCACCTCTGCCGAAAACCGAAGGGAATGCGAGCACAAAGCATGATCCGCAACCGAAAAATGTCCGCCCCGGCGCTCGCCGCCGCTCTCCTGCTGGGCTCCGTCCTCGCGGGGTGCGGCGAAGATGCCGGAAGCCGTGACGGCCGCGGCACAGAAAAGAGCACGGCGAACGGGAAACCCTCCGCCAAGCCGCATGGATATGTCGAAGGGGCGGAGGAGACCGCGGAACAGCAGTCCCGGCTGGTGGTGTCCGACGGGGAAAGCGGCGCGGTCGGGCTGCTGGACCTCATCAAAGGCGGGACCACCCGACTCGGCCGGGCGGAGAAGGCCGTCGGCTGGAGCACGGACGGACGTTTCGCCTACGCCAACGGACCAGGCGGCTCCGAAGTCTTCGACAGCGGGGCGTGGATGGTGGACCACGGCGACCACACCCACTACTACCGTGCGAAGGCCCGCGCGGTGGGAGACGTTTCGGGGAAGCGGGCCGAGCATGTCCACAGCAGTCCTTCGCTGACCGCCGTCACCTTCGCCGACGGCACCGCGAAACTCCTGGACCGCGCGCGGATGGAGAAGGGAAGGCCGCACGAGACGGCCACCCTCCACGACGCGCGCCGAGGACCCGTCGTCCCGTACGAGGAGTACGCGTTCGTACCCGTTTCCGGGCCCGGCGGGAGCACGGTCGTCGCGGCCCGCGATGCCGGGGGCAGGACCAGGGCCATGCTGAAAGAGGACTGCCCCCAATTGCGCGGCGCCGCAGTGACGCGCCGCGGGGCGGTATTCGGGTGCGCGGACGGGGCGCTGTTCGTGACCTCGGGGAAATCGGGGAAGCCGGTGGCGGAAAAGATCCCCTTCGGCCGGAAAGTGGATTCCGGGGAGCGGCCCCGCTCCTTTCAGCACCGATCCCTCGGCACCACGCTGACGGCAAAGGCGGGCGACCGCGGAGTCTGGGTGCTGGATGTGACGGAGCGCCACTGGAAGCTGGTGAAGACCGGGCCCGTGATCGCCGCGAACGCGGCGGGCGAAGGGGCTCCACTGGTGGCACTCGACCCTTCCGGAACGCTGAAGTCCTATGACATCTCCGACGGAGAACAGATCGCGCGCAAGGAGATGGTGAAGAAGCCGTCCCGCGAGAACGCCGCCCGGACGGTTGTCGAGATCGACGCGAACCGCGCGTACGTCAACGACATCCGGGACCGGAAGATCTACGAGATCGACTACAACGACGATCTCCGTAAGGCACGTTCCTTCTCGCTCGACTTCGCACCCACCCACATGGTCGAGACGGGCAGGTGACGGAAGCGTGCGGAGGAAGGCGGGAACGAGAACGCGGGCCGGAACGCCCCCGAAGCCGCGGGCGGAGACCCGAGCGCGGAGGCGAGTGGGTTCCGGGCGAGGTGCCGGTGCGGTGGCCGCCGCTCTCGCGTGCGCCTTGCTCATCGGGCTCACCGGCTGCGCGGAGAAGACGGACGACCGCCCCACCGTCGTCGTCACGACGAACATCCTCGGCGACCTCACACGCCATGTCGTCGGCGCCGAAGCCGAGGTGAAGGTGCTGATGAAGCCGAACGCGGATCCGCACTCCTTCGGAGTCTCGGCCGCCGAGGCCGCCGAGATCGAAAACGCGGACCTCGTGGTCTACAACGGCCTCGGGCTGGAAGAGAACGTGCTGCGCCATGTGGAGGCCGCCAAGGAAGCCGGCGTTCCGGCACTCGGTGTGGGCGAGTCCGTCTCGCCTCTCCCGTACCGGAGCGACAAGACGGCGGGGCAACCGGACCCGCACTTCTGGACCGACCCCCATCGCGTGGAGAAGGCCGTCCGGGTCATCGGTGAAAGGGTGCGCGAGGACGTCGGGGGCGTCGACAAGGAAGCTGTCGGAAAACAGGCCGAGTCCTACGCGCGGAAAATCGACCGGCTCGACACGTGGATGCGCGGGAGGCTCGATACGGTTCCTCCGGAGCGGCGCAAACTGGTGACCAACCACCACGTCTTCGGGTACATGGCCCACTGTTTCGGCTTCCGCATCGTCGGCGCGGTGATACCCAGCGGTACGACTCTCGCCTCGCCCAGCGCCGCCGACCTCACATCCCTGGCGGCCACTGTCGAAAAGGCCGGCGTCAAGGCGATCTTCGCCGACTCCTCGCAGCCCGACCGCCTCGCCCGCGTGCTGAAACTGGAGAGCGAGGTCGATGTGGAGGTGATCCCGCTCTTCTCGGAATCGCTCACCGAAAAAGGTCAGGGCGCTGCCACCTACCTTCAGATGATGCGCTCGAACACGAATTCCGTCGTACGAGGGCTCTCGAAGTCCTGACGATTTACCCAGATACGCGAAAGGAAGCTCTCAGATGACATACGGATTCCACAGGAGAAGGGCAACGGCCCTCTCGGCCCTCCTGTTCTCCGCGTTCGCGGTCTCCGCGTGCGGCGCGGAGGGCGAGGAGTCCGGCGCCGCGAGAAGCAAGGGCGAGCAGGGGGGCTCCAGCGTCACCAAGCCCCTTGCCGTCACCTACGACGGCGGCATATACGTCCTCGACGGCGAGTCCCTCAAGGTCGTCGGCGATGTGCCGCTGAAGGGGTACAACCGCGTCAATCCGGCCGGCGACGATCAGCACATCATGGTCTCCACCCCCGCCGGATTCCGGGTGCTGGACGCGGCCCGGCAGAAGTTGACCGGGATCACGTTCGCCGGTGCCGAGCCCGGACACGTCGTGCTGCACGGCGGGAAGACGGTGCTGTTCACCGACGGGACCGGAGAGACCCGGATCTTCGATCCCGCCGATCTCCGGAAGGGCGAGCCGGGAACGGAAACGTACACTTCCCCCTCGCCGCACCACGGCGTCTCGGTGCGGCTGACGAACGGCGAACTGGTCACCACCCTCGGAACCGCCAAGAAGCGCAAGGGAATTGCCGTCCTCGACAAGGACCGTAAAGAGGTGACGCGGAACGAGAAATGCCCGGAGGTGCACGGTGAGGCCACGGCGAAGGGCGAGGCCGTCGTCATCGGGTGCGAGGACGGGGTGCTCGTCTACCAGGACGGAAAGATCCGCAAGGTGGACAGCCCGGATGACTACGGCCGGATCGGCAATCAGAAGGGCACCGGGAAATCTGCTGTGGTTCTGGGCGATTACAAGAAGGACCCGGAGGCGGAACTGGAGCGCCCCGAACAGGTCTCGCTCATCGACACCAGAACGGGCCGGATGAAGCTCGTCGATCTCGGTACGAGCTACAGCTTCAAATCCCTCGCCCGGGGTCCGGAGGGCGAGGCGCTGGTGCTGGGCACCGACGGGAAGATCCACGTCCTCGATCCCGAGAGCGGCAAGGAGACCGACACCTTCCCCGTCGTCGGCAAGTGGCGGGAGCCGATGGACTGGCAGCAGCCCCGGCCCGAACTGTGGGTGCGGGGGGAGACGGCCTACGTCACCGACCCGGGGCAGAAGAAGATCCACGCGCTCGATCTCGGCTCGGGCGAGAAGAAGACGACCGGCACTTTCGAGCGGAAGCCGAACGAACTGAGCGGCGTGACCTCGGACTGACCAGCCCGCCCGGACCGCCAGCGGCCCCGGGCGGACGCCACCTGTACGAGTCACTTGTACGCGTGCCACCTGTACGAGTCACCTGCACGCGTGCCACCCGTACGCGTGTCACCGGCCGGAAGATCGCGTCACGGTCTTCCGGCCGGTGCGGTCTCAGGATCCGGGCCGGTCGGTGGTGAGTTCGGCCCCGGGCCGGCCGTCCCGGGCGTTCCCCGTGCCCGGGGCACCCGACGCACCCGGGGTGTCCGAGGCACCCGAGGCGTCACGGGGCTTCGAAGCACCCGAAGCGTGCGGGACGTCGGGGGTTTCGCCGGCCGGGAGGGTGGCGCCGGCCGCCTGGCCGCCGGGGGAGCGGTGCCATAGCGGCGGGAGCCCGCGGGTGAGCAGGTAGACCAGGGCGCCGACGGCGAAGCCGATGTAGTAGGAGACCTCGCCCCACTCGGGGTGGGCCCTGGCGATGAAGCCGGTGTAGAGGGAGGAGTTCCAGAACGGCACCGAGCTGAGCGTGCCCACCACCCAGGCGACGGCGCCCCATTCGAGTACGCGCCCGCGGTCGTACAGCTCCGGGAGGCGGGAGCGGTCCCGGCGCGGGCCCGCGTAGTAGTCCATGAGCAGGACGGCGACGTAGGGGGCGATGAAGTAGGCGGTGAGGTTGAGGAACACTTCGAAGGAGGTGTAGATGCCGTCCGCCGCCCACAGGCTGACGCCGAGCGCGGCTACGCAGATCAGGGTGACGCAGGTGCTGCGGCGCAGGGGGAGACCCAGGGTCTGGAGGGAGATGGCGCCGCCGTAGACGTTGAGGAAGTTCTGCGAGAAGGACGACAGCAAGATGGCGAGCATCGCCGGTACGGCCCAGGGCCCGGTGAGGTCCTTCAAAGCGGTGATCGGGTCGCTGGAGTCGGTCGTCCCGGCGAGAACCGCCCCCGTGATGCCCAGCCAGGACAGGGTGAGGAAGTTGCCGGCCGCGGTGAAGAGCCCGGCGTCGCGGCTCACGCGGGGGGTGCCGGGCAGGTAGCGCGAGTAGTCGGAGGCGAACGGGAGCCAGGCGATGAGGAAGGCGAGGAAGTGACCGCCGAGCGTGACCCAGCCTCCGGCGCCGCCGGTGTAGCCCGAGGCCGCGGGGTTGGCTTCGAGGACCGAACTGCCGCGCTGCAAGGCCACAATGGTGACCAGCAGGAACAGGCCGAAGAGGACGAAGGTCAGGATCCGCTGGAGGTAGTGGATCATGTTGTAGCCGAAGACGGCCACGGTCAGCTGGAGCGCGGCGAGGACCACCGCGCAGACCCAGAAGGGGACGCCGATCAGTGCGCCGAGAGCCTTCCCGCCGAGGATGATGGTGACGGCGGCCCAGCCCACCCCGGCGAAGACGTTGATGTAGGCGACCGGGAGCAGGTTCCCGACGAAGCCGAGCGGGCCGCGCGCCTGCATCTGCTGCGGCACTCCGAGATGGACGCCCATGCGCGACATGACGCCCATGGCGACGGAGCCGATGAGCGCACCGGCGATGATGGCCCAGATCGCCGCGCTCAGGGACAGGCCCAGGGAGGCGGCGCTGAACCCGAGCAGCATGATCGGGAAGTTGAGTCCGGCGGCGAACCAGATGAAGAACTGGGAGCTGGCCTTGCCGTGGCGTTCCGCGTCGGGGATGTGGTCGATACCGTACGGCTCGATCTGGGCGATGTTGTCCCGGTAGCCGCGGTCGGGTTGCTGTGCTGCTCCGGCGTCGCCGGTGGGCGCGGTGTCCATGGGTGGAACTCCTTCGGTCCGGATGTCGCGCTTGTTGCATACCAGTTATGAGGAAGGGTGCCGGGGCACCCTGCGTGCGTACTGCCGGGCTGTCGGTTCCCAACGCGGGATCGATGCTGGCCCGTTCGGGATTCCTCGGCGGGCTGCGCTCAGCCGTCTTGACGTACAGGTGGAGGAATCTCTAGCTTTTGTGCCATGCCAGATACAAGAGATGCGGGACAGGCGTTCCGCAAGCAGCCGCTGCGGGGCACCAGCGTCCGCAGCCGGGTGATCAGCGAGCTGCGCGGGCGGATCATCTCCGGTGAACTGGCCCCGGGGACGAGCCTGTCGGAGATCGTGCTGTCGGAGGCGTTCGGTGTGAGCCGCACGCCGGTGCGCGAGGCGCTCAAGCAACTCCAGACCGAGGGCCTCGTCAACATCCGGCCCCGGGTGGGGACCTTCGTCTCGGCGCCCTCGCGGCGGGAGATCACCGAGCTGTTCCAGATGAAGGAACTGCTGGAGGGGGCGGCGGCCCGGCTGCTGGCCCAGCGCGGCAGGGTGCCCGAGCTGGAGGAACTGGCCGACAACCTCGCCCGCGCCGACGCGGCCGTCGCCGACGGTGACCAGGAGCGGTACGCGGAGCTTGTCCACGAGTTCCACGACCTGGTGATGCGCGGCGCGGACAACGCGAAGCTCGCCGACCACTACCGGACGCTGATGAACCAGCTCGCCTACCACCGGCTGGTGCACACCTCCCTGTCCCAGCCGGGCCGCCCGACCCGCTCGGAATCCGAGCACCACCACGTGCTGGAGCTGGTCCGGGCGAAGGACGGCGACGGCGCGGAGCGGGTGATGCGCGAGCATGTGCGAGCCAGCCACCGTGCCTTGATGGACAGCCTGGATCCGCAGGCTTCCCCCACGGCACCGCGGGCGGCCGACTGAGGAGGGGCCCCGGGACGCGGGCGCGGGCCGCACTCCCCCGGGTGCCGGCCCGCGAGGCGTACCGCCCCGCGGCTCACACAGCGGCTCACACATCCGGGCGGGTCCGTCCGGCTCCGGCCACATCCGGGCGGCTCCGCCCGGCGCACCGGCTCATGAGCGCAGGACGAACGGGTCGTCGGCCGGGCCTTCGTCGGTGTTGATCCAGACGCTCTTCAGCCGCGTGTACTCGTCCATGGCCTCGGTGCCGTGTTCGACGCCCATGCCACTGGACTTGAAGCCCGAGCGCGGCGACATGGGGGACATGGAGCGGTAGGTGTTCACCCACACGGTGCCCGCGTCCAGACCGGCGGCGACCCGGTGGGCGCGGGCGAGGTCGCGGGTCCACACCCCGGCGGCGAGCCCGTAGTCGGTGTCGTTCGCCAGCCCGATCAGCTCCTCCTCGGTGTCGAAGGGCATCAGAGCCACCACGGGGCCGAAGATCTCCTCCTGGCACAGCCGCATGCTGTTGACGGCGTCGGTGAAGACGGTCGGACGGAAGAAGAAGCCCCCGGACAGCGGAGTGCCGAGGTCGGGCCGCCTTCCGCCCTCCGCGACCCGGGCCCCGTCGGACCGGCCGAGCCGGACGTACTCCTCGACCCGGTCGCGCTGGCTTTCGATGGCGAGCGGCCCCAGCTGCGTGTCCGCCTCCAGCGGGTCGCCCAGCCGGATGGCGGCGGCGCGGGCCGAGACCCGTTCGACCACTTCGTCGTAGACGGCGCGCTGCGCGAAGACGCGGCTGCCGGCCACGCAGGTCTGGCCCGCCGCGGCGAACACCCCCGCGACGATGCCCGTGGCGGCGTTGGAGACATCGGCGTCCTCGAAGACGATGTTCGGGGACTTGCCGCCCAGCTCCAAGGTGGTGGGCACGAACCGCGCCGCGCAGCTCGCCGCGATCCGCGACCCGGTGGCGGTACTGCCCGTGAAGGAGACCTTGGCCACGCGCGGGTGCTCCACCAGCGGGGTGCCGACCTCGTCGCCGTAGCCGGTGACGACGTTGACGACACCGGGCGGGAATCCGGCCTTCTCGAACAGCGGGGCCAGTTGGAGGAGCGATGCCGAGGTGTGCTCGGACGGCTTGATCACGACCGTGTTGCCCGCCGCGAGCGCGGGGGCGATCTTCGTCGCCGTCAGCAGCAGCGGTGAGTTCCACGGTGTGATGGCGACGACCACTCCGAGTGGCTCGCGCACGGTGTAGTTGAGGATCTCCTTGCGGGCGGCGGGGATGGTCCGGCCGTGCGGTTTGTCGGCCAGGCCCGCGTAGTAGTGGAAGTACTCCGGCAGGCTGGCGAGTTGGGCGCGCATCTCGGTCAGGAGCTTGCCGTTGTCGAGGGTCTCGGTACGGGCCAGTTCCTCGCCGTGCTCGCCGATCAGCTCGGCCAGCCGGCGCAGCAGAGCGGCGCGGCGGGGCTGGGGCATGTCCCGCCAGGCCGGGTCCTCGAACGCCGCCGAGGCGGCCTCGACGGCGCGCTCCGCGTCGCCGCGGTCGCCGCGCGCGGTCTCATACCACGTGGCGCCGGTGGTGGGGTTGGTACTGGGCAGGTACGCGCCGCCGACGGGCGCCGCCCAGGCGCCGCCGATGTAGTGGTCATGGCGCGGTAGCCGTGCTGCGGTCACGGTCCACCTCCGTGGTGTGTCGGATGATCTCGGTCGTCAGGGAGCCGGGGGCCTCAAGGGGGAGGAGATGGCGGGCGCCGGGGACGACGACGCCGCGTGCGCCCGGGATCGCGTGGGCCAGCCGCCGCGTCATCTCCGGGGTCGAGCCGGGGTCGGCCTCGCCGGTCACCGCCAGGGTGGGGACGGCGATCCCGGGCAGCCGGGCCCACAGTTCGCGGTCGGCGCGGGCGAACACCTCGTAACAGGCGAGGTAGGAGGGCCGGTCCTGGGCGAGCAGCGTGGCGCGCACGGCGGCGGCCAGCTCCGGCTCCGCCGCCTGCCACTCGGCGCTGAACCAGCGGTCCGTGGCCGCTGCCACGGAGGCCGGAAAATCGTGGCGGGCCCGCTCCAGCCGGAGTCGGACCTCGCGGCTCTCCTGCTCGCTGCGCCCGGCCACCGAGCTGACCAGGGTCAGCGAGGCCACCGCCGCCGGACGCAGCAAGGCGGTCTGTGCGGCGACCAGCGCGCCGAGCGAGAAGCCCACCAGGTGAGCCGGGCCCCTCGGCAGGCCGCCCCCGTCCGGACCGTCCCGGCCGCCCCGCCCCCCTGGACCAGCTGAGCCACCCGCGTCAACGGGTCTGTCCAGCACGTCCAGCACGTCCAGCACGTCCTGGGCCAGCTCTGTCAGCGTGACCCCCGGGGGCGCGGGCGGCGAGCTTCCATGGCCGCGCAGGTCCACGGCCAGGGTGCGGTGGCGGGCGGCGAGCGCGCGGCGGCAGCGGTCCCACATGTGCCGGTCCAGGCCGACGCCGTGCAGCAGCACCAGGTTGCTGCCCTCGCCCGCGTCGTCGTAGGAGAGGCCCGGGTGGCCACGGCCGGGGCCCTGGCCGTGGCCGCGCCCCGATCCGTCGTCCCGCCCGCCGGGGCCCCGGGCGATGCCCGTGCTTCCCCTCCCGTCACTCACTGTTCGCTCTTCAGCGGCGCGAGGCGGGCCTGCGGGCGGCCCTGGGCCGCGGCGGCCAGGGCGATCACGATCTCGTCGGCGCGGGGCGCGTCGGGGATGCGCACCTCCACGCTCTGGTGGTGGGAGCGGACGGTGGCGTCGGTGATGTGCTTCAGCGGGATGTCGAAGACGGTGCCCGCAGCCGCCCGCTTCTCCACGGCGGGCAGCAGCGTGGTGGCCGAGGCGGCCTCGCGGAAGTGGTCGCCGAACTTGAGGGTGTGGATGAGCGCCGAGCCGTGCTCGACCTCGCCGTCCAGGCCGACGACGGCGCCCTTGCCGTACGCCTCGACGGGGGAGCCCAGCGCCTTGACGACCAACGGGGCCAGCAGCGCGCCCAGTTGCGGGGCGATCGCGTCGATACCGGGGGCGAGGTCCGCCACGAAGCCCTGGCCTGCCCACGGGTTGTCGATGACGGCGGCGACGACGGCGGTGCGCGCGACGGGCGAGACGGCCTGCCCGCCCTCGGTGTGGATCTCGTCCACCAGGGTGACGGTCTTGCGGAGGTTCATCGTGGTCATCGGGTTCCTTCCCGGGCTTCCGTGGCTTCCGGCGCTGCCTGCGCCGCTGTGGATTGGAGGTCGCGCAGGGTGACGACGGGATCCGTACGGCGGTCGCCGATGCGGGCGTTGGGGCGCGGGCCGGTGGCCGCCGCCGCGGTGATCAGCAGTTCGTCGGGCCGTGGGCCGTCGGGCACCCGGATCTGTGTGGCGGCGTAGTGCGACCGGGTCGCCGCTTCCGTCTTGTGCCAGACGGGCACGGTGACGGTGGTGCCCGCGGCGGCCCGCTCCTCGCTGAAGGCGATGATCGAGGTGCCGTGCAGGAGTTCGCGAAGCACGTTCCCGAAGTAGGGGGTGTGGATGAGCGCGTCGCCGTGCTCGGCCTCCCCGTCCAGGCCCACGAGTGCGGCCTTGCCGAAGGCGGTGATGGACTCGGGGCCGCCGAGCATGGCGGTCAGCCGGTCGGCGATCTCCCGGGCCAGCAGCGGCGCCAGCTCTTCCACTTCGGGTTGCAGGTCGGCCACGATGCCGCGCCGGGCCCAGGGGTTGCGTACCGCGACGGCCACCGCGCCCCGGCGGACGGGGGTGCGCACGGGAGTGCCCAGTTCGCCGGCCAGTTCCTCGCAGGAGGTCACGATCCGCCGTATCGGATTCCCGGAGGGGGGCGCCGAGGGACCTGCGGACGGACCCCCGGACGGGTTCGCGGACGCGCTCACGGGCGGTCCCCTTCGCCCGAGAACCGCGGCAGGACGTGCTCGGAGAACAGCTCCAGGCTCCGCATGGCGTGCTTGTGCGGCAATCCCGGGTGGGTGGTCCACAGCATCAGGTGCTCCAGGCCCACCTCGTCCCGCAACTCCTCGATCTTGCCCGCCACATGGTCGGGCGTGCCGACCAGCAGATTGCGGTCGTCGAGGAAGTCGAAGCTCAGCTCGTGCCGGGGGCCCAGCTCCTCGCCGTCCTCCATCAGATTGGCCAGCCCCCGCCAGTGCGTCACCCACTGGTAGGTCTGGAGCAGCGCGTGCTCGAACTCGGCGCGGGCCTGCTCCATGGTGTCGGCCACGTACACATCCCGTACCAATGCGAGTCCCTCGCCGGGGGCGAACGGGCGGCCGGCGGCTTCGGAGGCGGTGCGGCGGTACAGATCGAAGCGCTTCTTCAGCGCGGAGACGGGCGGCAGCCAGAAGATTCCCTGCATGCCCTGCCGGGCCGAGGACTCGATGGAGCGCGGCGAGTCGACGACCTGCCACAGCGGCGGGTGCGGGCGCTGGTACGGCGTCGGTACGACGGCCAGCTTGTCGATGACGCCGTCGCGGGTGAACTCCTCGGTCGCGGGGGAGAGCGGGTGATCCCACCGCACATCCGGCGCCGGGAAGTCGTGGAAGCGGCCGTGGTGGGAGAAGAACTCCCCGGACCACGCCTTGCGCATCACCTCCATCGTCTCCTCGAACAGGGCCCGGTTCTGCTCCTGGTCGCGGGGGTCGGCCAGCGGGTTGAGGTTCATCGCCTCGCGCCCGTACAGCCCGCGCCCGACGCCGACCTCCACGCGGCCACCGGAGAGCTGGTCCAGCAGCGCCAGGTCCTCCGCCAGGCGCAGCGGATGCCAGAACGTCACGATGTTCGCGGCCTGCCCGATGCGCAGCCGCTCCGTGCGGGCGGCGATGTCGGTGCCCATCAGCACCGGGTTCGGGGTGAGTTCCTGCCCCTCGTGGCCGAAGTGGTGCTCGGTGTACCAGGCCGACCAGAAACCCGCCTGCTCCGCCGCCACGGCGTACTCGCGGGCCTCTCGCATCAGCCGGTGGTAGTCGCCGAGCCGCCCCGGTGCCCCGAGCGCGTGGAAGATCGAGAAACGCATGAACCTGCCCCTCATCCCTCAACGAGTTACGTCTCTTGCATGCAAGAGGGAACATAGGGAGGGCGTTGTCAACGCGTCAAGAGGTGCGACGAAGGGGGCGGGAAATTTCCCGTATCCGCAGGTAGGGGCAGATGAGAACGAGATCCCTCGCGGTGAATCCGGTCTGTTGGTGCGCGAACTCTTGACATGCAAGCTCGGCGTTCATAGCTTCCTGCCACACAACAGACTCTCCGTTGCCCCGGGAGGGAAGAGGATGAGCACCGACCTCAAGAGCCGCATCGGGACGGCATGGGCGGCAGCCTGGAACCACGGCGACACGGAAGCGCTGGACCAGCTGCTCGCCCCCGGCTACGTCCGCCACGGCCGTACCGCACAGACCCGCGAGGACCTCAAAGCCGGAATCGCCGCCTGCCGCGCGGCACTGCCCGACCTGCGCACCGTCGTCGACGACTGCCTCGTCGCCGACGACAGGGCGGCCACCCGATGGCACAGCTCGGGGACCCACACCGGTCCGCTCCTGGAAGTGCCGGCGACCGGCCGCCAGGTCACCGTCTCCGGCGCGACCTTCTCCCGCGTGGAGAACGGGCTGATCACCGAGGAGTGGGTCACCTGGGACCCGCGTCAGATGCTCCAGGCGCTCGGGATCATCACCCTGGACAGCGGCTTCGAGGACGGCTCCCGGCTGGAGGCGACCACGGCATGAGCACCCACACCGCAACCCCCGCGGAAGAGACCCACACCGGCGCGGCTCCCGCGGCTCCCGAGGTCCCGGAGGACCAGGTCAAGGGGCTGCACCGCAAGTTCGTCACCGGCGTCACCATCGTCACCACCATGGACGGTGACCGGCCCCGGGGGCTGGCCGTCAACGCGTTCTCCAGCATCTCGCTGTCCCCGCCACTGGTGATGGTGTGCGTCCAGCGCACCTCCTCCACCTACGAACCCCTCTTCCGCTCCCGCCACATGGGCATCAGCATTCTCGCCTCCGACCAGCTGCCCGTGGCCTCGGTCTTCGCGACCAAGAGCAGCGACAAGTTCGCCGAGCTGCGCTGGACACCGGCCGCGCACGGCTCACCCCTGATCGACCACAGCGCCGCCACCCTGGAGGCCCGCATCGAGGAGCGGTTGCAGACCACGACCCACACCATCTTCGTGGGACGCGTCGTCCAGGCGGCCCACTCGGACCGGCCGCCGCTCATCTACAGCGCCGGCGGCTTCTACGACGGAGGCCGCCTCGATCAGGCGGCTTCCTGACCGGGCGGCCTCCTGACCAGGCGATTTCCTGGCTGGGTCCTCCTGACGGGGGCCTGACCGGCGGAAGGGGGCCGGCACCTCACGGGGCAGCCGGCCCCCGCGGCCGGTTCCGCAGCCGCCCGCTGCGGCTCCCGAGAGTGCGCTCCGGCTCAGCCCGCCGTGGTGCCGAGCCTGAGCAGCACCTTTCCGCAGCCGCTCGCCGGGTCCGCCGCGACCGCCAGGGCGCGGGCGCCCTCCGTCAGATCGAAGCGGTGGCTGATGAGGGGCGAGACATCGAGACCGTCGCGCAGGGCGCACAGCGCGTCGTCGATCTCCTCCGCGAAGCGGTACGAGCCGCTCCAGGTGATCTCCCGTGTCACCAGGTCGCCGAGTGCCGCGGGGGCCGGTGTGCCCGGCAGATTGCCCACCTGGACCAGGTGGCCGCCGCGGGCGGTGGCGGCCAGTACCGGGCCGAGGGCCCCGGGTGCGCCGGATGCCTCGAAGACCACTTCGACGTCCTCGGGCAGCACCTGGCCGCCCGACAGGTCCCGGGTCTGCGTGGCCCCCATGGCGCGGGCCGTCTCCAGCGCGGCGGGGGCCACATCGGCGGCGATCACCTCGGCGGCGCCGACATGCCGGAGCGCGGCGACCAGCAGTGAGCCGATCGGGCCCGCGCCGTTGACCAGAACGGTGCGGCCCCGGACACCGGGAGCGCGGCCGACGGCGTGCAGGGCGACGGCCAACGGCTCGGCGAGCGCACCGTGTTCGGTGGTGACCCCCGCCGGCAGCGGACGCAGCTGTGCGACGGGCACGGTGCGGTACTCGCAGAAGCCGCCGTCGGTGTGCGGGTCGAAGGCGGCCGAACCGAAGTAGCGCACGCGCGGCAGCAGGTTCGTCCGCCCGGCCAGCCGTTCGGGCAAGGCGGTGTCGCCCACGGGCTGCGCGGGGTGCACGGTGGCCGGGGTGCCCGCCGCGATCCCGGTGACGCCCCGGCCGAGCGCCGCTACCCGCCCGGCGACCTCGTGGCCGAGTACCAGCGGGTGGGCCAGAGTGGCCGTCCCGGAGGCGCCGTGCTTCCAGTAGGAGATGTCGGAGCCGCAGATCCCGCCCCATTCCAGCGCGAGCAGCACCTCCCCCGGTCCGGGCTCGGGCTCGGGCCGCTCGTCGATGCGGACGTCACGGGGCCCGTGGACCACCAGGGCTTTCATACGGCGTCCTCCAGGCGGACCAGGTCGCGTCCGCGCGTCTCGGGGGCCAGCAGGGCGGAGATCAGGGTGATGAGCGAGTAGACGACGAGCATCGCGGCTACCGGCCACCAACTGCCCGTCGCGGCGGTCAGCCCGGCGGCCAGCACCGGGCCGATCGCGGTGGCCAGAACGCCGCCGATCTCCTTGGCCACGGCCAGCTGGGTGAAGCGGGTACGGGAGCCGAAGAGTTCGGCCATGGTGACGCTCTCCAGTGAGAACAGCCCCAGCACACCGATGTTCAGCGCCAATATCATTCCGAGCGTCAGCGCGAGAGTGCTGCCGTGGGCGATCATCAGCATCAGCGGGAACGCCAGCACGATCATCAAGCTCGTCAGCACGAGATAGACGGGCCTGCGGCCCCACCGGTCACCGGCCATCCCGACCAGCGGGACGGTGGCGAAGCCGACGAGGGAGCCGTAGAGGATGGCGTCGGTGGGCACCGAGCGCTCGATCGCCAGGGTCCCGGCCACGTAGCCGACCAGGAAGGTCTGTACGAGCCCTGAGTTGCCGGCCTGGCCGAAACGCAGACCGAGCGTCAGGAAGAAGGCCCGCCCCTTGCGCTGCCGCAGCCCCGCCTCCAGGGTGGCGGCGGGCTTCTCGGCGCTGCCCGGCCGCCCGTCGTCGCCCGGCCGCTCCCCTCCGCCCGGCTGCTGACCGGCATCCGAACGTGCGGCCACCGGCTGCCCGTTGGCGGCGGCGCGCAGCTCGTCGCCGCTGAGCGCCACGCCGTCCACGACGTCCGGGCGTTCCTCGAAGACCGGGCTCTCCTTGAGGCTGCGGCGCAGCCAGATCGCGAACAGCAGGGGCAGGAAGCTCAGCAGGAACGGCAGGCGCCAGCCCCAGGACAGGAGCTGATCCTCACTCAGGACGCCGAGCAGGAGGGCCCACAGCCCGGAGGCGGCCAGGGTGCCGGAGTTGGTGCCGAGCGAGGCCAGCGAGGCGACCAGCCCCCGGCGGCGCACCGGGGCGTACTCGGCGAGCATGACGGTGGCGCCCGCGATCTCGGCGCCGGCGCCGAACCCCTGCACCAGGCGCAGCGCCACCAGCAGCGTGGGGGCCAGCATGCCGATCTGCGCGTAGGTGGGCAGGACGCCGATCAGCGTCGTGGAGGCACCCATCATGAGGATGGTGATGACCAGCACCTTTTTGCGGCCCATGCGGTCGCCCATGCGGCCGAAGTAGACGGCGCCCACCAGGCGGGCGACATAGCCGACGCCGTAGGTGGCCATGGCGGCGAGGAGGCCGAGGGCGGGGCTCGCGCCGGGGAAGAAGAGCTTGTTGAAAACGATGGCCGCGGCCAGGGAGTAGAGCTGGAAGTCCATGAACTCCAAGGCGGTGCCCAGCCATCCGGAGACGGCGGCTCTGGTCAGGTCGCGGGTCGTGCGCTGCGCGGTACCGGAGCCGGACGGCTCGGTGGCGGCGCTGTGCGTCGTCATCGTGAACTCCGTTGTTCATACGGGGGACTCGGGGGCCCGGGGACAGGTGGGGCGGGTGCGGATGTACAGGCGTGCGGGAGGGACGGGCGTGCGGCGGGGTCCTCGCCGGACCGGGACTCGGCTCGGTGGACCCGGACGGGCGGGGCCGGGTGGGTCGGGGCCGGGTGTCAGACCTCGATCCGGCCGGCTCGCAGTGCGGGCAGCCGCGCGGCCACCGCGCCGGTCAGCGCGGTGTCCTCGGCGAGGTCGGAGGCGCCCAGGGCGGTGAGCAGGGCGCGAACGGTGCCTTCGGGCTCGGTGTGGGAGCGCCAGCAGGCGGCGAGGGTCTCGGCCGCGGGGTCGGCGGCCTGCCGGTCCGGGTGGGTGGTGTGGATCCAGCCGGCGAGCGCGAGTTCGAGCAGTGGGGTGGCGGCGCCGGCCGCGCGCAGGGAGCGCAGGGCGGGCAGCCAGCGTTCGGGGAGCTTCAACGAGCCGTCGGCGGCGATCTGCCGCAGCCGGTGGCCCATCGCCGGGTTCCGGAAACGGGCCTCGAGTTCGGCCGCGTAGGCCGTCGGATCGGGCCCGCCCGGCGGCAGGGTGGGGGCGATCTCGGCGCACAGGTCCCGTACCAGCGGCGCGCCCCAGTCCGTGGCCAGGGCGTCCGCGACGGTGCCGCACCCGGCCGCCAGGCCGAGGTGGGCGAGGGCCGAGTGGGAGCCGTTGAGCAGCCGCAGCTTGGTGAGCTGATAGGGCGTCACATCGGGGACGAACAGCGCGCCGTCCAGCTCCCAGGGCGGCCGGGGCGCGGCGAAGGCGTCCTCCAGGACCCACTGGCGGTACGGCTCGCCGGTCACGGCCGCGCCGTCCCGCACGCCGAGCGCCGCCGCCGCGCGGTCGAGGTCGTGGCCGGTGGTGGCGGGCACGATGCGGTCCACGACCGTGGCGGGGAAGGCGACCGCGCCGGCCATCCGGTCGAGCACGGTCTGCCGGTCGGGCAGGCCGCTCGCGGCGATGAACTCGCGGACGACCGCGCCCAGTACGGCTCCGTTGTCCGCCATGTTGTCGCAGGAGACGACGGTGAGGGGCGCGGCGTCGGTCCGCATCCGCGTGGCCAGCCCGGCGGCCAGCCGTCCGATGACGGTCGTCGGCCGCGTGCCGCCGCCCCCGGCCCGGGTGCGCTCCAGGTCCTGGGCGACGGCGGGCGCGGCCCGGTCCAGGACGGGGCCCTCCCGTGCGTACCCCGGGGCGCGGTGGTAGCCCTTCTCGGTGACGGTGAGGGTGACGACCGTGACCTCGGGATCGGCGAGCAGCGCGTCCAGGCGCGCGGCGTCCTCGGACAGCACCAGCGCCCCGGTCAGCGCGGCGATGACGCGGGTGGCGGCGCCGCCTGGGCGGCGCTCGGTGAGCGAGTAGAGGTGGTCCTGCTCGCGCAGCGCCCGTGCGGTGCCGGGCGAGCGGGGCGCGACCGCGGTGATGCCCCAGGGCTCACCGGAGCGGGCGGCTGCCTGCTCGGTCCAGACGGCCTGGTGGGCCCGGTGGAAGGCGCCGAGCCCGAAGTGGACGACGCGGGTGCGCAGCGCCTCCGGGTCGAGCGCGGGCCGGCACTCGGGCGGGAGGCCGGGCAGCGCCGCGCGGCCGAGGCGGCCGAGGCGGCGGGGGCCGCCGGGGTCACCGGCGCCGACGGGAGGGATGTGGCCGGCGGCGCTCACCAGTCGTGGACCGATCCGTCGAGGCGCCGTGCCACGGGCAGGTAGCGCGGCTCGTACGGGAAGCGGGCGGCGGCCCGCTCGTCGTACTCCACCCCGAGGCCCGGTTCCTCGGCCGGATGCAGCATGCCGTCGGTGAAGGTGACCCCGCCCCGGAAGACCTCGGCGGCCTCTTCGGGGTGGCCCATGTACTCCTGGATGCCGAAGTTGGGGACGGCCAGGTCCAGGTGGACGTTCGCGCTGAGGCTGACCGGCGAGAGGTCGGTCGCGCCGTGTGAGCCGGTGCGCACCTGGTAGAGCGCCGCCAGGTCGAAGATGCGGCGCAGGTGGGTGATGCCGCCGGCGTGGGCGACGGTGGTGCGGACGTAGTCGATGAGCTGCTCGGTGATCAGGTGCTGTACATCCCAGATGGAGGTGAGCACCTCGCCGACCGCGACGGGCGTGGTGGTGTGCTGCCGGATGAGGCGGAAGCCCTCCTGGTTCTCGGCCGGGGTCGGGTCCTCCATCCACAGCAGCCCGACGTCCTCGACGCGCTTGCCGAAGCGGGCGGCTTCCATGGGCGTGAGCCGGTGGTGGACATCGTGCAGGAGATGGAAGCCGAAGCCGAAGCGTTCACGCACCGCTTCCAGGTAGGTGGGCGCGAAGCGGAGGTACGCCTCGGTGTCCCAGGGCTGCTCGTCCGGGAGGGCGGAGGCCGCCGGCTCGTACAGCTTGCCCTTGCGCACGCCGTAGGTGCCGCCGACGTCGGGGACGGCGGCCTGGGCGCGGACGGCCTTGTAGCCGAGGCCGAGGAAGCGCTCGACGTCGTCGAGGAGGGCGGCGGTGTCGCTGCCGCTGGCGTGCGAGTAGACGAGGACGCCATTGCGGGAGCGGCCTCCGAGCAGCTGGTAGACGGGCAGCCCGGCGGTCTTGCCCTTGATGTCCCACAGTGCGGTGTCCACCGCGGAGACGGCTGTCATGGTGACCGGGCCGCGCCGCCAGTAGGCGCCCTTGTACAGGTACTGCCAGATGTCCTCGATCCGGGCCGGGTCCTTGCCGATCAGCAGCGGGGCCACGTGGTCGCGCAGATAGGCGGCGACCGCCAGCTCCCGTCCGTTGAGGGTGGCATCGCCGAGGCCCGTGACCCCGTCGCTGGTGGTGATGCGGAGGGTCACGAATGTGCGTCCTGGGGAAGCGACGAACACCTCGGCGCTCTCGATCCGGCTCACGGTGCCCCTTCTCCATCGATGTGTCGGGCAGGACTTGTATGGAAGCACTTGTCGCGTAGGCGGGCAAGGGGTACGGGCAGCTCACCTGTGGATTCTCCGCAACAGCGCGGACCTGGGCAGCCGCCCGCCCCGATACGATGGGCCGCATGGCTGACTCGAACCGGCGGGCGACCAGTCGGCGCGCCATCTACGAACGGCTGCGCCAGAAGGTCCTGACCCTCGACCTCGCCCCGGGCGCCGCCATCTCCGAGAACGAGCTGGCGGCCTCGCTCGGCGTGAGCCGCACCCCGGTCCGGGAAAGCCTGATCATGCTGGCGCAGGACGGGCTGGTGCAGATCTTCCCCAAGATCGGCTCCTTCGTCTCCCGGGTGGACCCGGCCCAGGTAGCGGACGCCCAGTTCCTGCGCGAGGCGGTCGAACTGGCCGCGCTGGAGGACCTGCCCGCCGAACTCGATGCCCAACTGGTCGAGGAACTGCGCGAGAACCTGACGCGGCAGCGCGCCCCCGGACTGGAGCTGGAGGACTTCTTCGCCCTGGACGAGGCCTTCCACCAGGGGCTGCTGCGCCTCAGCGGGCACTTCAACGCCTGGACCACCGTCGCCGCCGCGAAGGGGCACCTGGACCGGGCCCGTCGGCTGGGGCTCTACGAACACGCCTCCTCGGCCGCGTTCGCCGCCCAGCACGCGGAGATCTTCGAGGCGGCCGTCAGCGGTGACACGGACCGCGCACGCACCGCCATGCGCACCCATCTGCGTGCGGTCTTCAGCGACATCGAACGCATCCGGGCCCACTCTCCCCACCTGTTCGCCGCCGATTCCGGCAGCGTCCCGGTGCGCCGCAGCGTCGCGGTCTGGGAGTAGCCCACCCCGGCCCGTGGGTACGCGAGGCCGTGAGCTTGTGAGCCGACCGTCCCGGGGAATGCGGCGCCCCCCGAGGCCGGGCGGCAACCGGGCGGCGGGGGGCGGGAAGTGACGACCAGCCAGGCGGGCAGTCCGGCTATCCGGCGTGCACCTTCTGGTAGAGGTCGCCCATGTAGTAGTCGGCCGGGTCGGGGTTGTTGTCCAACTGCTTGTTGCGGACGAAGAAATCCCCGAGCTTCTTCAGCCAGCGGCCCGCCTCGCCGCTCTTGGTCCTCGCCGCCAGATCGTCGGTGGAGAGCGTCTCGACATGCGAGGCGTCGGCCTTCGCCTGGGCCTTGGTGACGTGCAGCATCTTGGCCGAGAGGGCGATCGACTCCTCGGGGTGCTTCTGGCGCCAGTCGTTGGCCTGCTGAAGCACCTTGACCACCTTCTTGTTCTTCTCCTCGGGCACCTTGTTGCCGGCGACGAAGGCCGTGGGGAAGGAGTCCTTGGTGTCCTTGGTGCTGGCCACCTCCTCCGTCTTCGGGACCTTCTTCTTGATGGTGTCGATGGCGGGGTAGAAGATGCCGGCGCCGTCGATCTTCCCAGAGGTGAAGGAGGAGACCACGGTGGAGGGGTCCATGGCGATCTTCTGGATGTCCTTCGTCGTCATCCCGGCCTTCGCCAGCGCCATGTTGAGGATCATGTCCCCCGACGTCCCCTCCGGCACGCCGACCCGCTTGCCCTTGAGGTCCTTCATCGTCTTGATGCCGGGCCGGCCGATCACCCGGTCGGCATAGGTCAGCGTGTTGAGCGAGACGATCTTCGCCTTGCCGGAGGCGGGCAGCCACATGGCGCCGGGGCCGATGTAGCCGTAGTCCAGGTCACCGGAGCCGAGTGCCTGGATCTGCACGGGGCCGTTGTTGAACACCTTGGTCTTCGCGGTGAGGCCCTGCTTCTTCCACAGCCCCTGGTGCCGGGCGATGGCCAGCAGACTGGCGCCGTTGTAGTCGCCTATGTAGCCGAAGTTGACCGTGTTGTCGTCACCGGAGGCGCCGGTGGAGCACGCGTTGGTGGCGAAGGTGAGAGCGGCGACGGAGAAGAGCGCGGTCACAGTGCGGCGGAGGGTGCGTCCGGGCATGGCTCAGGTGTCCTATCAGGGGAGAGGGGGGCGCCCCGAAGGGGCGCGGGACTGTGTCATATGCGGCTTCGCCGCATGGGCGCGACCAGCCACGCTGGAGCCGCACCAGCAGACGCTCCCGCATCAGCGAAGCGCATCCGTATCAGCGAAGCGCACTCGCGGCGGGCTCCTGGTGGTAGACGGAGGTCCACACCGTGTTGCGGATCTGCCGGAACTCGGCCGAGAGGCGGATCTCCTCGGTACGGGGGTAGGGCAGGTCCACATCGATGACCCGGTGGATACGGCCGGGCCTGGCGGCCATGACCACCACCCTGCTGGCCAGATACACGGCCTCGTCCACATCGTGGGTGATGAACAGCACGGTGCGCATCTCCCGGCTCCAGGTCGCCAGCAGCTGATCTTGCAGCTGCACCCGGGTGAGTGCGTCGAGAGCGCCGAACGGCTCGTCCATGAGCAGGACTTGCGGGTCCACCGCGTAGGCGCGGGCGATGGCGCAGCGCTGCTTCATACCGCCCGAGAGCGTCTTGGGCAGGGCGTCCGCGAAGTCCTCCAGCCCGACCAGGTCGATGGCCGCTTCCGCGCGGCGGCGGCGCTCCCCGGCGGGGACGGCGGCGAGCTTGAGACCGAACTCCACGTTCTGCCGCACCGTCAGCCAGGGGAAGAGGGCGTACTGCTGGAATATCACCCCCCGGTCCGGCCCCGGCCCCGTCACCGGCTCCCCGTCCACCAGTACCCGGCCCGAGCTGGGTTCCTGGAGGCCGGCGGCCATGCTCATCAAGGTGGACTTGCCGCAGCCCGAGGGGCCCACGACGGTGACGAACTCCTGGTCGGCGATCTCCAGGGACACCCCGTCCAAGGCGGTGAACTCCGTGCCCTTGAGCGGGAAGGTCTTCCCCACGCCCCGAAAGCTGATCTTGCTGTTCATCGTCGCTCCTGCCAGCTGGTGAGCCGTCGTTCGGCGAGCAGCAGCAGCCGGTCCATGAGCAGCCCGAGCACGCCGATGGTGATCAGGGACACGAAGATCGTGTCCATCTCGAACCAGGTGGACGCCTTCTGCATCCGGTAGCCCAAACCCTCCTGGGCGCCGATGAGTTCGGCCGCGACGACGGTGGCCCACGAGGCGCCCAGCCCGATGCGCATACCGACGAGGATGAACGGCGTGGAGGCCGGGACGACCACCTTGGCGAAGATGACCCGGTCAGAGGCGCCCAGGACCCGGGCCGCGTTGATGAGGGTGCGGTCCACATCGACCACGCCCTGGAAGGAGGCCACCACACAGGCCATGAAGGAGGCCAGGCAGATCACCGCGATCTTCGGGACCTCGCCGATCCCCAGCAGCACGACCGTGAGCGGAATCAGCGCGAGCGGCGGGATCGTACGGAAGAACTGGATGTAGGGCTCGACCACGGCCCGCACCGTCGGATACCAGCCCATGAGGAATCCCACGGGCACGGCCAGGACCACCCCCAGCGCGTAGCCGAGGAAGACCCGGCGCAAGCTGGCGAGCGTATCGGTCATCAGCGTGCCGTCGGCGATCATGTCGCCGGCCTTGTGGGCCACCGCCGCCGGGGTCGGCAGGTTCTCCACGAGGCCCAGCGCGGCCACGAACTCCCAGGCGGCCAGACCGGCCACCAGCGCGGCGATGTTGAGGGCGAGCGGCCGTCGCCGGGAGCGGCGCGCGCCGCGCCGTGGGGCCTGCGCCGCGGCGGTCTTCTCGGGCGGGACGATCACGGCCATGAGTGCCTCACTGGGTTCACGCGTGCTCCTCGGTGACGGTCTGGGGGTAGCGGGAGAGCAGGGGGGTTTCGTGGAGGACGAGGGCGATGCCGCCCAGCGCGCTCCCGGCCTCGCCGAGAGTGGCGCGCCGCACGCGCACCCGGTCCCGGGCCATCGGCATCACATGGGTGTGCAGGGCCCGCTCCACGGGTTCGGTCAACGCGGCCCCGGCCTCGACGAGTTCGCCGCCGATGACGATGACGCCGGGGCCGACCGCGTTGCAGACGGCGGCCAGCACGGTGCCGATGTCGGTACCGGCCCGCTCCAGCACCGCGTGTGCCCTCCGGTCGCCGGAGGCGGCGGCCGAGAGGAACGCCGAGATGTCCTCGGCCCGGCCACCGGCCGAGCGGTAGCGGTGCACCACGGCGTCGAGCGAGGCGACGGTCTCCAGACAACCGGTGCCGCCGCACTCGCACCGTGCGCCATAGGGATCGACGGTGATGTGCCCGAACTCGCCCGACATGCCGTACATGCCGCGGTGCAGCGAGCCGCCGACGACCAGACCGCCGCCCACCCCGTGGGACAGCCGCAGGTACAGCACGTCCCCCGCGTCGGCGGCGGCACCCCACACGGCCTCGGCCAGCGCGGCGAGCCGGGTGTTGTTGTCGAGCAGCACCGGGACCCCGAACCGTTCGCGCAGCAGTCCGGGCAGCACGTGCGCGCCGAGCGCGGGGGGCTCCTCGCTGCCGGTGCCGCTGGTGCTGCCGATGTCGGCGATCGGACCGACCACCCCGACCCCGATCGCGCTGAGCGAGCCGAGCCGCAGCCGGCCGCGCCGCGCCGCGCGGCCGTCGGGGGCGGGGGCGTGCCCGTGTGTGCCGGACGGGCCTGATGTGCCGGGTCCGCCCGGCGGGTGACCGCCGCCGAGTGAGCCCAGCAGGCGCTCGGCGATGTCGGCCCGCTCGGGCCAGGACAGGTCCGGAGGGTGGGCCTCGCTCGCCGAACCGAGCATCTCGTGGGCGACGTTGACGGCGGAGACGTGCACGGCGCGGCGTGCGAAGTCGATGCCGATCGCCTCACCGGCATCCGGGTTGAGGCTGAGCTTCTCGACCGGCCGGCCGCGGCGGCGCACCTCGGCGGGCGGGGTGGAGGCGACCACGGTGTCGCTTTCCACGAGGCCCGCCACGATGTCGTAGAGCGTGGTGCGCGACAGCCCGCTGTGCGTGCCCAGTTCCGCACGGCTGAGCGGACCGTGCCTGCGGAGCAGTTCCAGGACGGACTGCTCGTGGCTCTTGCGCAGCCGCGTCAGCGGACCGTCGGGCGCCTGGGTGGGGCCGTCGTGTGCCTGCATGCCGGACAGCATGGAGAGCGCCGGTGTTTTTCGTCAATGAGTCGGAACAAAAAGATTTCCGGGCTGAGGCGGGGCGGTCCCAGGGCTGTCGCCGCGCCGTTCCGGGGCCGCCGGGCCCGCGGCTGACGGGGGAGCGACGGTCACCGGCAGATTTATGTTCGCACTATTGACATAAATCTGGAAGGGATCGGACCATGCCACGCATGGCACTGCCCGGTCGCTCCCGCTGACCCCATGCCGCCCGAACCGAAAGGGTCACCGTGCGCCCCAACATGCTCTTCCTCATGACCGACCAGCACCGCGTGGACACCCTCGGTGCCTACGGCAACCCCCACGTCCGCACCCCCCACCTCGACCGGCTCGCAGCAGAGGGCACCCGCTTCGACAGCTTCTACACCCCCACCGCCATCTGCACCCCGGCCCGCGCCAGCCTGCTCACCGGCGCCGCCCCGTTCCGCCACAAGCTGCTGGCCAACTACGAGCGCAACGTGGGCTATCTGGAGGACCTCGCCGACGACCAGTTCACCTTCGCCGGGCAACTGGGCGCCGAGGGCTACCGGCTGGGGCTCATGGGCAAATGGCACGGGGGCGTGCGGCGCACCGCGGCCGACTACGGCTTCGAGGGCCCCGACCTGGCCGGCTGGCACAACCCGGTGGACCACCCCGACTACCTCGCCTACCTGGAGGAGCACGGCCTCCCGCCATACCGCATCTCCGACCCCGTACGCGGCACCACCCCCAACGGCAGCCCCGGCAACCTCCTCGCCGCCCGCCTGCACCAGCCCGTCGAGGCCACCTTCGAGCACTACCTGGCCACCCGCACCATCGAAATGATGCGCCGCTGGGCGCGGGAGGGAGTGGGCGGGGCCGCCGCCGGGCCGGGGGCCGCGGACGGGGCCGGGACGCATGCCGGGACGCGGGCGGAGGAGGCGGAGGAGGCGGAGGAGGGGGAGGACAGGCCGTTCTTCCTGGCCACCCACTTCTTCGGGCCGCACCTGCCCTACATCCTCCCGGACGCCTACTACGACATGTACGACCCGGCGCTGGTCGAACTGCCCGCCTCGGTGAGCGAGACCTTCGCCGCCAAACCCCCGGTGCAGAGCAACTACAGCAAGCTGTGGGCCTTCGACACGATGCCGCTGGAGGAGAGCCGGAAGCTGATCGCCGTCTACTGGGGCTATGTGACCCTCATCGACCAGCAGATCGGCCGCATCCTCGACGCGATGCGCGAACTGGGCCTTGAGGAGCACACCGCGGTCTTCTTCACCGCCGACCACGGCGAGTTCACCGGAGCCCACCGTCTGCACGACAAGGGCCCGGCGATGTACGAGGACATCTACCGCATCCCCGGCCTGCTGAAGGTGCCCGGGGCGCCGCGCGGCCAGGTGCGGGACGAGTTCGTCTCGCTCACCGACTGCGCCGCCACCATCCTCGACCTCGCGGGCAGCGACACCAAACCGGCCCTCGACAGCCGCAGCCTGCTGCCGCTGGCCGCCGGCGAGCGGCCGGCATGGGAGGAGCACCACCTCGCGGAATTCCACGGCCACCACTTCCCGTATCCCCAGCGCATGCTGCGCACCCGCCGCTACAAGCTGGTGGTCAACCCCGAGTCCCGCAACGAGCTGTACGACCTGCGCACCGACCCCGACGAACTCCACAACCGCTACGACCACCCCGAACTGCGCGACGTACGAGCCGAGTTGACTCGCAAGCTCTACGACCTGCTGCGCGAGCGGGGTGACAACTTCTTCCACTGGATGACACCCATGTACGACGTGGAGACCGACTACGACACCACGCTCTCCGCGTTCGAGAGCGAGCCTGCCGCCGCCCCCGCGCGGGAGCCGGCGGCGCGGGAGCACTCATGAGCCCGGCCGACACCGGGGCCGGAGCCGGAGCGGGGCCAGGGGGCGGAGCGCGGGTCCGCTCCTGCTGCGCCCCCGCCCGCCGGCCGTCCGCGCCGGAAGCCGGACCGGCGCGCCCTCCGGCGGAAGTCCCCGCGCCGGCCCCGGCGGCGGTTCCGGCCCAGGCAGCCCCCGAGGCGGCGGCCGACGCGTACCGGACACGCGTCGAACTGCCCGGCGGCACCTTCCGGATGGGCAGCGAGGACGCCGACGTGAACCCCGGTGACGGCGAAGGACCCGTGCGGGAGGTCGCCGTCGCCCCGTTCGCCATGGACGCGCACGCCGTCACCAACGCGCGCTTCGCCGCCTTCACCGAGGCGACCGGCCACCGCACCGATGCCGAACGGTTCGGCTGGAGCTATGTCTTCGCCAAGTTCCTTCCCGGGCCGCTGCGCAAGGTCTCGCCGCGCCCGGACGCCACCCCGTGGTGGTGCGGAGTGGAGGGCGCCCGGTGGAACGCGCCGGAGGGCCCCGGCAGCGGCCTCGACGGCCGCTGGGACCACCCGGTCGTCCACATCAGCTGGGAGGACGCACGGGCCTTCTGCGCATGGGACGGCGGGCGCCTGCCGACCGAGCCGGAGTGGGAGTATGCGGCGCGCGGCGGCCTCGACCAGGCCCGCTACCCGTGGGGCGACGAACTCACTCCCGGCGGAGCGCACCGCTGCAACATCTGGCAGGGCGCCTTCCCGGCCAAGAACACCGCCGAGGACGGCTACACCGGCACAGCACCCGTGCACGCCTACCCGCCCAACGGCTTCGGCCTGCACAACGTCTCGGGCAACGTATGGGAGTGGACCGCCGACACCTGGCACCCCCAGGAGCCCGGACTGCGGGCGATGCGCGGCGGCTCGTACCTGTGCCACGACTCCTACTGCAACCGCTACCGCGTCGCCGCCCGCACCGCCAACACCCCCGACAGCAGCACCGGCAACCTCGGCTTCCGCGTGGTCCGCGACCCTGCCCCCGCCCCCGCCTCCGCCGCCTGAGCGTTTCGACGGCGACTCCCGGAATGCGGGCCGCACGGCCACATGAGCGGGGCGCCGGACGGTGACGGCGAAAGGATAGTGATTTTTCGTTGTGATCGGCGCGTCCCACTGTCCGCCTGAATAATTCTGCCAAAGTTTCCCTGGCTTGCTGAGAAGAGAGTCGGAGGACAGGCCATGGGGATGCCGATGGGTCGCGCCCGACGTGTCGCACTGTTCGTGCTCACGCCGATGGCAATTGTCGCGGTGCCGAACGGCGCCGCGGCAGCACCGGATTCTCCGAAGGTGCCCAGGATTCCGTTCGCCGAGCGATTTCAGGTGACCCAGCACGGCGGAATGGCGCGTGCCGCCAATTCCGCCGTCACCTGCCGGAAAGCCGTCGTGAAAGCCGCCGCACCGTGTACGCGGGCGCGTGCGGGCGCTGGCGTCAACGGCGCCTACGAGATGTTCTACACGGACATCGACAAGGACCCGAACACCTACAACTCGGGCCGGGCCCGGCTGCGGCTGCCCGTCGGCTCCCGGGTGAGCTACGCGCGCCTGTACTGGGGCGGCAACCTTCGCGTCGGCGAGCAGAAACCCCCCAAGGACAACCGCCGGGTGCTGTTCGCCGAACCGGGTGGGCAGTACAAGGAAGTGCTCGCCGACACCGCCATCGGTCACCGGACCAGCGCCCGCAGCGACGCCTTCCAGGCATCCGCCGACGTCACCCGGCTCGTCCGCGCCAGTGGCTCCGGCAGCTACACGGTCGCGCAGATCAACATCGCCGGCGGCCGGTCGGCGGCCGGTGCCTGGGGCGGCTGGAGTCTTGTCGTCGCCTACCAGAACAAGCGCGCACCGCTGCGCCACCTCGCCCTGTGGGACGGCTTCGAGGACATCGCGCCCGGCCGGAGCCGCTCGGTCACGGTGCGCGGCCCGCGGATCCCCGCCGGGGCGGGCGGGCGCCTCGGGCTGATCGCCTACGACGGCGACCGGGGTGCCGGAGGCGACGCGCTGAGCGTGGGAACGGACCGCCGCGCCCCCGCCCGCATCGCCGACGGCGCCAATCCGCGTAATGACGTCGCGAATTCCACCATCAGCACACTGGGGCGCAATGAAGGAAATCGGGAGCCCGCGTACGGGAACACGCTGGGATACGACTCGGACGTGTTCGACATCAAACACACGCTGCGATCCGGCGGAATCCGCGCCACTCTCCGTATGAGCACCACGAAAGACAGATTCCAGGCAGGCGCGCTTTTCCTCCAGACCGACGTACGCCGATAACCCGTCCAGGACGGCTGGAACGCTGGCACACTGGAATACGGAGAGGCAACAGACAGTGCGTTATCGAGAGGAAATGCGCATTGCGGATCCGCCGCATGCGACGAGGCCGCTGACGGTGCTTCATTTCTCCCAGCCCGTCGGAGGCGGTGTGGCGCAGGTCGTCACCGATCTGGCACGCGCCCAGAGCGCGGACGGCATCCGGGCAGTGGTCGCCTGCCCGCCCGGCGGCGAACTGGGCGAGGCCGCGAAAGCCGTGGGCGCCGAGGTGCTTCCCTGGCCCGCCGGACGCGCCCCCGGCCCCCGGCTCCCCGCCGAGGTGGCAGGGGCGGCCAGGATCATCGGCCGCCTCGGACCGGACATCGTGCACACGCACAGCGCCAAGGCCGGACTGGCCGGACGACTCGCGGTGCGCGGCCTGGTGCCGACCGTCCACCAGCCGCACGCCTGGTCGTTCGAGGCCGTGAGCGGGCCCGCCCATACGCTCGCGCTGCGCTGGGAGCGGTTCGCCACGCGGTGGACCGCCCGGATGGTGTGCGTCAGCGAGGACGAGCGGCGACGCGGCCAGGAGGCCGGGGTGCGGGCCCGCTGGGAAGTCGTCCACAACGGGATCGACCTGGAACGCTTCCCCGCCACCGGCACGCAGGCGACCGCCGCCGTCCGCGCACGGGCCCGAGCCGGACTGCCCGCTCTGGACCGGCTGCCGCCCGGCGCGCCCCTCGCGGTCTGCGTGGGCAGGCTGTGCGTCCAAAAGGGCCAGGATCTGCTGCTCCGCGTCTGGCCCGAGGTGGCGGCCCGGGTCCCCGGCGCGCGGCTCGCACTGGTCGGCGACGGCCCCGAGCGGCGGGCACTCGGCCGGGCCGCACCCGACGGCGTGCTGTTCGCCGGCGCGGTCGCCGACCCGGTGCCCTGGTACCAGGCCGCCGATCTGGTGGTGGCGCCCTCCCGTTGGGAGGGCATGGCGCTGGCCCCCCTGGAGGCGATGGCCTGCGGCCGGACCGTCGTGAGCACCGACATCAGCGGCGCCAGGGAAAGCCTGCCGCCCGACCCCCACCCGGCCACCCTGGTGCCCCCCGGCGACGGAGAATCCCTGGCCGCCGCGCTCACGGCGCTGCTGGCCGACCCCCGGCTGTGCGACGCCCTGGGCCGGAAGGCGGAGGAATCCGTGCGAACCACATACGACGTGCGGCGAACGGCGGCGGCAGTAGCGGCCGTGTACCGCGGCCTCCTCGGTCTGCCGCAGCCCGAGCACAGGGAGTGCGCCCGGCCATGACCACCGAGCACCTGGACGCGCCCGAGTCCGGCCGGGCCACGGAACCCCCGCCCGCGCAATCGGCCGAGCCCGCCACCGAAGCCCCGGTACGGCAGACCCCGGCCGGTGAACCCGCACCCACCGCGCTCTTCCCGCTGCCGCGCACCGGAGGCGACCCGCCGGAGCCGGGCCCGGTGCGCCGCCCGCGCGGCCGGCGCGCCTTCGCCGCGCTGCTGGCCGCCGACTGCCTCGCGGCCGGCGCCACCTGCGCGGCCCCCGGCGTCACGGCCGGCGGCCACCTGCTGACCGTGCTCGTCCCGGGGCTGCTGACACTGACGGTCCTCAACGCACGCGGCGGGCTCTACCGGCCGACGGCACTGACGGGCGCGCTCGACGAACTCCCCGCGCTGCTGGGCCACATCGCGGCGATCTGGTGCGTGCTGGCCACGGCGCTGGCCGCGACCTGGCCGGCCCACGCGCTGGGCTGGAGCACCCTGGCGGGCCTGGCCGCCACCCACTCCGCGTTGGCCTGTGCCGCACGCGCCGCCGTGCACGGCGTACGGCGGGCCGCCGCCCGCCACCGGCCCGCCCCGACGCTGGTCGTGGGCCGCGGCCCGGTGGCCCGCCGCCTCGTGGACGCGCTGCGCGAACATCCCGAGTACGGTATGCGCCCGGTCGGCGTCCTCCACCCGGCCGCCGACGGGCCGGATGATGCGAGATGGGACGCGGGGGAGGACCCGCTGCCCCTTCTGGTCTCAAGGGACAGCGTGCTGCGCGCGGTCGCGCAGGACTCCGTGCGCGACGCCGTCTTCACCGACCCGGGCACCGACGAGGCGCGCACCGCCGAACTGTTCCGGCTGCTGACCGGCCAGGGCTGCACGGTGTGGCTGCTGGACCTGCCCGCCTCCGACGCCCTGCCGCTGGGCCACCGGCCGCTGACCGGCCCGGTCCGCGCCCCGGCCGCCGCACATCTGTGGGGATTTCGCTGCCACCGCGTCGTCCCGCTGGGTCCACACGCCTCCGGACGGCTGCGCAAACGGGCCCTGGACCTCGTCGTGGCCGTGGTGGCGCTGCTGTTCGCGGCCCCGCTGCTGGTGGCCTGCGCGCTGGCGGTGCGCTGGGCCGACGGCCCCGGGGTGCTCTTCCGGCAAGAGCGCGTCGGGCAGGACGGGCGGCCGTTCGTGCTGCTGAAGTTCCGCACCCTGCGGCCCGCCGACACGCACGAGTCGGCCACCTTGTGGAGCATCGCGAACGACGAGCGGATGAGCGGCGTCGGGCGGACGCTTCGCCGGACCTCCCTGGATGAGCTGCCGCAGCTGTGGAACGTGGTGCGCGGCGACATGAGCCTGGTCGGACCCCGGCCCGAACGCCCGCATTTCGTGCAGAGGTTCAGCCTCAGCTACCCGCGCTACGCGGCCCGGCACCGGATGCCGGGCGGCGTCACCGGGCTCGCACAGGTACACGGCCTGCGCGGCGACACCTCGATCGAGGACCGGGCGCGCTTCGACAACCACTACATCGACACCTGGTCGCTGTGGCAGGACGTGCGGATCCTGCTGCGCACGGCGGCCTCGCTCTTCCGGCCCGCCGGGAGCTGACCGTGGCGGCGACATCCAGCCTGCCGACGGCTTTGCGCCGGCCGCCCGCCGGGGTGCGCGAACACCTGGTGCGCCTGGGCCCCGTGCTGCCCGGCGCCACCACCGTGCTGCTGCTGTGCGCCCCGGTGCGCGAGGACGCCTCGGCTACCGGGCAGGTGACGCCCGCTGACGTGGCATCAGCTCTGTTCGTCCTCGGGTGCGCGGTCTGGCTGCTGCGCACCCGCGTCCGCCCGCTGGACGGGACGGCCGCCTGCGTGCTGGCGGCACCCGCCGTGGCCTGCGCGGTGGCGACCGCCGCCGCCTACGATCCGGGCGCGGCCCTGCCGGGTTTCGTGCGCTACACGCAGATCTTCGTCCTCGTACCGGCCGCCGTGGTCCTGGCCCTGCGCGGCCCGCGCGACTTCCGGATGCTGGCCGGGGCCGTGGTGGCACTGGCCCTGGTCCAGGGCGCGGTCGGGGTGCGGCAGTACCTCACCGGCACCGGAGCCTCCTACGCGGGCCAGGACATCCGGGCCGTGGGCACCTTCGGGCCGCAGGATGTGATGGGCATGTCCGCCGTCGTCTCCTGCGGACTTGTGGCCGCCCTCGGACTGGGCCTGGCACCGCCGCCCGGCAGCCCCCGGTGGCTGCGTCCGGCCGCTCTCGGCGGGGCCGCGCTGCTGCTGGTGCCGCTCGCGGTCTCCTTCAGCCGCGGCGCGTGGATCGCCACCGCGGCGGCCTCGGCGGCCGTCCTGCTGCTGGCCGGAATCCGGCTCGCCCTGCGGACCCTCGCGGTACTGGCGGCGACGGCCGTGCTGCTGACCGGGGGCCTGGGCCTGGGCTCGCAACTCATCGGGGAGCGGCTGAGCAGCATCACCGACGTCACGGCGACCCCCGACCAGTCGGTCACCGACCGCTACACCATGTGGGCGGCGGCCACCAGCATCTGGCGCCAGGACCCGGCAACGGGAGTCGGCCCCAAAGGCTTCGCCGCCCACCGCGACGCGCACGCCTCGCTCGCCCTGTCCTCGGGCAGCGACACCGCCGGGGCCGGTCAGGAATTCCGCAAGGAGCCGCTGCTGTCCCCGCACAACACCTACTTGCTCGTGCTGAGCGAGCAGGGCCTGCTCGGACTGACGGCCCTCGCCGGGGGCTGGGCCGTCACCATGGCCCGCACGCCGATCCGGCTGCGGGCAGCCCGCGCCGCGCCCCCGCCCCGGGACCGCGCCACCGACTGCGGGCTGATCGCCGCCGGACTTCTGGTCTGGCACCTGGTGGACTTCGCGTACTCCGACATCGGCGGTCCCTCCACCGTGCTCACCGGGATCACGCTGGGACTGGCCGCCTGGTGGGCGCTGGGCCGGGGTGCGGTACCGGAGTCCGGGGCAGCCCTGAGCGCGGGAGCGGAGGCCCGGTGAGCGGCACGGCCACCGAGGATCAGCAGCCCCCGGAGACCCGGAGCCTCCCCGCCCGCCCCCGGACCCCGACCGCCGGAGCGCCGGCCCGGCCCGCCCCGCGAGGCGCCCCGCGCTCCTCGGCGCCCTCCCCGCTGGGACGGTTCCTCGCCCGCGCCGCCGCGCTCACCGCGGCCCTGACAGCGGCCGGTTCGCTGCTCGGACTCGTCCGGGACCAGGCCATCGCCCACCTGTTCGGCGCCGATGGCGACACCGACGCCTTCCTTGTGGCCTGGACGGTGCCCGAACTGGCCGCCACCTTGCTGATCGAGGACGCCATGGCGCTGGTCCTCGTACCGGCGTTCAGCCTCGCGCTCTCCCGGCGGACCGCGAGCGGCCGGGACCCGGCGGCCCCCGACCCCGTACGGGCACTGGTCACGGCCACCTTCCCCCGGCTGTTCGCCGGACTCGTCGCGGTCGCCGCGCTGTTGCTCGCCACGGCGCCCGTGCTCGTGCGGGCGCTCGCGCCGGGGCTCGCCGACCCGGGCCTCGCGGTCACCTGCACCCGGCTCACCGCGGTGGCCGTCGTCACCTTCGGGGCCGCCGGGTACCTCAGCGCGGCGCTGCGCGCCCACGACAGCTTCGCCCCGCCCGCCGCGATCTACGTCGCCTACAACCTCGGCATCTGCGCCACCATGTTCGCCCTGCACTCCCTGCTGGGGGTGCGCGCGGCAGCCGTCGGCGTCGCGCTGGGCGGCGCCATGATGGTGCTCGTCCAACTGCCGTTCTTCCTACGCCGCTTGAACCCGCGCAGCCCGGATCGCCGCCGGGCCGCTGCCCCTGACGCGGGCCGGGCCCCCGCCTCCGACGCGGGCCCGGCCCCCGACACCGACGTCGCCCTGGCCCCGGCCCCCGCCCCGCTTCCGGTGCCGTCGCCGGGCCCCGCTGCCGCCCGGATCGGACTGCTGAGTCTGGGCGGGATCGCGCCCGTGCTGCTGTTCGCCGTGGCCCGGCAGGCCCAGGTGCTGGTGGAGCGGCACTTCGGCTCCTCGCTGTCCGCCGGGGCCATCTCGCATCTGAACTACGCCCAGAAGGTCGCCCAGATGCCGATGGTGCTCTCCTTGATGATCTGCACCGTCACCTTCCCGGCGGTGGCCCGTGCCATGGCCGACGGGGACGCGGACCGGGCCCGCCGCAGGGTGGAGCGCGATCTGGCGCTGGCCGCCGTGGTGGTCCTGCTGGGCGCGGCCTACGTGGTGGGGTATGCCCCGCAGATCATCGAACTCCTCTTCCAGCGTGGCGAGTTCGACGCGTCCGACACCGCCGCCACGGCCTCGGTCATGCGGGTGTACTCACTCGGGCTGCTCGGCCACAGCCTGGTCGGCGCGCTGGTCCGGCCGTTCTTCGCGGCGGCCCGCCCCACCTGGTACCCGGCGGGCGCGATGGCCGCCGGGCTGCTGCTCACCGTCGCGGCGAGCGCGGCGATGGCCCCGCACTGGGGCATCCACGGCATCGCCGCGGCCAACGCAGCCGGGATCACCACCACCGCGCTGCTGCTGCTGCGCGGCCTGGGGACCCGGGTGATCGCCATCCGGGTCCGGCGGGTGGCCGGCGATCTGGGACGGCTCACGCTGCCGGCCGTCGCCGCCGCGGGGGCCGGCTGGACGCTCGCACCCGCCATCTCGCACACCGCGCTCACCGTCGCGGTCGGCGCGCTCACCGTCCCGGCCGTCTTCGTCGCCACCGCCTTCGTCGTACGGGCGCCCGAGGTGCCCCAGTTGACCGTCACCCTCACACGAAAGCTTCGCCATGCCCGCTGAGCCCGCTTCCGCCCCCCTGGCCTCCCCAGCGGCCACCCCCGTACCACCCCCGTCGCCCTCCACCGCCCCCGCGCCGCCCTCCGCCACCCCCGCGTCGTCCCCGTCCGCTCCGCCCCGCGCATCCGCCACCGAGCGTTCCCGGGCCCGGTGGCGGCGGCCCGCACCGCCGTGGGTGCTGATGTACCACTCGGTCGCGGACCCCGCCGAGGACCCGTACCGGATCACCGTCTCGCCCGCGCGGCTCGACCGGCAGTTGAACTGGCTGCGCGGGCGCGGCCTGCGCGGGGTGAGCGTGGGGGAGTTGCTGACCGCCCGCTCGGCCGGGCGCGGCGGCGGACTGGTGGGGCTCACCTTCGACGACGGCTACGCCGACTTCCTGGACAACGCCCTGCCGCTGCTGCGCCGGCACGAGTGCACCGCCACGCTCTTCGTGCTGCCGGGCCGGCTCGGCGGCGACAACGAGTGGGACCCGCTGGGCCCGCGCAAGCCGCTGCTGACCGCCGCCGGGATCCAGGCCGCCGCCCGCGCCGGCGTGGAGATCGGCTCGCACGGCATGCGGCACCTGAGCCTCCCCGACGCGGACGAGAACGCGCTGCGCACGGAGGTGAGCGACAGCCGTGCCGCCCTGGCCGGTATCACCGGACGGCATCCGGAGGGCTACTGCTACGCCTACGGCACCGTGGACCAGCGGGCGATCGAGGCGGTGCGCGGCGCGGGCTACCGCTACGCCTGCGCCATCGACCCCGGCCCGCTCACCGGGCGGTACGCGCTGCCCCGGGCCCACATCGGCGAGAACGACGCCGGCTGGCGACTGCACCTCAAACGGCGGCTGCATCCGCTGCGCCGCCGCCCGCTGCGGACCGAGCCGCCATCGTCGGCCGGTCCCGCGAGCACCCCGGCTGCCCGCGCCGCGCACACCTTCCCGTCCGCCGCGCCGGGCACCACAGGTGGGAGGCGCGGATGAGGGCGCTGCACATCATCACCGGCCTCGGCACCGGCGGGGCGGAGCAGCAACTACGGCTGCTACTGCGTCAGTTGCCGGTGGACAGCGAGGTCGTCACGCTCACCGACCCCGGCGCCGTCGCCACCGGTCTCCGGTCCGACGGCATCCCCGTCACCCACCTGGGCATGACCGGAAACCGGGACCTGACCGCGCTGCCACGGCTCACCGGGATCATCCGGCGGGGCCGCTACGACCTCGTCCACACCCACCTGTACCGCGCCTGCGTCTACGGGAGGATCGCCGCCCGGCTGGCCGGGGTGCGGGCCGTCGTGGCCACCGAACACTCGCTGGGGGAGGCCGAGATCGAGGGGCGCCCGCTCACCCGCCCCGTCCGGGCGCTGTATCTGGCCACCGAACGACTGGGCACGACCACGGTGGCCGTCTCCGGCACCGCCGCGCACCGGCTGCGGGCCTGGGGCGTGCCGGCCGCCCGCGTGGAGACGATCCCCAACGGCATCGAGGCCCACCGCTTCCGCTTCGCGGCGGTCGCGCGCGCCGGGACACGGGCGCGGCTCGGCCTGCCGCACGACGCCTTCGTGGTGGGCGGTGTCGGGCGGCTGGTGCCCGGCAAGCGCTTCGATGTCCTCCTCCGCGCCGTCGCCGCGCTGCCCGGCGCCTGGCTGCTGCTGGTGGGAGAAGGCCCGCAGCGGGCGGCGCTGACCCGCCTGGCCTGGCAACTCGGCGTGCAGAGCCGGGTGTTGATGCCCGGTGTGAGCGGCGACGAGGGCCCGGCGGCAGCGGGTCACGACGGCCAGGCGGCAGCGGGTCACAAGGGGCCGGTCCCCGGACTGCCGGGTCTGCTGGCCGCGATGGACGCGTTCGCCTCCCCGTCCGGCGAGGAGACGTTCGGCGTCTCGGTGCTGGAGGCCCTCGCCGCCGGACTGCCCGTCCGCCACGTCACCTGCCCGGCGATCGACGAACTGCCCGCCGCCGAGGCACCCGGGGCCCGCCGCGTAGACGCGGGCACCGCCCAACTGACCGCAGAACTGCGCGGGCTGCGCGCGGCGGGCGCACAGCGGCTGCCGGTCCCCGCCGCGGTCGGCCGCTACGACATCGGCCGCACCGCCGAACGGCTCATGGCCGTCTACACCCGCCTCACCGGCGCAGCCGCCCGGCCCGGCAGCCCTTCCGGCCACCTCGCCGCATCCGCCGAACGCCCCGCCCCTCCCCGTACCGGCCGACTCCCCGAAGTGAGCAGATGAGCACCGAACCGAGAGAGTCCGCTTCGCCGACCGAAGCCGCTTCGCCGACCGAGCCCGCTTCGCCGGACGACGACGCGCCCGGCTGCCCCGCCCGGCTGCCCGCCGCCCGCCTCCCCGTCTCCCGGACCGGGCGCACCCGCGCCAGGCGCCGCCCGCTGCCCGCGTGGTGGCCCGTCGCGCTGTGCCTTGTGCTGGGGGCGGGGGCCGGCGCGGGGTACGGGCTGCTGAAGGCGCCGCAGTACACCGCCACCAGCTATGTCGTCGTGGCCCCCACCGCGCACGCGGACCCGGCCACCGCACTCGGCTTCGCCCAGGCATACGGGCGGGTCGCGGCCGACGGCGCCGTCCTGCGCGAGGCACGGCCGGCCACCGGGCTGCCGCTGAGGAGCCTCCGGGGAGCCGTGCGCTCGGCCACCTCGCCGGACGCGCCGATGATCGAGGTCTCCGCCACCGCCGCCCGGCCCCGCCGCGCTGCCGCCATCGCCAACGCCGTCTCCGGCGCGCTGACCCGGCACGGCAACCGCGTCGCCGGACGCACCAGCGTGCGGCTGGTCTCCTTCGCGCGGGCCACACCCCCCGCCGTGCCCGCCTCGCCCTCGCTGCCGGTCGCGGTCGCGGCCGGCGGCTGTGCGGGCGGACTGCTGGGCGGCCTCGTCCTGCTGGTCCGCCCACGTACGGGGCCCCGCGCCGACGTACCCGGGGTGCCGGGCCCGGCGGCGGCACCGGACACCCCAACCCCGCCCCGCGACCGGCCAGGACCGGACCAGGACCATCCGGAATCAGTTCAGGGCGGCCCGGAATCAGTTCAGGACCACCCGGGACCGGCCCAGGACCACCGGGCCGCCGTGGCCGGCCCGGCCACATGACAGCCGTGCGCCCGGCAGTGCGGAACGCGACCGAGGAACGTGACCGAGGAAGAGGCGTCATGACAGCTCCACAACGCCAGGCGCCGCAGCGGCCGTTCGGCCGGCGCCCGGCACCGCGCACCCTGCCGGTGCCCGGCACCCGGACCGGGCCGGCCGGGCGTGCGCCCGTGGCCGGGAGTCCGGCGCCGGACCGGCCGCCCGGCCTCGAACCGTCCGGAGGCACGGCCGCCGACCTGGCCGTGACGGTGTGCCGGGACCCCGAGCGGTTCGCCGCGCTGGGCCCGGAATGGACGGCGCTGCACCGCCGCTGCCGCAGCGCCACCGCCTTTCAGAGCCACCCGTGGCTGCACTCGTGGTGGCTCTCCTACGGCACTCCGGGCCGGCTGCGCGTGGTGCTCGTCCACCGGGGCGCCGAGTTGGTGGCGGCGGCTGCGCTGACCCTGGTCCGCCGCCCGCTCCCGGCGCTGGTGCCGCTGGGCGGGGACATCTCCGACTTCTGCGACGTGCTGCTGGACGACAGCTGCGCCCCCCTGGCTGCTGCCGCGCTGGTGCGGGGCATGCGGAAGGCGGCCCGTGGCGCCGTCGTCGATCTGCGCGAGGTGCGGCCGGGAGCCGCGGCGGAGCAGGTGTACGCGTGCTGGCGGGGGCCCCGCCGCACGCTGCTCGACTCGGCGTGCCTGGAACTGCCGGGAGTGCCCGTCGAGGGCCTGGTGGACCGGCTCTCCGGGCGCCCCGCGCGCACCTTCCGCGCCAAGTTGCGCAAGCTGGACAAGCTGAACATCGAGGAGCGGACCGTGCCGCCCGACGGGGTGCCCGCGGCCGTGGCGGCCCTGCTCCGGCTGCACGGACTGCAATGGCGGGGCCGGGGGGTGACGCCGGAACATCTGCGGCCCCGGTTCGCCGAACATCTGACCAGAGCCGCGACCGGGATGGTGCGGGCCGGCGACGCCCGGCTGACGGAGTACCGGCTGGAGGGCAGGGCCATGGCCTTCGACCTGACGATGCTGTCCGCCGATCTCGCCGGCGGCTACCTGTGCGGCGCCCACCCCGAACTCCGGTCCCGGAAGGTGGACATCACCGCCATGCTGCTGCGCCACGACGCCCGGTACGTGGCGGAAACCGGGCGCGGTGCGCTGAGCATGCTGCGCGGCACCGAGCCGTACAAGCTGCATCTGCGTCCGGTCACCGTCACCAACCAGCGGCTGCTGCTGGCCCGGCCGGCCGGCTTGCCGGTGCTGCTGGCCCAGGCCGCGCACGCCGCCGCCCGCTCGGCCGCCGCCGAGTTGGTGCGCACCCGGCTGCCGGCGGTGCGCCGGTGGCGCTCACGGCTCAACAGCCGCCGCGCGAGCGCGGCCGGAACCCGCCGGGCGGGGACATGAGGCCGGTCGCCTCGGCCCCCCGCGGCCGAGCGCTACGTCCCGCGCTTCGCGAACTGTTCCGGCAACTCCCGCAGCAGACAGCCGAGGACGCCCGGCGGCCGGGGCGACGAGGACGTACCGGGGGCGGAGAAGGGCCGGGAGGAAGAGGGGCGGGGGGAGGACGGACCGGGGGAGGGGCGAACGGCCCGGGTGAGCTGCCCGGCCGTCTGCGGGCGGGCCGAAAGCCAGTGGCGGAAGACGGCCGAGGACTCGGGGTTCTTCCGGCACTGCCACACCCCGTGCGGGCAGTAGTCGGTGATGGTCTGGTAGACCGGCTTGTGACGGTCGATCCACCGCAGCATGCCCCGCATGTACGCGGGGTTGTCCCCGTTGCGGAACAGCCCCCACTCCGGGTAGGAGACGGGCTTGCGATGCGCGGCGGCGAAGTCGGTCTGCTGCCGCAGGCCGTACGGCTGATCGACCATGTCCGCGAAATCCTCACCCGGCGGCTGGTCGTAGGAGTCCATGCCGACGATGTCGACGACGTCATCGCCCGGGTAGCACTTCGTCCAGCCGATGGCGTCCTCGCCCCGGTTCGGGGCGAAGTCGAAGCGGAACTTCTGCCCGGGGACCGCGCGCATCGTCGTGACGATGTGCCGCCAGTAGCTCTTCCACGCCCGCGGGTCGGGTCCGCAACGGTGGGTGTAGGTGGTGCCGTTCATCTCCCAGCCCAGCACGATCACGGTGTCCGGCGCCCCCAGCCGGACCAGGCGCCGGGCCAGCGTACGGAAGTGGCGGTCGAACGTCCCGCGAGCGCCGGTGCGCAGCAAGGAGCGCACTTCCCCGTCGGGGAGGTCCTTCTCGTTCCGCTCCAGCATGGGCACATTCAGCACGAACATCCGTTCGCTGTCGGTGCGCCGCCATGTCGTCCACGGTCGCAGGAAGTCCGGCCGGCCCTCGATGTTCACCCACAGGTCGCCGGGCAGGTAGGTGTGCCCCACCTGGAGCCGCCGCCCGCCCAGCCAGCGCTGGAGGTCGGCCATGCGCCCCACCCCCTCGGCGGAGGCGCTGAGGAAGGCTCCCTCGGCCGGGCGGTATTCGGCCGGCCGGCCGGGGGTTCCGGTTCCGGCGGGCGTATCCGTCACAGGGCCGGTCGCGCCCTCGCGGGGCGCACCGTCACCGGCCGCGCCACCGCCGGCCGTGCTGCCCTCGGGCGTGCTGCTGCTGGGCGAGGCAGCCGGGTGGGCCGGTGCGGCGGATCGTCCCCGGCCGTCGTCGGTGCCGCCCGTGCCATCCGCCGACGAACCGGTGGAGGCGGTCACGAGCATCGCGGCTGCGGTCACTGCGACGCAGCTACCCACCAGCCAGCGGCCTCGGCAGCGCATGGTGACTCCCCTCGAAACGCTCCGCGAACCGGTGGGCTCGCCTCTCGACAGTAAGCAGGAGCCGTACCCGGCGTGCTGCCGAAGGCGCCCGACTAGCCCATTCGCGGCCCGCGTCCCCCCGCTCGGCCCCACGAAGCCGCCGTCCGTCCCGCAGCGAAGGCCCCGGCCAGTAGTGAAGGCCCGTCCCGTAGTGAAGGCCCCCGTAGTGAAGGCCCCGTAGTGAAGGCCCCGTAGTGAAGGAAAGGCCACCATGCCCGAGTTCGACACCGAGGTGCCCGTACTGCTGGTGCTGCTCGACCCCAATCCCTTCCACCACGGGACCCTCGGGGCCGTCAGATCGCTGGGCCGGGCGGGCATCGAGGTGCACGCCCTCCTCGAATCCCCGCACAGCCCGCCCGCACGCTCCCGGTACCTGCACCGTGCACACGCCCATCCGCCCGGGACGGCGGTATCGGACCCGGCACTGCTGCGGACGTTGTGCCAGGTGTCCGAACGGATCGCGCGACCCGCCGTCCTCATCCCGATGGACGACGCCGGGGCCATCGCCGTGGCCCGGCTCGCCCCCCGGCTGGCCGGTCGTTTCCTGCTGCCCGAACAGCCCGCCGGGCTCCCCGAGTCGGTGGCCGACAAGGCGGCGCTGGCCGAGCGCTGTCGTGCGGCCGGCCTCGCCTGCCCCGAAACCGTGCGGCCCCGCAGCGCACAGGAGGCGGCCGAGGCGGTGGCGGACCTCGGCCTCCCGCTGGTGGCCAAGTGGAGCCGTCCATGGCTGCTGCCGCCCGCCTCCGGGCTGCGCAGCACGACCGTCGTGCACAGTGGAGCCCAGGCGCGGTGGCTGTACGAACGCACCGGGCAGGCCGGCAGCGCGCTGCTGCTCCAGCGCCGCGTGCCCGGCGGCCGGGGCACGGACTGGTTCTTCCACGGCTGCTTCACCCGGGATGCCGTCTGCCTGCTGGGCGGCACGGGCCGCAAGGAGCGTGCCTGGCCGCCGCACGCCGGGCTCACCGCTGTCGGCCGCTGGCTGCCCAACCCGGAGGTGGAGGCGGCGGCCATTCAACTGGCCGGCCACCTCGGCTACCAGGGCATCCTCGACCTCGACTTCCGGCAGGACCCGGTCTCCGGCACCTACCAGCTGCTGGACTTCAACCCCCGGCCCGGGGCCCAGTTCCGGCTTTTCGCCGACCGCGCCGGACTCGATGTCGTCCGCGCCCTCCACCTCGACCTGACCGGCCGCCCCGTCCCCAAGACGGCCGTCGCGCCGGGCCGCGTCCTGCGGGTGGAGAACTACGCCCTGCTCTCCGCGCTGACCGCCCCCCGCAGCCGGCCCCGCCGGACGCGTCGCCAGCCCCCGCACCTCCGCGCACCGCGAGGGAGCGAGACCGCGTGGTACGCCGCCGACGACCCCGCGCCGTTCCTCGCCATGACACGCGCATCGCTGGCCCGGGGCCTGCGCAAGGGGCTTCGCCGTACGGTCGCGCCGCCGCGTGCCCTCCCCCGGCCGGCCACGCCGCCCCCCGTACCGGCTCCCGGCGCCGCGCCCGCCGCCGGACGCAGCCGCGCCGACACCCGGGCCACCACGGTGCGGTGACGCCGCACCAGGCCCCACCACCGGATGGCCGGACGGCCGGATGAGACCTCAGCGGCCGAGCACGTACGACTCGGACCGGCCCGGCAAGTCCGACGCGAGAGCGGTCCAGCAACCCGACGTGAGAAGGAGAACGACCATGTACGACCTGGTAGTGGTGGGGGCCGGCCCCTACGGACTGTCGATCGCGGCGCACGCCGCCGCGGCCGGGCTCGATCTGCGGGTCCTCGGCCGCCCCATGGCCTCGTGGCGCGACCACATGCCGGAGGGCATGTTCCTCAAGTCGGAGCCGTGGTCCTCCAACCTGTCCGACCCCGCGGGCGACCACACCCTGGCCGCCTACTGCGATGCGCACCAGGTGCACACCGCGCACGGCCGGCCGCTGCCGATCGGCACCTTCACCGACTACGGCCTGTGGTTCGGCCGTCAGGCGGTCCCCGGCATCGAGGAGCAGACGGTCACCGAGGCCGGCCCGCACCCGGGCGGGGGGTACCGGCTGCGAACCGCCGAGGGCGAGGTCCTCACCTCCCGGACCGTCGCGCTGGCCGTCGGCGTGATGCCGTTCGCCCACATCCCCGAACCCCTGCGCCGGCTGCCGCCCGAACTCCTCTCGCACAGCAGCGGCCGACGCGACCTGAGCACCCTGCGCGGGCAGGAGGTCGTGGTGATCGGATCCGGCCAGGCCGCGCTGGAGACGGCGGCACTGCTGGCCGAACTCGGCGCACACGCCCAAGTGGTGGCCCGCGCCGGGGGCCTGAGATGGAACACTCCGCCGCAGCCGCTCGACCGCGGCCTGCTGCGCTCGCTGCGGGACCCGCACTGCGGTCTGGGCACCGGCTGGCCCAGCTGGGTGTGGTCGGAGGCCCCCTGGGCGGTGCGCCGGCTGCCGGCCGCCGCCCGGCTGCACATCGCGGCCCACGCCCTCGGTCCGGCCGGTGCCTGGTGGCTGCGCGAGCGCTTCGAGGCCCGGGTGCCGGTGCTGCTGGGGCATCGGCTGAGGGGCGCGGCGGCGGTGTCCGGGCCGCGGGTACGGCTGGAGCTGACCGCCGCCTCGGGGGAGACCCGGAGCCTGGAGGCCGACCACATCGTGGCCGCCACCGGGTTCGGCCCGGGGCTGGACCGGCTCGATCTGCTGGACCCGGCCGTGCGGGAGGGGCTGTGCAAGGTCGGTACCGGCCAGGCTCCCGAACTCTCCTCCTGCTTCGAATCCTCCCGGCCGGGGCTGTTCTTCGCCGGATTGCTGGCCGCTCCCTCCTTCGGCCCCTCGATGCGCTTCGTCCACGGCGCGACCTTCACCGCGTCCCGCTTGGTGCACGGTGTACGCCGGCGACTGCGCCGCCGCACCCCCCGCATCCCGCAGCCGGCCCCGCCCGTCGTACGGCCCGCAGCCGCGCCCGCCGGAGCCGCCGCCCAGGGCGCCGCGGACCCCGTTGTGCCTTCCCTGACCGACAACTGACCCCTGACCGACAACTGACCCCGAACGGCAAGTGAGCCTGGGCGACAACTGCCCCGACCGACAGCCGACTTGACCGACAACCGACCCGGACGGCGGCCCTGCGGAGGCGCCGAGTCCCGGTGTGCGGGCAGGGGGCGGGCCAGCTTCCCGTCACCGGCGAGCCCCCCTGCGCCCGCCGGGCATTCACCGCGGAATCCGATGATGACCCCGGCCTTGCCCGGGCCCCGCGAGCGGGGAGGAATGCGGGGTGAGGTCACCGGAAGCTACGGAAGGCGGGGACGGGATGGACGCGGTGGAAGCGGACACGAGCGGGGTCGGAGCACGGGCCGGGCGGCGGGCCGGGAGAGGAACCGCCGCACGCGCGGGTGCGGCGGTGTGGGCGACGCTGCTGGCGTGCGCCCTGGTCCCGCAGACGGCCTCCGCCGCCGACAGCGGCGCGGCGGCAGGCGGGCCGGGCAGCGCGCGGCGGCTGCCCGCGGTGATCGGCGGCGGGGCCTGGGACGCCGGCCATGTCCAGGGCATGGCCCTGGACCGCGAGCGCGGCTTCATGTACTTCTCCTTCACCAACCTCCTGGTGAAGACCGATCTCCGGGGCCGCCCCGTCGGCTCCGTCACCGGGTTCACCGGCCACCTGGGCGATCTGGACTTCAACGAGCGGGACAGACGGGTCTACGGCTCCCTGGAGTACAAGGACGCCGAGTCCTTCTACATAGCCGTCTTCGATGCCGACCGCATCGACCGCATGGGCATCGACGCCCAGTCCAGCGATGTCGCGTCGACCGTCTATCTCAAGGAGGTCGTCGAGGACTACACCGCCGACATGGACGGCGACGGCGTCTTCGACGGCGACACCGCCGACACACCCGACCACCGCTACGGATGCAGCGGCATCGACGGCGTGGCATTCGGCCCCGGCCTCGGCGGACGCGGAGGCAAGGGGCACGGCGCCCAGTTGCTGACCGTCGCCTACGGCGTCTACTCCAACACCCAGCGCCGGGACAACGACCACCAGGTGCTGTTGCAGTACGACGTGCGCGGCTGGAAGAAGTACGAGCGGCCCCTCAGCGAGTCGGATCCGCACACCAGCGGCCCCTCGCGTACCGACGGCAAGTTCTTCGCGTACACCGGCAACACCACCTACGGCGTGCAGAACCTGGAGTACGACGCGGCCTCGCGGAACTGGCAGCTGGCCGTGTACGAGGGGAAGAAGCCCGGCTTCCCGAACTACTCCCTCTTCACTGTTGACGGATCGAAGCCGGCCGTACGGGGCCCGGTGCGGGGCCAGCCGGAGCCGGAGCGGGGCCAGTTGCTCAGCCTCGCGCGACAGGGCCTGTACGACGAGCGCACGGGGGTGCGGGGCTGGACCGGCCCGGGGGAGTACGGGCTGATCTCGGTGGGCGACGGGCGCTACTACGTGGCCGAGTCCGGCACCGTCGAGGAGGGCGGCGTCACCAAGCAGACCGGCCGCGCCGTCCTCCACCGCTGGACCGGCCGCACGCCGGATCCGCTCGCCCCTGTCGAGCGCACCGGCACTGTCGAGAACGCCGGCACGGTCGAGAACGCCGGCACGGTCGAGAACGCCGAGGGAGCCGACGGCACGCGCGGATGAGTCCCGCCCGGGAGCGGCCCGGGGCAGACGGGGCGAGATCCACGGGGCCTGAGATCCACGAGGACTGAAAGGGCGCGGGCGGGGGCGAAGAGCGCCCCCGCCGCTCAGGCCGCCCGCGCGCCGCTCAGTGACCGGCGCCGTAGTAGCCGCCGAGCTGGTCCCGGTAGTGCGGGTCCCCGAGGTGCTTGTCCTTGTCGAACTCGGGAGCGGCTTTGATCCGGTCCTTGGTCCAGGCGACCCGGATCGTCTTGTCCTCGTTGCTGATGCCGGTGACCGCACCGGCGGGCAGCAACACCTGCTTGCCGAAGATCCACGGCCCCGTATCGATGACGAGGTACGCGGAGCCGACCTCGTTGGAGTGCTCATCGACCTTGCCGATGTGCCCGTCCTCCGCCTCCACGCGATAACCCGACAGGTCGGCGTCCGGAGTGTGCCCGGCGGTGGGGGCGTAGTTCCACAGGTTCTCGGTCATGCAGTTCTCCCGGGCCGTCGGTCGTCGGTCTGCGAACAAGGGCGTGTGCTGAAGGCGGGCGAGTGCCCCGCACAGGATCCCTCACACGCACTCCGGCGCCCCGCCGGAACACGGGCCGGGGACGGAGCACGGGCGGGCCCGGGACAGCACACGGGCTCGCAGAGGGGACCCGGGCCTACGGACGGGAGCCGGGACGCAGCCGGGGGCGGGGGTCCGTGTGGCGGCCGGTGGCGTGGAGAGAGCCGAGCAGGTCGAGAGCCTCGGCGCTGGGGCTGCCGGGCTCGGCCTGGTAGATGATGAGCTGCTGGCCGGGAGCGTCCCGGACGTCGAACGCCTGGTAGGTGAGGGTGAGCGGGCCGACGTCCGGGTGCAGGAGCTGCTTGGCGTCCAGGGTCTTGCCGCGCACGGCGTGGGCCTCCCACAGCCGGGTGAACTCCGCGCTGTGCTCGGTGAGGGTGCGGACGAGTTCGCGCAGCCGCGGATCGTCCGGGTCGAATCCGGCTGCCTGGCGCAGATTGGCCACGGTGGCCTGGGCCGCGCGGTCCCAGTCCACGTAGAAGTGCCGGCCGGCGGGGTCGAGGAAGGTCATGCGGGCCAGGTTGTCCGCCGGATCGAACGGGGAGTACAGCGCGTCGGCCAGGGCGTTGGCGGCGAGGAGGTCCAGGGTCCGGTTGATGACGAACACCGGAGTGTTCGGATAGCCGTCCATCAGCTGCCGCAGCACGGGACCGACCCGTTCGGCAGTGTGGCGGGAGGGCCGTTCGCCGGAGGCGGCTCCGGCCACCCGGAACAGATGGGCGCGGGCCTCCTCGTCGAGGCGCAGCGCCCGGCTGAGGGCGTCGAGCACCTGGGGTGAGGGGTTGCGCTCGCGGCCCTGTTCCAGACGGGTGTAGTAATCGGCGTTCACCCCGGCCAGGACGGCGGCCTCCTCGCGGCGCAGCCCGGCGACCCTGCGGACCCCGTAACTCGCCATGCCGACGTCCTCCGGCCGCAGGGCGGCGCGGCGTGCCCGCAGGAAGCCCCCCAGGTGGTTGTCGTCCATGTCTCCAGGCTAGGCGGCGGTCCGGCACGCTGCCTGGGTGTGCCGCACCCAGGCAGCACGTGCCCTGGTTGATGGCCTCTGACCTGCGCAGACTCGGTGGAGCAGGGCCGCTCGACCGGGGCGGCCCCGGGCGGCGGTCGGCCACCGCGGCCCGGTTCGGAAACACCGAGGATCAAGGAATGTATCGATGACAGGACAGCAACGACTCGATGGCAAGGTCGCACTGATCACCGGCGCGACCGGCGGCATCGGCACGGCCGTCGCCGAACTCTTCGCCCGCGAAGGCGCCCGGCTGGTGGTGACCGACGTCGCCGAGGGCCCCCTTCGGAACCTGGCCGACCGGATCGAGGCAGGCGGCGCCGAGGTGGCCGCCGCCCGCCTCGATGTCTCCTCGGCGCGCGAGTGGGACGAGGTGACCGGCGTCGTACGTGACCGGTTCGGCACGCTGGACGTGCTCGTGAACCTCGCCGGCATCGTGGACTGGCCGGGTGTCGAGGACACCCGGGAGGAGGACTGGGACCGCGTCATCGACGTGAACCAGAAGGGCACCTGGCTCGGTATGAAGGCGGCGATGCCGCTGCTGCGGGCCGGCGGCAACGCATCGGTGATCAACACCTCGTCTGTGCTCGGGCTCGTGGGCAGCGGCGCGGCAGCCGCCTACCAGGCGTCCAAGGGCGCGGTGCGCCTGCTGAGCAAGACCGCGGCGGTCGAATACGCACGCCAGGGGGTGCGGGTCAACTCCGTGCACCCCGGCGTGATCGCCACACCGATGATCCAGGACCTGCTGGACGAGCAGGGCGACCAGCAGCCCGACATCCAGCGCACCCCGATGCGCCGGGCCGGCCGCGCGGAGGAGATCGCCTTCGCGATCCTCTTTCTCGCCGGCGACGAGTCCTCCTTCGTCACCGGCTCGGAGCTGGTGATCGACGGCGGACTCACCGCGCACTGAGCCGCAGCCGCATGCACCGAGTCGTACGCACCGGGCCACACGGGCTGAGTCGTACGCATTGCCGCATCCCCGGGGCGCCGCGCGCCGTCGCCCCGCTCATTTCCCGAGGAACGCACCATGACCTCCGCAACACCTGAGATGTCCGGGGTACCCGTGACGCCTGTCTCGTCCGCCGCACCCGCCGCCTCCGAGTCACCGCGACCGTCCCATGGAGGCACGGACTCCGCCGAGTTCCGTGGCAAGGCCGCCCTTGTCACGGGGGCCGCGCGCGGGGTCGGCAGGGCGACGGTGGCCCTTCTCGCCGCGCGCGGTGCGCGAGTTCTCGCCGTGGACATCCGGCCGGACGTCCAGGCTCTGCCGGAGGAGTTCCCCGGTGTGCTGGCGATGACCGGCGACATCGCCCAGGAGGAGACCGCTGTCCGAGCCGTCGGGTCGGCAGCCGATGCCTTCGGCGGGCTGGACATTCTGGTCAACAACGCGGGCCGCACTCTGAACAAGCCCGTCACCGAGACCACCGCCGAGGACTGGGACGCCGTGCTGGCGGTCAACGCGCGCGGCTCCTTCTTCTTCGCCCGCGAAGCCTTTCGGGCCATGAAGAGCCGGGGCGGCGGGGCCATTGTCAGCACCGGTTCTTACACGTGCACCGTGGCTCTGCCGGAAGGCGCGGCCTACAGCGCGTCCAAGGGCGCGCTGGCTCAGCTGACCAAGGTGCTCGCCGTCGAGGGCGGGCCCCTGGGCATCCGCGCCAACCTCGTCGCCGCCGGTGTCATCGAGACCGACTTCCTCGACACCTTCCGCTCCGACAGCCGCGCCTACCTCGCGTCCTTCGCCGACGCGCAGCCGCTGGGCCGGGTGGCACAGCCCGAGGAGATCGCCGAGGTCCTGTGCTTCCTCGCCTCTCCGCGCGCCGGCTTCGTCACCGGGGCGGTGGTCGCCGCCGATGGCGGATTCACCGCCGTCTAGACGGCCCGCGTACCCGGCCCGGCGCTGTTTCCCGCGGCCGGCCGACGGCCACAGGGCCGCGTGTCTCAGCGCTCCGGATGTGCCTCCTCGGCGGCGGAAATGACCTTCCGTGTCCCCTCGGAGGAGAACAGGCCCTCGCGGTGCCACTGGTCGGCCCGCGTGCGGACGGCGGACACAAAGGCGTGTTCCGTCGCGAACGGTGGGGAGCCGGGCAGCGCCGGAGAACGCTATCGTTCTGTATAGCGAACAGTTCGTGACGGGAAGGAGGGCCGGTGGGCGACAGTCCTGACAGATCGGTACGGGGAATGCTTGCGCTCAACCTGAAACGGGCCAGGGCGCAGCGGGGGCTTTCGCTCTCCGAGCTGTCCAGGCGGTCCAAGATCGGGAAGGCGACGCTCTCGCAGCTGGAGTCCGGCACCGGCAACCCCACCATCGAGACGGTCTTCAGCCTCTCGCGGGTGCTGGAGATGCCGATCTCCGACCTGCTCGACACTCGCCCGCCCGCGGGGCTGCGGGTGGTGCGCGCAAAGGATGTCGAGGTCCTCAGCGGTGATGCCGTCGATCTGCGCCCGCTCCAGCGGATCGAGTCGGGCGACGCCGTGTTCGAGATCTACGACCAGCAGGTCCGGGCGGGCTGCCGCCGGGACTCGCTCGGGCATGTCGGCACCGAGCACACCATCGTCCAGGCCGGCCGGCTGGGCGTGAGTGTGGACGGGCACGAGGTGGAGCTGGAGCCCGGCGACTATGTGGGGTTCGACGCCGCGCTGCCGCACAGCTACTCGGCCCAGGAGGAGACGGTGCGCTCGGTGCTGCTGCTCCAGTACCGGCCGGACCAGCGGCTGCGTCCGCACGCTTCGGGCCCGCCGGACGGGGAGCGCGTCGGCTGCGGCGACTGAGGGGCGCGGCAGCGGCGGGAGGGGCGGCCCGGTGGTGCGCGGCGGGGTGCTGCCCGGGTGGTGAACAGGCCGCGCCCACGGGCAACTGCTCAGCAGTCGGCCCTGACTGATGGCTCGTCAGCCGGCCCGGCCGCACAACCGTTGACACGCTCCGGGTGCTGCCATAGCGTCCCTGGCGTTCGTTTTGACGAACGGGAGGGTTCGTTGGGTTCGGTGGGCGGAACGCGAGTGGTGGTCCTCGGCGCCGGAATCGTCGGCTCCGCCTGTGCTCGCGAACTCGCCCTGGCGGGCTGCACGGTCACCGTCGTCGATCGTGGCGGCCCCGCTGCCGCGACCACCTCGCACAGTGAGGGCAACGTGCTGGTCTCGGACAAGAGTCCCGGGCCCGAACTGCGCCTCGCCCAGCTCTCCCGCCGACTGTGGCCCGAGATCCTCGCCGACGTCGTCACCGCGGGTGCGGCCCAGGCACTGGCGAAGGGCGAGCGCGTGGCCGTGGGCGACCGGATGGTGGTTGCCGGGAGCGGCCCGTTCCTGCTGCCGGTGGCCGCGTCCCTGCTGGAGGCGGGCTCCCGTGTGCTGGAGGTGCTGGAGGCGAACACCTCCGGCACCGTGGCGCGGGGCTGGTCCCGGCGCCCCTCGCAGCCGGCGGGCCTGCTCGGCAGGGCGGGCGAACTGGCCGGATACACCTGGACGCTGGGCCGCGAACGAGTCCCGTACCGGTTCGGCCGGACGGTCATCGAAGCGCGCGGGGAGGGCCGCGTCGAAGAGGTCGTCACCGCGCGGCTGCGGCCCGACTGGTCCGTGGTGCCGGGCAGCGAGCGCGTCCGGCCCGCGGACGCCCTCTGTGTCGGCCACGGCTTCAGCCCGCAGCTCGAACTCCCCCTGGCGGCGGGCTGCGCGCTGCGCGGCCCCGGGGCCGGTCCGAGCCCCGATCCCCCCTCCGGCGGCCAAGGCGCTTAAGAGGTCATTTCGTTTGGAGTCGTCGGTGACAGATGAGGGTTGAGGCTATGGCGGTGAAGGCGAGGAAGTGCTCGGGCTTGCGTTCGTAGCGGCGGTGGAGCCGGCGGCAGCCCGATAACCAGGAGCCATGGCGATCCACCCCGGCTGGTTCGACCGCTCGCCCTGCGGCACGGGCACCTCGGCCCGCATGGCGCAGTTGCACGCGCGCGGCGAGCTTGCGCTGCACACCGACTTCGTCAACGAGTCCTTCATCGGCACACGCTTTGTCGGACGGCTCCTCGACACGGCCGAGGTCGGCCCGCTGCCCGGCGTCGTACCGGAGTCCTCCGGGCGCGCCTGGATCACCGGCACCGCCAACTACCTGCTGGATCCCGGCGATCCGTTCCCCCACGGTTTCGTCCTCTAGCGCCGGCTGACCCGGTCCAGGATGTTGTCGGCGAGGGAGCGCCGCACGGTACCGGCGCCAGGATCGATGCGGTCGAATCCGTGGGGGCAGCCGGGGTGCGGGTGCGGTTCGACGGAGACCCCGGCGCCAGTGAGACGGCGGGCGTAGTCCAGGCACCCGTCGCGGAGATGTCCAGCTCTCCCACCTCGAGGTATGCCGCGGGGACCAGCCGGTGTAGTTGTTGTCCCAGCTCCAGCCGGCGAAGGGCTCCAGAACGGGGATTGTGGCGGATCTTGCGGGCCATCGCCGCAATTCAGAGGGGCGCCCGCGCTGTTCTGCCAGCGGCGACCCCCGGCCCGAGCGGACTCGACGATCACTACGGTCCCGTCTCATGACGGCGGTTACGGAGCCGACCACGTGTCGGCTTGACCGGTGCCCTGGCATCGCCGCCACTTTTCGTCACCTCCTGAGATGGTGACGCCTTGGGCACCCTCCGGCCCGGCCGCACCGGCACCATTTCGGGGATCACGGCGGCCAGTTGACGAAGTGCTCGGGGCGGGGCGGGGCGTAGGTGCGCGCCTTTGAGGTGGGCAGGCCGAGGCGGACGAGGGACTCGGCGATCGTCACGGCGGCGGTCACCCCGTCCACGACGGGGACCCCGGTGCGGGCGGTGACGCGTTCGGCCAGGCCGGACATGCCCCCGCAGCCCAGGCAGATCACCTCCGCCCGGTCCTCCTCCACCGCGCGGGCCGCCTGGTCGGCGATGGCTTCCACGGCGGTCTCCGCGCCCACAGGGCCAGGAAGGTGATCCAGCCGAGTGTGGACTGGCCGAGCAGGGAGTTCCCGTCGATACGGCGCAGCCCGGGGAACATGGTCACCGCGAGCGCGCTGAGCACCGAAGAGGCCAGATAGGTCTGGATGCCGAACCAGGCGATGGCCACCACGCCGCGCACGGCGGCCGGCACCTGCGCGCCCTTCACCCCGAACGCGATGCGGCTCATGACGGGGAAGGGCACGCCCGTCTTGTGGCCCCATGAACCCGGACAGGGTCAGCAGCAGGAAGAGCAGCGCCGAGGCGAGGGCGAAGGCCGCCAGGATGCCCCAGACGTTCAGGCCGAGCGCGAACAGGCCGATGGCGAACGCGTAATTGCCGAGACTGTGCACATCGTTGGCCCAGAGCGTGAAGACGTTGTAGGCGCCCCAGCGACGCCCTTCCTTTTTCGTCGGGGCGAGGTCGTAGGTGTACAGACCAGAACTGGCGGCGCCGCTTGTCTCCACAGGTGTCCGGTCATCCACGGCAGTCATACGGGGCTCCGGGAAGGGGGAGGGGAACACTCGGAGGTTTCCGCGCTCGAAGTTCCACAGAATGGAAATGTGTTTCCGATCACCAGAACGTAGTTTTCGCCGCCCGGCAGCGTCAAGAGCTGGGCGGGAAAGACCCGATCAAGCGGCAGGGCGCCGTGGACACGTGAACGCCCTGTGGGCGCGTGAAGCCACCGGAGCGGCGCTACGGGCCCCCGCCGGACGTCGGAGCGTGCCGAAGCGGACGAGGACCTCCTCGGCGGCGGCGATCTCCTCGGTGAGCGGGGTGGTCCGCCTACAAGTTCTCGGCCTCGATGGTCGCGCTGACCGCACTTCTGGTGGCGGAGCGATCGGGTCCGCCGCTGCATGGGCGCCGGAGACGAAGGGGCTGGCACTGCACTGACACCACATCTGCCGACCTGCCGACCTGCCGGCGTGTCGGCCTGCCTGCCGGTGGTGGGCGGCACGGATTGGTCCGCCGGACCGGGCCGTCCTACAGTTCCCCGCATGACGAGGCGACGGGGGCCGGCGGGAGCGGTGCGAGGCGTGGTGCGGGGAGCGGTGCCGGGGACGGTACGGGTCAAGGCGGTACGGGGGCGGCGGCGCCGGGCGACCCGGCGCGAACTGCTCGTCGGCGTACCGCTGGGGACCTTCGCGCTGGTCGTGATGTTCGCGGTGCCGACCGTGGCGCTCACCTACGCCGCCGTCGGCACGGACGCGCCCTTCCTGGTCAACGCCGCCGGTCCGGCCAAGGGCCCCGCGCCCACCAGCGACCGGGTCGCCGGAGCAGTGATCGGAGGACTGTGGGCCGCCGCGCTCGTCGCACTGTTCGGCTTCGCCGTCCCGCGCAGGCTCGGACCGCCCGGCCTCACCGTCGATGAGCGGGGCGCCTGGCTGGGCCGGGGCCGGCACCGTCAACAGCTGCTGGCCTGGCGGGACATCGCGGCCGTCGCCGTCGTGCCGGCCGACCGTGCCGGGCAGGATCCCCTCGTGCGGGCCGGCCTCGCGCGCGCTCCCTACCTCGACCTGTATCCGGCGGCCAAAGCCGACGGCGATCCCGGCACCCCGCTCGGCAGCCGCCTGGTCACCGCGGATCCCGCGGCGGCGGGCCTGCGCGGCAGGCGCTATGTGATCGAACTCGACGCGGCGGCCCAGAACCTGGACGCGCTCTCCCGCGCCGTCGATCACTTCGCCCCCGGCAAGCGCCTCACCGGACCGGCCCCGGACTGAGCGCCCGCCCGGTCCCAAGCTCGCGGCCCGGCTCCGGCCCCGCTCCCGGCCGCCGGAACGGAAGGTCGGAGGACTTCTGTCCTCTCCGTTGACAGCCCTCGGTCCTCCCTTACTGTTCCGCGCCGAATCGCTTCGACACACCCCGTCGAAACGATTCGACAATCCCGCGAACACGGCTTCGAGGAGGGGACGTTGGTCAAGATCACGGACGTGGCCCGCCGTGCCGGGGTCTCACCCAGCACCGTCTCCTACGTGCTCAGCGGCAAGCGCTCCATCTCGGCGGCGACCCAGCGCCGCGTGGAGGCCAGCATCCGCGAGCTCGGCTACCGCCCGCACGCCGGAGCCCGCGCGCTGGCCAGCAGCCGCTCCAACGTGCTGGCCCTGGTGATGCCGCTGCGCAGCGGCATCCACGTGCCCGTACAGATGCAGTTCGCCGGCGCCGTGGCCACCGCCGCGCGCGGCCACGACCACGATGTGCTGCTGCTCACCCAGGAGGAGGGCGAGGACGGGCTGCGGCGGATGGCGGACAGCGCCCTGGTGGACGGGCTGATCGTGATGGACGTCCAACTGAGCGACGCACGCACCCCACTGCTCCGCACGCTGCCGCTGCCCTCGGTCCTCATCGGATTCCCCGCCGAAGCGGGCGGGCTGACCTGCATCGATCTGGACTTCACCGCGACCGGGGAAAGCTGTGTCGGCCACCTCGCCCATCTCGGGCACCGGTGCGTGGCGCTGCTGGGCTCCCCGCCGGAGGTGTATGTGCGCGGCACCGGCTTCGCGCGGCGCACGGCGGCCGGCTTCACCGGGGTCGCCCGCCGCTACGGCATGACCTCGACGGTCCTCCCGTGCGAGCCCTCCAGGGCCGCCGCACGGCAGACCGCCGACCGGCTGCTGCGCGACCACCCCGGGCTGACCGGGATCGTCGTGCACAACGAGCCCGCCCTGCCGCTGCTCATGGAGGCGTTCCAGCGGGCGGGCATGCGCATTCCGCAGGACCTGTCGGTGGTCGCCGTGTGCCCGGACGAGCTGGCGGAGAACGCGGCGGTGCCCGTCACCTCCGTGGCCATCCCCGCCGACGAGGTGGGGGAGCGGGCCGTGGAACTGCTGATGACCAAGCTGAACGGCGTGGCCGTACCCGAGACCACGCTGCTGTCGCCCCGTCTGACGCCGCGCGCCAGTACCACGGTGTGCGGCCCCGCGTCCTGACCTTCCTGACCGTCCTTCGTACAGCGCCGCCGCCCCTTCTCCGGCCCCGTCCGGCGTGCGCGCGTGCCCGTGGCCGGGCGCGCAGTTCCCCCCGCCCCTCGGGACGCTCCTGCCGGGGGCGTACCCCGGCGACGCTCGTCATGGAATGGAGAGCCGTCCTCATGCCGTACCGTCCCGCATTCTCCGCGCTCATGGCGGGGGCGGTGGCCGTATCCGGGCTCGCCGGGTGCGCTGCCGCACCCGAGCCCGGGACCGTCACCGTGCTCAACTCGGCCACCGACACGGCCGAACACGCCAAGAACCAGAGGTTCTTCGATCGCTGCGGAGCGGAATCCGGGCTGCGAGTGGAGCAGAACAGCGTGCCCGCCGACCAGGTTTCCTCCAAAGCGCTGCGGATGGCGTCCTCGCACTCGCTGCCCGACATTCTCGAACTCGACGGGTCCGAGCTGCCGCAGTTCGCGCAGACCAGCGGGCTGCGCAAGCTGCGGGACCTCGGCGTGCGCACCTCCGGGCTCTCCCGCAGCGGGGTCTCCCTCGGCTCCTTCGAGGGAACCCGCTACGGCATCGCCCGCTCGGTCAACTCCCTGGCGCTCTACTACAGCCCGGAGCAGCTGAGGCAAGCGGGCGTGAAGGTGCCCCGGACCTGGGCTCAGCTGCGGGCCGCGGCGAAGAAGCTGACCGGCCACGGCCGCTACGGGCTCGCCTTCAGCGCCACCCCGGACGCGGACGGGGTCTACCAGTTCCTGCCCTTCTTCTGGTCCGCGGGCGGTGACGAGGCACGGCTGGACGGTGGCAAGGGGGAGGCGGCGCTGCGCCTGTGGAAGGACCTGGTGGCGGACGAATCCGTCTCCAGAGCCGTCGTCACCTGGAACCAGCAGGACGTCAACGACCAGTTCGTCGCGGGCCGCACCGCCATGATGATCAACGGCCCGTGGCAGGTGCCGGTGCTGGAGGCGCAGCACAAGGTGGACTGGGCCGTCGCCGAGTTCCCCGTTCCCGAAGCGGGCGGCAAGGCCGTAGCCCCGGTCGGCGGCACCGTGATGACCGTCCCCAAGAGCGACGACAGGGAGCGCGAGCGCAACGCCGCCAAGATCCTCGACTGCCTCAACACCCCGGCCGACCAGCTGGCTTGGGGCGAGGCGGCCAACAACGTGCCCACCCGCGCCGCCGCCGCACGCACCTACGCGCGGCAGCACCCCAAGCTCGCCCCGTTCGCCGAACTGGTGACCACGGCGCGCTCGCGCACCGCGAAGGCCGGCACCCGCTGGCCGGCCGTGAGCGACGCGCTCGCCGGAGCCTTCCAGTCCGTGCTCACCGGCGACAGCAGCCCCGGGGCGGCCCTGCGCCGTGCTCAGCGGCAGGCGACGGCGGGGGAGTGAGGAGCGGCATGAGTACCGTCACCGACTCGCCCCCCGCCGCGCCGCCTTCCGGCGCCCCCCGAGCCGTCGGCGCGAGACGGGCCGGAAGCCGCCGCACCGCGCTGCTGCGCTGGCTGTTCATCGCGCCCGCGCTGCTCTACATGGCCGCCTTCTTCGGCTATCCGCTGGTGCGCAACGTGCTGATGAGCTTTCAGCACTACACGCCCACCACCTACTTCACCGGCGAGGCACCCTTCAACGGCCTCGACAACTGGCGCGAGGTCTTCACCGATCCGCTGTTCACCGACGCGCTGTGGCACACCGCACTGTTCACGGTCGGCTCGCTGCTGGGCCAGTTCACCCTGGGGCTGGCGCTGGCCGTCTTCTTCTCCCGCGGCTTCCGCCTCTCCCGCCCCATCCGCGCGGTCCTGCTGCTGCCGTGGCTGGTACCGATGGTGGTGGCGGCCGTGGTGTGGCGGCGCATCCTCGACCAGGAACACGGCGTCCTCAACTCGGCCCTGCGCGCCGTGGGCCTGACCGAGGGCGGCGTGCCGTGGCTGAGCAGCCCCGGGGTGGCGCTGCTGGCCGCGGTGCTGGTCAACATCTGGATCGGCATCCCGTTCAACATGGTCATCCTCTACGGCGGCCTCCAGGAGATCCCCCGCGACCTGTACGAGGCCGCCTCGCTGGACGGAGCCGGGCCGTGGCGGGTCTTCCGCTCGGTCACGCTGCCGCTGCTGCGGCCTGTGATCACGGTCGTCCTCGTGCTGGGCTTCATGTCAACGGTGAAGATCCTGGATCTGATCCTCGCCCTCACCTCGGGCGGCCCCGCCGACGCCACCCAGACCCTGGGCACCGTCACCTACCAGCTGTCGTTCCTGTGCCTCGACTTCGGCCAGGGCGCCGTCGCCGGCAATGTCCTCATCTTGATCAGCGCGGTCTTCGCGGTGCTCTATCTGCGGGCCGACCGCGCCGACTTCGGCAACGGGAAGTGAGCACCATGCCTGTGACTCCCCTCCGTACGGCCCTCCGTGCGGCGCCGGCCACGATGCGCGGCACGGACCCGGGCACGCCGCGCGCCGCCGGGCCGGGGGCCGCGCACCGGGTGCGCGGCGCCTGGAACACCGTCGCCGCGCTGCTGATCCTCGCCGTGCTGCTGTTCCCCGTCTACTGGATGCTGGCCACCGCGCTGCAGCCCTCCTCGGGCATCGATGTGAACCTCTTCCCCACCTCGCCGGGGCTCGACAGCTTCCGCGCGGCGCTGGACAGTCAGGGCGGCTCCCTGCTCACCAGCCTCGCCGTGGCACTGGGCGCCGTCGTGGTCTGCCTCGTGCTGGCCGCACCCGCCGCCTACGGGCTGGCTCGGTTCTCCCTGCGCGGCGGCCGGGTTGCGCGGCTTCGTGCGCGGCATGGCCGAACGCGACATTCCACTGGGCGTCTTCCACTTCGACTGCTTCTGGATGCGCGCCTACCAGTGGTGCGACTTCACCTGGGACCCCGAGGTCTTCCCCGACCCGGAGGGCGTGCTGCGACGGCTGAAGGAAGGCGGGGACTTGCGGGTCTGCGTGTGGATCAACCCCTACATCGCGCAGAAGTCACCGCTGTTCGAGGAGGCGGCCCGGCTCGGCCACCTCGTCCGGCGCCCCGACGGCAGCGTCTGGCAGTGGGACCTGTGGCAGGCGGGCATGGGCCTGGTGGACTTCACCCACCCCGGGGCGCGCGCGTGGTACGCGGACAAGCTGCGTGCCCTGCTCGGGCAGGGCGTGGACTGCTTCAAGACCGACTTCGGCGAGCGGGTGCCCACCGACGTCGTCTGGCACGACGGCTCCGACCCGGAGCGGATGCACAACTACTACACGCAGCTGTACAACCGCACCGTCTTCGAGACCCTCACCGAGGAACGCGGCACCGGCGAGGCCGTACTCTTCGCGCGCTCCGCGACCACGGGCGGCCAGCAATACCCCGTCCACTGGGGCGGCGACTGCGAGTCCACCTTCGGCGCCATGGCCGAGTCGCTGCGCGGCGGTCTCTCCCTCGGCCTGACCGGCTTCGGCTTCTGGAGCCACGACATCGGCGGCTTCGAGGGCACGCCCAGTCCGGAACTGTTCAAACGCTGGGTTCAGTTCGGGCTGCTCTCCTCGCACAGCAGGCTGCACGGCAGCACGTCCTACCGGGTGCCATGGGCCTACGACGAGGAAGCCGTCACCGTCACCCGCGACTTCACCCGGCTCAAACACCGGCTGATGCCCTACCTGTACGGCGCGGCGCGCCAGGCCGCCGAGCACGGCACCCCGGTGATGCGGGCCATGTTGCTGGAGTTCCCCGGCGACCCGGCCTGCCACTGGCTGGACCGGCAGTACATGCTCGGCGACGACCTGCTGGTGGCCCCGGTCTTCACCGCCGACGGCAGCGTCGGATTCTACGTACCGGAGGGCGAGTGGACCCATCTGCTGAGCGGCGAGCGGTTCACCGGCCCCGGCTGGCGGCACGAGCGGTACAGCTTCGCAAGCCTGCCGCTGCTGGTACGCCCCGGCGCGGTGCTCCCGTACGGAGCGGGGGAGGAGCGCGCCGACTACGACTGGGCGAGCGGCCTCACCCTGCGCGCCTACGCCCTCGCCGACGGAGTCACCGTCACCACCCGGATCCCGGGCCGGGGCGGCACCTGGCGGGCGGAGCCCGGGGGGCCGGGGGGAGGGGCCCCGGAGGCCGGAGCAGCCGCACCCGACACCGTCTTCCGCACATCCCGGAGCGGACGGCGGATCACCGTCGGGGCGACGGGGGCCCCCGGGCCGTGGCACCTTCTGCTGACCGGTGAGCGCGCCGCCGTCCCGGAGGCGGCGGCGGGGGAGACCGGGGCGGTGACGGTGGAACACACCGCCGAGGGCACCTTGTTGACGGCTCCCGCCGGTACGACGGAGCTGACGGCGCTGCTGTGCGAACCGTAACGGCAAGTGCCGATCAGGGCATTGGGCGCCGCACGGTCCAAGTCCTGACGGGAGGGCGCGCGGTGGGGCGGGGCGCGCCGTTCCCTCTTGAACACAATCAGGTCTGGACCAAAGTCTTGACGGGCCGATCCGACGCGCTTACAACAAGTCGTGAAGAAAGTCCCGGGTCTGCCGCGCCGAGTGCGCGCACGCCCGCCGACAATTTGTCATGCGCACGCCCAACGTCCACTCCCCCCACGAAAGGACGGCGACGTGAGGCTCCCCAGACGAAGCCGCACCGTGATGTGCGGTGTGTCCCTGCTGTGCTGCGTCAGCGCCGCACTGCTGCCCGCCACAGCATCGGCCGACGACGCCAAAGACGCCAAAAGCTCCGGCGGCGGCACCCGAGCGGTCCTCTTCTCCGACGACTTCGACGGCCCGGCCGGCGCCGCCGTTGACGGCGCCAAGTGGCAGACCGAGACCGGCGACAACGTCAACAACCACGAGCGGCAGTACTACACCCCCGGCACCGACAACGCCGCACTCGACGGGAACGGCAACCTCGTCATCACCGCCCGCAAGGACAACCCCGGCAACTACCAGTGCTGGTACGGCAAGTGCGAGTACACCTCGGCCCGGCTGAACACGGCGGGCAAGTTCACCCAGACCCACGGCCACGTCGAGGCGCGCATCAAGGTGCCGCGCGGGCAGGGCATGTGGCCGGCCTTCTGGATGCTCGGCGACGACATCGGCAGCGCCGGCTGGCCCGCCTGCGGCGAGATCGACGTGATGGAGAACGTCGGGTTCGAGCCCAGCACGGTGCACGGCACGCTGCACGGCCCCGGCTACTCCGGCTCGGGCGGCATCGGCGCCGGCTACACCCTGCCCGGCGGCGCCGCGTTCGCCGACGACTTCCACACCTTCGCCATCGACTGGTCCCCGGGCTCCATCAGCTGGTCGGTGGACGGGCGCGTCTACCAGACGCGCACACCCGCCGACGTCGGCGGTAACCAGTGGGTCTTCGACAAACCCTTCTTCCTGATCCTCAACCTCGCCGTGGGCGGCTACTGGCCGGGCGACCCGGACGGCTCCACCGCCTTCCCGCAGCAGATGACCATCGACTACGTACGGGTCACCAACTGACCCACCGGACCACCACGTGTGCCCGCCGAGGTGCGGGCACACATGGTTCTCCGCCCGGGTCCGGCCCGGGCTCAGTCCTCGACCCGCTCCAGCACATCGCCGAGATCGACGAACTTGAAGCCGGTGCCCTCGCGTTCGCCGTCCGCGGGTGTGTCGTGGCCGTCCTGGACGACGAGCAGGCCGTTCGGGTACGTCCGGCCGAGCGGTGCGCCCAGCACGGCGGCGCCGTCGCACTCCTCGGAGCCGTCGAGGGCTCCGCCCGCCGCACCGACGCGGAAGCCACCCTCGTACTCGTCGCCGTTGCCTTTGTTCTGTTCCTTTCCCTCGCCGTCGCCGGGCCCGCGGTCGTACACGGCGAAGGTGTTGTCGCCCTGGCTGGACGCGAAGAGGCGGCCGTTCCCGTCGGCCCCGGTCAGCAGCGTCAGGCCCTCCACGTCGGCCGCGAGGTGCGAGCCGCCGTAGCCGGGATCGGCGCCGGGGCGAGGCACTCCTCGCTCTCCTCGTCGTACGTGCCCGGGACGCCGTACTCGCGGACCGTGTCGAGGAGTTCGGGCCTCCCGGTCAGGCCCGCGGGCATCCGCCGGATCCCGACGTCCTCTTGGCCTGCGTAGAGAGTGCCGTTCTCCGGATCCACCACCATGCCCTCGACCTGCGGCAGTTCACCCGGCTCACCGCACGGGCGCCACGACGAGCCGTCGGGCAGCCGGAAGGAGGAGGGCAGATAGATCCAGGGTGCGTATCTTGCGGTATCCGACGGCGCCCCCGGCCCCCGGCGTCAGCTCCAGCAGCGCGATGCTGGTCCGCCCGCGGCGGCTGACCAGCGCGTACGAACGGCCGCTCGCCTCATGGGTCCAGGCGGCCAGCCCGTACGCGGTGTGCTGCTCGTTGACCTGTTCCTGGCCGGTGGAGAACACCGTGGGTGCCGCGGGGTCGGTGACATCGGTGAGCGGGCTGCGCGCCCCCGGTCGATGCGGTAGACCCGCAGCCGGTCGTGGCCCGGTCGGTGGTCACGGCGTAGTCGGCACGCCCGGAGGAGGCGCGCGCACCGTGCACCGGATCGACGTTGTTGAACCGGCCGGGCGCGTCATCCGGACCCGGTGCGGGCGGCGCGGAAACCGACCGCACCAGCCGCGCGTCGAGGTCATAGACCCGCAGCCCGCCCTCCTTGGCGGTGGTGACCACCGAGTTGCGCTCCGGGTCGGCGGGATCGCGCCAGATCGCGGGGTCGTCGGCGTCGGCGTTGCCGCCCGCCTCGTCGTCATACAGCGTGGCGGTCTCCGCCCGCGCGGTGACGGTGGGCAACGAGCCAGGACCGGCGGGGGTTCCGGGGCCGGAAGGGGAGCGGTGCGGCCGTGCGGTGGCCGACGGAGCGGCGAGGGCAAGGCGGACGAGTGCCGTGGCCGGCACGAGCGCGGCGGGCCTGGCGGGACGAGGTGTCTTCACGAATCACTCCTCGGTAAGCGGACGTGATGACCGACCGGCCATGCCTGGAAGTCCGGCGTGGCGACCCGGTGTCCGGCGCACGACAACGGCGTGTGCACGCGATGAACCCGTGGAGGCGGAGAAGGAACGCCCGCGTTCCCCGAAGTCCTTGCCGGCCAAGGCGCCTGCGCCGTGTCCGGCGGAACATGCGTGCCCGGCACCGGGGCGCCCCGAAGGGGCCCGGCTGTGTCATACGCGGCCCCGCCGCGATGGGGGGGCTTCCGCGAGGGGTCCCCTGTGCGAGCAAAGCCGGGGACTTGGGAGAGCGGCCGGCGCGGGCGAACCCGCACCCCGCACAGCACGGCCAGGGGCAACCCCTTCCAGCACCGGGAAGGAGGGCGACAAGAAGTTCGCCGGACAGCGCTCAGCGCGCTTCGCGCGGCAAACGCAGCCCCGCGATGAGGAGTCCGACCAGGCGGCGGGCGTCGTAGTCGGGGTTGCTCTCCGCGCCGATGCAGAGGTTTCCGACGCCGCGCATGAGTTCGAAGGCGCGCAGGTCGGAGTGGATCTCACCGGCGGCGGCTGCCGCTTCGAGCAGTCGGGTGCACACGGGTACGAGGCGGTCGAGGAAGTAGGCGTGCAGCGATTCGAAGCCGGTCTCGTCCGACTGGAGCGCCGCGGCGAGGCCGTGCTTGGTGACGAGGAAATCGACGAAGAGGTCGATCCACCGCCCCAGCGCCGCGTGCGCGGAAGCGCTGCTCGCCAGCAACTCCGTCCCGGCTTCGGCGCACGCCTCGACCTGGTGCTGGTAGACGGCGATGATGAGGTCCGCCCGGGTCGGGAAGTGGCGGTAGATCGTGCCCATCCCGACACCGGCCTTGGCCGCGATGTCGCGTACCGGCGCTTCCACGCCCGATGTGACGAACACCGCGGCAGCCGCGTCGAGCAGGGTCTTCTCGTTACGCCGGGCATCCGCCCGCTTGGGCCGGGCCGCCTGCCTCGCGCCCCCGTCGCCGTCGTCCACCACGCCGCTCCCTCTGCTGCCGTCCTTGCCCGCGGAATACCGCTCCTGTAGCGGAGCCAGGTTCCGCTTGCTCATGATGTCAGACCCGTGTCCCCGCAACCAGGCCACGCACGGTGACCATACGAGGTCACCGGTCAGGCCCGAGGCGCGGGCCGGCCCCTGCCGGTCCGGCGTACGCTCCGCGAAGGCGGGCGTCACGCGGGAGCGCGGCGTACCGCAGCACGGGTGGTCTTCTGAGCGGTATGCCTTCCGGGCCGGTCAGAGGCGGTATGCGTGGATTCATGACGGATCCCGAGCATTACGCCTTGGTCAGGATGAACAGCTCCAGCCCGTACGGGCCGATCGCGCCGGAGGCACCGGCCGGGCGGGAAGCGGAGCACCGGCCGACGAGGGCGCGGTCCGCCGCCGGCCCCGACGACGGTGATGCGGCGGCCCCGCTCCCCGGCGGCTCGCGCGCCCGCCGCTGACCTCGGGCCGGGGGCGGGCGGGGACGGGGCGGGGACAGTGGGGCCCCTCGGCCCGGAGTCCGCCGGCTTACCGGCCGACTCACGCGGACAAACCGGGCCTGCCTCCGGGGACTTCCTTCCGGACGGGCGCGGCACACGCCGTCGCGATGGCCGCGAACAACGGCTTCCGCGGCGGTCTTGCCCGGCGACGGACAGGGGCATGACCTTCGCCCCCGACCGCCCTGTGCTCCTCAGCCCTCATACTCTTCCACGGCGCGTGGCGCCGCTTTCCGGACGAATTCGGATCCGGCCCGTAACCGCCTTCACCCCGGCCCCTCCGTCAGCTGGACCAGCCATGACATGCGACGCTCCGGCGCGCACCGGAGGCCCGCCCGCCCGCATGGCCGACGGACCGCATCAGCAGGCGCACACGCCACGCCAGCCCAGAGGAACGCCGCACGTACAGTCCGAAAAACGCCCCTGGTGGACGCACCGGAAGCCTCATGAGGGGTATGCCTGCTGCGAATCACACGTACGGGCACGGTGACTCAGCGGATCCGGTCACCGGGGCGGGGCACCGGAACAGGCCATCCAGGCATGAGCAGTTGCCCTCGCCCGAGCCCGGCCACGGGCGGCGCGTGCCCCGGCCCATGTGACTCGGCGGAGGAGCCCGGGGGTCCGCGTGACCGGGCGGGTTGAGCCAGGAGACGCCCATGGGTCAGCGGAGTCCCAACGATCAACTCGCGGCACTGCTCGCGGAATCGGGCTGGAGCGGGGGTGAACTGGCCCGCGCGGTCAACGCGTTGGGCACCAAGTACGGCCTGCGGCTGCGCTACGACCGTACGGCCGTCGCCCACTGGCTGGAAGGCTCCCGCCCGCGGCCTCCCGTACCCGGACTGGTGGCCCAGTCGCTGGGACGGCGCCTCGGGCGCGCCATCCACGTCGGCGAGACGGGGCTGGGCGGCATGGCGGGCGGCGGGGCCTCGACCGACACGGTGCTGAAGGCAGGCGACCCGGTGGAACGCCTGATCGCGTTGTGCGGTGCCGACGCCGACACCAACCGGCGGCTGGCCCTCAACCGGAGGATGCTCACCGACGTGGACATCCAGCCGCCCGCCTGGCCGCCCGCGGCCGGGCCGCAGGACGGCCCGCCCGACGGCGCGGTCCCGAACCAGGCTCCGCACGGCGACGCACGCCTCTCGGACATGGTCACGGTGTTCGCCGAGCTGACGTACAAATACGGTGGTGCGCACGCGCGTTCCGCGCTGGGGGCCTACATAACCGACGACGTCACCCCGCGCCTGGTGCCCTCACCGGACGGCGAGGCGGCCGACCCCCTGGTGCTGGCCGGCAGCGCTTGCCTGAGCCATCTGCTGGGCACGATGGCCGCCGACGCCGGGCTGCCGAACCTCGGATACCACTGCTACCGCTCCGCATTGGACCTCGCGTACCAGGCGGGCAACCGCAACGTCTACGCGATCACCTTGCGCACCATGGCCCAGCTGGCGCTTCGGCTGGACGACATGACGCGCGCACGGCAATGGTCAGAGCGCGCCCTGGAGGTGGCGGACCCCACCGCGACCACCCACGTGCTGTCCTACCTCTACGCGGGGCGCGCGGTGGTGCTGGCCGTCGAGGGGGAGCGGGAGAACGCGCTGGCGGATCTGCTCGCCGCCGAGAACTCGCTCGACACGGAGGCCGATCCCGCGCCTCTGCGGCCCTTCACGGTCTATCCGCCGGCCGCGTTCCTCTACCAGCGGGGGGAAGTGCTGCTGTCACTGGGCGATCGCGGACAAGCCGTCACCGCCTTCCAGCAGTCGCTGGCCGCCCGCTCGCCGGCCCACCACATCGCGCTCGTCCTCACCCACGCGCACATCGCCGAAACCCTGCTGTCCCTCGGCGAAGTCGAGGCCGCGCTGGAGCAGTGCAGGGAGATCTTCGTGCACTACCCGTTCACCGCCTCCCGCCGCACCACCATGGCCCTCACCGCCATGCGCCGCTGCCTCGCGCCCTACCGCAGGCACCCGCAAGCACGCGAGGTCCGCGACCAGCTCATTCATCTGACCCGCCGGAAGGCCGGCGTCGCCGCGCCGTGAGCGGGCGACCAACCCCTCGGCGCCGGAGCCTCCCGCCTGGCACGAGGTGGCGGGAGAGCCCCGCGCGGGCCCGGGATACCTCAGCGCGCCCGCGCCCGGTAGGAGCGGAAGAACGCGCGCAGCTCCTTCGCGTACGGTCCCTCCTCCTGCGGTGCGTCCGCCCGGCGCGTGCGCGGTCGGTCGGCTCAGCGCGTCAGTGCGCGCGGGAGAGCCGCTTGCGCAGGCGGGAGTCGTGCTCCAGAGATGCCGGGAGCAGCGTCGTGCTGTCCAGTCTGGCCCGGAGGAGCTGGCCGACGCTCACCCTGGCGGGCTGCTCAGGGGCTCCGGTGTCCGTGCCGGAGCCGTCCTTTCCGTCCTCGCCCGCTGGGTCGGTGCCCGCGCGCAGCCGGGCGCCGCGCAGATCCGCGCCCTCCAGATCGGCGCCGGTCAATTCGGCACCGCGCAGGTCCGCCTTGTGCAGGTCGGCCTGACGAAGGTCGGCGCCGTCCAGCCGGGTGCCGACGAGGTACGTCCCCGAAAGCCGCGCGTGGCGAAGGTGCGCGCCGGACAGGACGGCGCCGGACAAGTTGGCGTTCGCCAGCCTCGGCCCGGCCCCGTCCGGCCCGCCCCGCCCCTCCGCCCGGGTGAGGCCGGGCCGTGACCCGATGTAGCGCAGATAGGTGTCCCGCAGATCGACCCGGGCCGACTGGTCCTGGTGCGGATCCCGTTGGGACAGCGTCTCGAACGTCGCCCGCACATCGGGTGCCGGACGCCCGCCGCTGTCCCGCTCAGCCTTCCCTCCGCCCGCCGCGGGCGTGTGCGTGCGCACATAGGCCGAGAGAATGTCCACGATGGCCGGCTGGTCGCGCGGCGAGTCCTCCATGATCCGCCGCAGCGCGAAGATCCCGCCCAGCCGCACCTCGTCGGCCTGGTCGCCGAGGTTGCTCACCGCCTCGTTGAAGCGATCGGTGATCTGCCCCTGGCGCGTCACATCCACCTCGCTGCGCCCTTGCCGGGCCTGCACCTGGAGCGTGACCACGGCCGCCAGGGCGGAGAACAGCGTCGCCAGCCCCGCCAGCACCGCCACTGCGATCTCGGCCCGCCGCGACCAGTCGGCGCGGGGCGCGTTCGCGCCTGCCGCGGACGTCCGTACGGCGGGCGCGTCTTCCGTGCGCGCGGGGCCTGTGGCCGCCGCGCCGGTACGTGCGCCTCCCGCCGGCTCGGCGGCTCCGGCGTCCGGAGCGCTCGGCGGACCGGACGCCTCAGAGGACGCCCCGGCGGCCTCCCCCGGGGGCCGGACGGCAGGCTGAGGCCCCTCCGTCTGACGGGGCGAATCGGCCCCAGCTGTGTGCTCGGTCATGCACGTGCTCCCCTCACCTGTGCGACAGCTTCCGGCTCGGCCGAGGTGTAAGCCAACCAGTCTGATGCAGCGCGTAGTTGGAAGCCACCTGCCCGGAGGGCTCCGGCGGTTCGGGGGAGAGGAGAGTGCGCCGGTACGGAGCCGTCCTGGCCGTCTACGCGGCACGCTCCTCCCGGTTCGCCCTCATGCGGTACGTCATGCGGTACACGCCGCCACGTTCTCGGACAGAGCCTCGAACGGATTCGCCGGAGCGGCCTCCAGACCCTGGCGGGACCCGGTAGGCGACGAACAGGAGGAGGAGAACGCGCTCAGTGGGCCTTGCGGCCGGCCAGTTCGTGGTGGATCGCGCGGGACGCGGACTCGGCCGTATCGACGCCGTAGGCCATCGTCTTGTTGTCCTGGGAGAGCACCGCGATCCCGTAGTCGTGGCCCCGGCCGGTGAACGCGCCGATGCTGTTGATGCGCCAGCCGTGTGTGTCCCGCGAGAGCCAGCCGTTCTTCACGTGCACGGTGGCGTCGCCCGGGGCACCGGCGGGCGTGCCCCAGCGTTGACTGGGGGTGACCTTGTGCATCAGGTCCAGTGCGTAGCCGCGGGACCCGGCATCCAGCACATGGCTGCCGGAGGTGAGCAGCTTGAGCAGTTTCACCTGATCCTGGGCTGTGACCTGGGTGAGGCCCCAGTGGCCCTGCCGGCCCGGCTCGGTGTCCTTCATGCCGGCCAGGTCGAGGAAGTGCTGTACGCCCTTGAGCCCGACCTCGTGCCACAGCGCGGTGGTGGCGTCGTTGTCCGAGGCGGTGATCATGGCTGTGGCGCGCTTCTTCTCCTCCGAAGTGAGCTTGCGGTGGCCCTCCTCGGCCTTCCGCAGCAGCGCCCCCAGCAAGGTGGCCTTCACCACGCTCGCCGAGTCGAACGCGGTATGGGCACGGTAGGTGCACGAGGTGTGGGACGAACGGTCGTAGAGCGCCACCGCTGCCGTGCTGTGGCGCTCGCGCAGCGCCCCGCCCACCTTCTGGGCCAGCCGGTGCGCGAGAGCGTTGTCGTCCGAGGTGCACTTCACCTGGGCGCCCGAGCCCGCGGCGGCGGTCCGGGAAGGGACGGTGGTGGCCGCGGCCGGTGCCGCGGTGGCCGCCCCACAGACCAGGGCGGCGGCCACCAAGGTGAGGGCGCGCCGCGTCCGGCGGGGCCGGGCACGCATGTCCGGCCGGGAGGGGGCCGGGGGCGTGGATATGGCCGTGGCGTGGAGCTTGCCGTCCCTCGGATCGCCGTGGGCGTGGGTGTCGGCGCTGGAGTTGGCCTCCTCGGTGGAGTTGCCGTCAGAACCTTCGTCCAGGCGGGCTTCCATCAGTCGCCTGCGCTTCCTCATGCGGGTCTCCCGTTCGGTGCCGGTTTCGCTGCCTGGCTCCGTTGCCTGGCTCGGTGCCTGGTTTCTGTGCCGGTTTTGGGCGCCTGGCTTCTGAGTCCGGTTCACCGGGCGTGACCGGACCTGCCCGTCCAGCGAGGCGGCGGGCGATATGGGGCGCGAAGCCGGGACGGGCGCGAGCTCCGGGGCGCGCCCTCGAACAGCCGGGACGCGCTCTCAGGGCCGACGCGCGCCCAGGGCTACAGTCCGTGACCAGCCCTTGCGGATGCGCGTTCGCCGAACCCCTGGCTGACGCGCGACCCTACGTGGCGCACGGCCCGCCCGGTAGGGGGGTGGGCGGCGCGGTCGCCAGGAGAGAGAAAGCTCACGGCGCCGAATGCCCGGTCAGTAACGGCACAGCACACGGCGCACACGCACCGCGCTCGGCGGATGCGGGACTCGCTGTTCCGTTCCGGCACGGTGAGTTGGCTGGACGCGGACTACGCGAAGCGTGACGGGCCGGCTCCGGACCTTTACGCCTCCGCTCCCGGAGGCTGTTCCTCTCCACAGGGCCGGCAGCCGTTCTCGCGGTCACCGCCATCGCCGTAGTGCCGCAGTCCGCGGGCGCGGGCGACACCTCTCCCCTCGGCTTCGGAGCCGGCACCTCGGGCGGCGGTAACGCGAACGCTGTCGCCGTCTCCTCGCTCGCCGAATGCGCGCGGCCGTCACAGGTGATGCGGCCCAGGCCGTCAGGGTGAACGGCCTGATCCCGCTCACCGGGCAGATCGACATCGGATCCAACACCACGGTTCTGGGCGTCGGTTCGTCCTCCGGATCCACCGGGGCGGACTGCGCCTCAAGGAGGTCACCAACGTCGTCGTCCGCGATCCGAACATCAGCAAGCCGCGCAAACCCTCGGACGGGATCACCGTCCAGGAGTCGGCGAAGGTGTGGATCGACCACAACTCCTTCTCGGCCGAGCGCGATCACGACAAGGAGCATGACGACGGTCTGCTCGACATCATCCACGGCTCGGACAATGTGACGGTCTCCTGGAACACCTTCGAGGACCACTTCAAGGGCTCACTCGTCGACCACAGCGACAAGAACTCGGGCGAGGACACCGGGCACTTGAAGGTCACGTACCCTCACCATCACTTCAGCGACGTCTACTCGCGCATCCCCATCCTGCGGTTCGGCACCGGCCACTTCTACAACAACTACGTCCGAGGCGCCGGTACCGCCGCACATTCCCGTAGGGGTGCTCAAACGCACGTCGAGAACAACGTCTTCCGAACGACGAAGATCGCGGTCACGACGGGCCGGAGCAGCGATGTGGACGGCTACGCGAACCTGCGCCGAAACGACCTCGGCTGCGCCGCCACCGAGATCTCCCGTACCCGCACATTCACCAGCCCGCCCTACAGCTGGTCCGCCGGACCCGTCTCGTCGGTCGTCGCCTCCGTCACGGCTCAGGCGGGCGCCGGAAGGCTCTGACCAGGCGGTCCGGACACCCTGCCGGGCCCCCGGTCCCGTCGGGGCCCGGCCGGCGAGGTCCTCCACACTTTGCGGCACGGATATGCGGCACACGGCCTGTGCGGCGTGCCGCTTCCGGGCCCCGGCGGCGACATCGGCAGGGGGTCAGTCTCCGCGCTTGCGCCGCCAGGGCCAGCGCCGGTGCCTGCCGCCCTCTCGGCTTTGCCGTCTGTGCCCACCTTGACGGGCGCGGCTCCAGAACCAGCCGGCCGGTGGCTCGTCGGACCGCCACGGCTCGCGTTCCGGATACCCCTCTTCTTTCCACCGGGCGGCCAGTTGCCGGGTGCGGGCCGCCGGTTCGTTCACATCGGCCGCACGGACGAATGCCTCGTCGAATTCGAGGGACTCCGCCTCCTCACCCACCGAAGAGGATTCCGGACCGCGTGCATCCGCCGGCCCGCCCGTCCCGGAGTCCGGTGTCCCTGAACCCGGGGTCCCGGAGTCCGGCGCCTCGGGCTCTGACGTCCCGTGTTCCGGTGCCTTTTCCTCGGGAGCAGCCGCCTCTTCCGGCTCTCGCCCCGGCCGGGGCTCGTGGCTGCCCTCGCCGCCGCCCGGGCCTCCGGCCCGGTCGCCTCCGCTGGTCATGGCGCATGCGCCTCCTCTTACCTTTCCAGGTTACGAGGGGACCGCTTCTGCTGGTTTCCCGGGCAGGGTGAGAAATGTATGAGAACTACCGACATAAGCGCCACGGGGAATGGGGTGCCTCTGTCAAGGCTTCCACGAGCACTGATGGTGATCTGGACCGGCCGCCGAGGGGCTGCTGAACGGTGTTCACCCCGCCTGGGCGGATGTGTCCGGGGGCAAGGCTTGGGTGAGAAAGGCGCGCATCGCGTCGGCAACGGTGTCGAGGTGGCTTTCGAGGAGGAAGTGACCTCCACCCGCCACCAATTGGACCTGGGCGTTCTCAAGATCCTTGGTGAATGCGCGGGCTCCCTCGGGGCCGAAAATCTTGTCTTCCGCGCCCCAGATGGCCAGCAACGGTACCTGGGTGGTGCGGAAGTACTCGTGGAGCCGGGGATAGAGGGGCGGGTTGGTGGCGTAGTCGCGGAAGAGGTCGAGTTGAATCCGGTCGAGGCCCGGGCGCGAGATCTCCCGGTGATCAGTGGCCCAGGTATCCGGGTCGATCAGTTCTGGTTCGGCGACGCCGTGCAGGTACTGCCACCGAATGGCTTCCTCGCTCAGCGCCTCACGCAGCGCGGCTTCCGTCGAAGGGCTCGGCGACTGCGCGTATGCCCAGACCGGGGCCCAGAAGTCGGAGACGAATCCTTCGTCGTAGGCATTCCCGTTCTGCGTGACGATCGCGGTGACAGCGCGCGGGTGCCGCAGCGCGAGGCGCCAGCCGATGGGGGCTCCGTAGTCCTGCACATAGAGCGCGTACCGCTCCAGGCCGAGATCGCTCAGCAGCCTTTCGGTGACGTCGGTGAGAGCGTCGAAACCGTAGGCGAACTCGTCGGCCGGCGGGGTGGCGGACTGCCCGAACCCCAGGTGGTCAGGGGCGACGACATGGAACCGGTCGGCCAGTGCGGGAATAAGCCGCCGGAACATCCGCGAGCTGGTGGGATACCCGTGCAGCAGGACGATGGTGGGCGCATCGGCGGGGCCGGCTTCCCGGTAGAACACGCGGTGTCCGAGCACGGAGGTGTAGCGATGCCGTATCTCGACCATGAGTAACCCCTTAAAGGTGTGAGTGTGGTTAGGTACGCCACAGGCTGCTTCCCGAGCGGGTAACCTGTCAAGCCCTGCAAGCTGGTTACGAGTGAGGCGGAGGTGGGATGTTCGGCGAGGAAGCGCTGCTCGAAGCGCTGAACAGCACGCCCGTCGTGGACGGGGTTCCACGTGATCTGTGGCTGGATGGTCCCGCGCTGAGCCGGTGGGCGGTCCAGCACGGCGGTGACGGCGGGCCCACGGAGCAGGAGTGGCTCAGGAAGACCCGGGACGCACTCCAGAGGGTGGTTCGCGGAGAGAGCGGACCGGAGGCCCTGACCGCGCTCGTCGCGGGCGCGCACAAGGTGCCCCACCTGAGCGCAGAGGGCCTGGACTGGATCCTGGAAGTCGAAGCGGACCGGCGACCAGCCGTCGAACTGGTCCTCACCTGGGCCCATATCCAGAAGGAACTGCCCGGCAGACTACGGCCGTGCGCGAACAGCGACTGCCGGCTGTTCCTGGTGGACCACAGCCGTGCCAACACCGCGCGATGGTGCTCGATGAGAACCTGCGGCAACCGGCTCAAAGCCCGTCGGCACCACGAGCGGCAACGGCAGGCCGAAGGGAGAACGGCGCCGCCCCGCGCTGACCGGTGAGCCGCCTCTGCTGAGGCGGGAGGTACTCCTGACGCGACCGTGCGAGGCAGGCTGCTGACCCGGGGATCACCAGCATGTCGGGGAGGCACCCTCGCTCCGGATCATGCCGGACACCGACGACCCCGGCGGTCACGTCACGGCCGTCCTGGCCCCTGACGAGGTTGCTGGACCGGCACTCGCGCGACGCGCAGATCGGCATGGAGACCGCCACCCCGGCCGTCCCCGCCATCGACGCGGGAACCGCGTTCTGGCGCAGCGTGGAGCGGCACGAAGTCAGCACCAAGTCAGTACCCGCGCTCTCTTCGACGGTCCTGCCGCGAGGCGGAACGGATCCCGACTGTCCGCTCCGCGAGCGATGCCGCGGACCATGAGGGTCCCCGGTCTTCTCTTTTGTTCGTCCGGGCGGGCAGGCGGCTTGTTTTGGGACGCGTTTCGGAGTTTCCGGTGTGAGAGATTCTCGTCATTCCGCTTTACTGGCGCTGTAATTCTTCGATTGCAGGAGAGCGGCATTCACCAACCGGTCGCGTTATCGGGCTCGTGAAGCGGAACCGGGGATTGTTCGGAAACCGGGAATTGCGGCTTGCTGCCGGAGGTGACGCCGGACGCACGTGTGTGGCGCGCCCCTGCTGTCGTAGGTCCCGGCCGACCGCCCAGCCGGTTCAGCCGCTCCGTGGCGTAGCAGCGCCCGGTGCGCCCTTGTGCCGAGGGGAGGTGCTGACGCCTTCCGCGGGATTCGGGGAGCAGGTGGTGCCGGGTCTGTGAATCGACCGCTCCGAAGGTGCGGCGGCACGAGGGGGCAGGAGTAATGCCCGTCGAATCGGGTCCGGGGTGGTTCGTCGGCGCCTCGGGCGATTGGAGCGGGCAGTGGATTCATGCATTTCGCCGGCCGTGGAAACCTGCGGTTTCCGGTGGAACCCGGACTCCTGACTCGGTTGGCCGGTGCACCGAACCGCACTGGGTTGCCGTGACAGCTGGGTGACAGGTCGATGACAGCCGGTTCCGTGTTCAAAGTCGTTCCGGTACGTGGTCGGCGGGCCGGTCCTTGGGTGTGTCACCTGGGAGGGGTCGCCTTCTGAGGGTGTCGCCTTCCGGGTGAGGGGTGCCGGCCGGATCGCCCGCGGCGTCATGTGACCTGGAAGGTTAAAACCGTCCGTATCCGGAATATCGGACCAACCGTGAAAACGTACGTGTGGTCGAGACATTGAAGAATTGGTCCTGCCGATGTTTTGGATTGGGCTCCCGGTGGAAGTTCAGCGACGACTTGGAGGCTTAGTCGCGTCGGGCAGTTCATGGCGGCGGCATCCTCTGCGGGGAGATAAATCCTCCGCCGAACCCGCCCGATTCGCATATCACTGTGCTAGCTTGTGGCTTGACCATTCCTTGACCAGTGCATGCCTGGCGTGACTTCTCGGATCCGAAGCCGGCCGACTATGGCTTCGTGAAATCGAGTCACTGGGTATGCGCTTTACGCATCGTGACTACGGGGGTGTTTATGCGATGTTTAAATGGGGTATTGCGGCGTTGGCAGGGCATGGGTGCCAGGGGGTTCGGTGTTCGGTAACGAGGCGCCCTGGGAACTCGCTGAACTCATCCACCAATTGCGGCGGAACGCCGGTCTCACCCAGCGGGAAATGGCGGAGCGCGCCAAGATCAGCGTGGCGGGCCTGCGTGACCTCGAACAACGGCGGGTGACGCGGCCGAGAGTCAGCACGCTCCGCCGCATCGCGGCTGCTTTGGAGCTGTCTCCGGCCGAGACACATGAGCTCGTGCGCGTCGGGTCCCTGGGGCCGATGCTGGCCCACGACCTGCGCCTCCGTGTGCTCGGCCCGCAGTCGATCTCGGTCGATGGCGAATCGGTCAATCTCGGCTCGGAGCGGCAGCGCACGATGCTCGCGCTGCTCGCGATCTCCCCCGGCGTCCCGATCAGCCTGGATTTCCTGATCGACGCCGCCTGGGGAGAGGGGGCGGTCCCCAAGGTGGACCTGGTCCGCTCCCAGATGTCGCGGCTGCGCCGGCGGATCCAGCCCAGGGACCAGAAGGAACCCGTCCTGGTCTCGCTGAACGGTGGATACGCGCTTCGGGTGGAGGACGGCCAGCTCGATCTGCTGGTCTTCCGCCGCCTGGTGGCCTCCGCCCGGCGCGACTGCGAGGCCGGCCGCACCGAGGCGGCGGTGATCACCTATCGGCAGGCCATGGGCCTGTTGCGGGACAAGCCGCTCGCCGACCTGCCCGGGGTGCAGGAACTCCCCATGCTGGCCGGCCTCCGGCGCGAGCTGGAGACGGCACTCCTGGAGTACGCCGACTCCGCAGCCGGCATCGGCCGGCACGAGGAGGTGCTCACTCCGCTGTACCGCTTCGCGGAATCCAACCCCCTGCACGAGTCCGTGCACGCCCGGCTGATGACCGCACTGGCCGGCTCCGGACAGCCCGCCGTCGCGCTGGAGCTGTTCGAGACGCTGCGCGGTCAGCTCGCCGATGAACTCGGTGTTGATCCAGGAGCGTTGGTACGCGAGACGCATCAAGCCATCCTGCGTGGTGTGCCCGCACGGGCGCAGCTGGTGTCGGTGCCGCCGTTGCAGGGGAACGCGGACCCGTCGCAGCCGGTTCCGACTCAGCTTCCGGCCGACGTCAACGGCTTCTCCGGCCGGAGCGAGGAGCTCGCCCACCTCGATGCGATATGGGAACAAGGCCGGGCCCAGCCGGCGGTGGTGATCGTGACTCTGCCGGGCAGGCCGGGGGTCGGCAAGTCCAGTCTCGCGGTGCACTGGGCGCACCGCGTCGCCGAGACGTTTCCCGATGGACAGCTCTACGCGGAGCTGGGCCAGTGCTGCTCGGCCGACGTGGTGCGCGACTTCCTGCTCGCGCTGGGGGTCGGGCCCGGACAAGTGCCCGACAGCCTGACCAGCCGGTCGGCACTGTTGCGCAGCCTGCTGACCGGCAAGCGGGTGCTCATGGTGCTGGACAACGCGGTCGGCACCGACCAGGTGCGTCCGTTGCTGCCCGGTTCCCGTGGCTGCGCGGCGCTGGTGACCAGCCGTGATCCGCTGTGCGGGCTGGTCGCGTCGGAAGGGGCCCGGCCGCTGATCGTGGACACACTCCCGGAGGCCGACTCGCTGACATTGCTTCAGCGCAGGCTGGGCGCGGCCCGCGCCATGGCCGAGCCGAAGGCCATGCGCGAGATCCTGGCTCTGTGCGAAGGGCTGCCCGCGGCGCTGGCCGCGGTGGCGACCCGGGCGCTGACCGATCCTCGGCTGTCGCTCTCGATCCTGGCCAAGGAATTGCGTGAGGGGTACCTGCCGGCCACATGGGAGACCGACAGCCCCTTACAGCACATCTCGTGAGAGCCGTTCGAGCCGGCCGTCACCGGGCCGGTGCGCCGTGGTTACGTGCGGGAAGTGCGGGGGACGGCGTAGGAGAATCTGTCCCCCGCCCACGCCGACCGGGAAGCGACTGAGTCGAGCCGTTCGAGAGCCTCGGCAGACAGGGACACGTCCGCCGCGGTGGCGTTCTCCGCGAGCCTGGCGGGGCTGCGGGTGCCAGGGATGGCCGCTACGTCCTCACCCTGTGCCAGCAGCCAGGCGAGAGCCAACTGCCCCGGTGTGATGTCGAGTTCCTCACTCAGCTTCGTCAGCTCGGCAAGGCTCGCGTTGTTCCTCGTCAAGGCGTCGCCCTGGAAGCGCTGGTCGGGGAGGCGGTCGTCGTGGGCGCCCAGCTCCTCCAGCCTGAGCGTGCCGGTGAGGTACCCCCGGCCGAGCGGGCTGAAGCCGACGATGCCGATGCCTAGCCTGCGCGCGAGAGGCACCACATCGTCCTCCAACTCCCGCCAGAACAGCGACCACTCGTACTGGATGGTGCTGATCGGGGCCGCCGCCGCGGCGCGCGCCAGCTCCTCCGGGCTGCTCTCGGAGAGACCGAGATAGCGCACCTTGCCCTCGGCCACCAGCTCGGCCATGACTCCGACGCTCTCCTCCACCGGCACCGTCGGATCGACACGGTGCAGGTAGTACAGGTCGATGTAGTCGGTGCCCAGACGGGAGAGCGAATCCTCGCAGAAGCGGCGGATCCGGTCCGGACGGGCGTTGAGGCTGGGCGGGTCTCCTTGCTTCTCCCGCCAGATACCGAACTTCGTGGCCAGCACGGCCTGTTCACGCCTGCCCGCGATGCCGCGGCCGACGAGTTCCTCGTTGTGTCCGGCGCCGTAGCTCATCGAGGTGTCGATGAGCGTCACACCGAGGTCGATCGCCCGCTGGATGGTCCGTACGGACTCGGCGTCGTCGGCGGGCCCGTAGTCCTGCGACATTCCCATGCACCCCAGGCCGATGGCCGAGGTGGTGAGGCCGTGGCTGCCCAGGGCTCTGGTGATCACGACAGCCTCCCGGGCAGCGCGCAGTAGTTGAGCACCAGCACGTCACGGTGCCCCACCTGGCCAGGGTCGGCCGCCGCGATCGGTGTGACCTGGTGGTAGGTGCGCTGATCGTCCCCGAGCAGCAGGTCACCGGGCTCGGACAGGGTGACGGTGCGCAGCAGGTCCTGCTTCTCGTCGTACGTGGTGCTCTCGCCACCGGTGACGTTGAGCCGGTCGATCAGCAGCGAACCGACGAAGGTGACACCGTCGCGGTGGCGGCCCTCGGGAGCGGGCTGCCCTATCTTCTCGCCGGCGATGATGCGCACCGGATGCAGCTTGATCAGCCACCGCCGGGTGTCGTCCACCTCGGTGAAGATCCGGCCGAGCGATGTCAACAGCGGGGCCAGCAGCGGATCTCCGGTGAAGGCGTCGGTGAGCGGCTCGTACACCCGGTCCACGCCGCCGTTGAGATGGTTGAAGAACTTCTCCTGCCGGTACGGCTCGTGCGGCAGGAGAGTGAGCTCTTCGGTGCCCGGGCTGTACTCGTACTGGCCGTAGCGGCGGTAACGGTAGGTGCCCCCGTCCGCCATGAACGTGTCGATCTCAAGGTCGTCCCAGTTCCGGGCGAACCGCTGCCAGTCCTCGGCGGTGGCGCCCGTGATCTCCGACAGTTCCCGGGACGTCACCAGGTGCTCGCCCGTACCGGACAGCGCGTCCGCGACGGTGCGTGCGGGGCTGCTCAGAGTGGTGTTGCCTGACATGGCGGTCCTTTCCAAGTCGAGCCGCTGCTCTGCCGGGGACGCTCGAACGCGTTCCCCGGCCACCCATACTGGTCCGGTGTCCCGACGGTCGGCGAACACCTCTTGCGGTGAGCGCGGCACCGAGCACGCTGGTCAACCGCGCTGTGACGGCGCTGCGGCGGATGCGCTACGGGGCTCGGGCACGAGGCCGGCCGGTGGGCGACCCGCTGCCCCGGGTTCCGTAGGAAACCCGCAGTGAGCCCTGTTTCACCGCGTGATCCCGTGTGTCACCAGGGCGGCTCGCGGCGCGGGCCCGGCCGTGGCGCGCCCGCGCGCGACCCGTTCCCCCACCACGATGGAACCTCTGATCCGACCGCAGCGGGGAGAACCATGACCGACCGGGGCGCGAAGGCGCACGCCGCGGACGGCGGACCGGACGCACACCGCCGGGCGGCGGCCATCGCCCCGACCCCGTGGGCAAGCCCTGATCGCGAGGAGGCAGCACGTCATGGCCGGAGCGACAAACGGAGTGTTCCACGAGAAGACCTCGCCGTTCCTGCGCGAGAAGCTGGCCGCAACCCCGGCCGATTTCCTGCGGCGGCAGTACCTCGTGGACCCGGCCGAGCCCTCGGCCAAGCCCCTGGAGGTCGACCGGCACTACCACTCCGAGGTCGAGGCGCTCTTCGAGGGCAGGGTGCTGCGCGGGGTGGAGAAGCTGTACCGGCGCACCGTACTGGTCGAGCCGACGAGCGTGTGTGCGGCGCACTGCCGCTGGTGCATTCGCGGCCAGTACGACACCTTCACCCTGCGCGAGGACGAACTCGAACTCATCGCCCGGTACTGCGGGACGGCGCCGGAGAACGCGGATGTGCGAGAAGTCCTCGTCACCGGCGGCGACCCGCTGATGCTGGTCAGACAGCTCGATTTCCTGCTGGACGCGCTGGAGCGGCACGCGCCCAACGTGGAGGTGGTGCGCATCGGCACTCGGGTGCCGCTCCAGGACCCGCGCCGCGTCGATGACCGGATGGTCCGTGCCCTGCGGTCCAGATCGACGTTCCGCATCGAGATCGCCACCCACGTCAACCACCCCGGTGAACTCTTTCCCGAAGTGCGGGCGGCCTACCAGCGGTTGCATGAGGCGGGAGTGACCGTCTACGACCAGACCGTGCTGCTGCGCGGCGTCAACGACGACCTGGACACCCTGGTCGATCTGGTCGAGGAGCTTCGCGGGCTGCGCATCGAGATGCACTACCTGTTCCACTGTGTGCCGCTCCGCGGCATGGACCACCACCGCACGACGTTGGACGAGGGGCTGCGGCTGGCCCGGCGGCTCACCTCGTCCGGCCTGACATCGGGCCGGGCGAAGCCGATGTTCACCGTGATGACCGACATCGGCAAGATCACTCTCTACGAGGGCACCATCCTGGAGAGAGAGCCCAGCGGCCGGGTACTGCTGGCGTCCGGCTACTCCTACGAGGACCGCCTCAAGTGGACCCCCAGCTGGCAGCTGCCGGACAGCGCGCACGTCGGCGACGACGGCCTGCTCCGGGTCTGGTACCTGGACAGCACGGCTGATGCCGCGCCGCTCCCCGTCGCCGTGGGGGCCGAGGAGGGGAACAGGTGAGCGCCGGGGGCCGGCTCATCCCGCACCGTGCCACCTCCGGCGAGCCCGTGCCGCTGTCGTTCGCCCAGCACGGCATCTGGATCGCCGACCAGCTCCACCCGGGCGAGCCCACCTACACCACGCCGATGGCGGTGCGGCTGCGCGGGCCGCTGCGCCGGGCCGCGCTGATCGGGGCGATAGCCGACATCGTGGCGCGGCACGAGGCGCTGCGCACCACCATCCGCGCCCCCGAGGGCAGGCCGTGGCAGTGCGTCCGGGCGTCCGTGCCACCGGCGGTGACCACCACGGACCTCACCGGGTCGCCGCCGGCGGAACGGTACCCCGCCGCGGTGGCGGATGCCACGGAGCGGGCCGGGCAGTACCTCGACCCTGCCGAGCCGATGGGCCGGTTCCACCTCTACCGGCTCGCCGACGATGATCACTTGCTGTTCCTGGCGGTGCATCACCTGGTCTGGGACGGCTGGTCGATCAGTGTCTTCTTCCGGGATCTCTCGGAGTGTTACCGGGCACGGGTCGCCGGCGGCAGGCCGGACCTGCCCGCGCTGCCGGTCCAGTACGCCGACTACACCCTGTGGCAGCGCGACCGGTTCGCCACCGCCGGCACCACATCCGCCGACCTCGACCACTGGCGTGCGGAGCTGTCGGGCGATCTGGCGCCGTTCGAGCTGCCCCGGGTCCTGCCGGGCGGCGGCGACGGCGGCAATGCGGGCGCTGTGACCCGACTGCTCGTACCCGCGGATGAGTTGCGGCCGATCCGCGCGTTCGCCCGCGCCGAGCGGGTGTCGCTGTTCATGATGCTCAAGGCGGCACTGCACGCGGCGTTGCACCGGCTCACCGGTGTGCCGAAGGTGGCCACCGTGTTCCCGTCGGCCAACCGGGACGCGGCCGAACTGGAGAACCTCATCGGGCTGTTCGTCAACCAGCTGGTGCTGCGTACCGACTGCGCCGGTGATCCGTCCTTCCGCACCTTGCTGCACCAGGTCCGGGCAAAGGCCCTGCGCGCCTTCCGCCACGCCGAGCTGCCGTTCGAGTGGCTGGTGCGCGAACTCGGTATCGACCGGGACTCCAGCCGCAATCCTCTGGACCAAGTGCGGCTGGGTTTCCAGAACGCCACCGATGCGTCGCTGCTCGACCTGCCCGGAGTGCACGGCGAAGTCGTCGAGCTGCACAGCGGGGCCGCCAAGGAGAAGCTCGACCTGGTGGCGTGGGAGCAGCCGGCCGGGCTGGAACTGGTCGCGGCCTACAACACCGGGGTGTTCGACGAACTCGCGGCGAACCGGCTGCTGCGCAGGCTGGCACAGGTCATGTCCGCGGCCTGCGCCGACCCCGAACGCCCCCTGTCCGAACTGCCGTTGCTGGTGGAGGGCGAGCAGGTGGAACTGGCGCGGGCAGCTCGGGCCGCGCCGGGCGACGAGCCGGCGGCGACGGTGCACGAGCTGCTCGCCGCCCGGATCGCCCGCGTACCCGAGGCGACCGCGCTGGTGTGCGGCGTCGAATCGGTGTCCTACCGGGAGCTGGGGGAGCGGGCGGACCTGCTCGCCCGGATCCTGCGTGACCGGGGAGTGCGCCGTGGCGTCGCGGTCGGCGTGTACCTCGGCCGCTCGATCGACTTCGCGATCGTCGCACTGGCCGTCTTCCGTGCCGGCGGGTACTACGTGCCGCTGGACCCCGATGTGCCGCCCGCCCGCACCGAGTTCCTGCTGGCCGACACCGCGCCCGCAGCGCTGGTCACCTCCGCCGCGCTCGCTGCGGCCCTGCCTGCGACGGCCGCCCCCGTGGTGGCACTGGAGCCCGGCTGGCACGAACGGATGCGGGATCCCGGCGGGGCACTGGCCGGTCACGGGTCCGGCGCGGACTACGCCTACGTCATGTACACCTCCGGCTCCACCGGCCGGCCCAAGGCGGCCACCATCCCGCACAAAAGCGTCGTGGACGTGGTCCGCCATCAGCAGCGCGTCATGCCGCTCGGGGCCGGCGACCGGGTGCAGCACCGGGCGCCGCTGACGTTCGACGTTTCCGTCATGGAGCTGTTCTGGACGCTGTGCTCCGGCGCCACGGTCGTCGTAGCGCCGGACGCGGCAGCGGACGTGCGGGCGCTGGCCCGGCATGCACAGGCGCAGCGGGTGACCGCGATGTTCCTGGTGCCCTCGCTGATCCGCGCGTTCCTGGCCGCCGGCCCGCCCGCGCTGCCGCACTTGCGGGCACTGTTCTGTACCGGTGAAGCGCTCACCCCGGAGCTGATCCGACGGGTGCGGGAGTTCGCGCCCGAGGTCACCCTGGTCAACATCTACGGAGCGACCGAGGCGTCGGTCTACGCCACCACCTGGTCCCTCCCACCGGGCGACGAAGTGCCGCCCGAGGTACCGGTCGGGGCCCCCAGGCCCGGGGTGCGCTGCCATGTCCTCGATGCCGGGCTGCGACCGCTGCCGGCGGGCAGCCCGGGCGAGCTGTACCAGGGCGGGGACGCGGTCGCCCCGGAGTGCGGCTACCTCGGCCGGCCCGCGCTGACCGCGGAGCGGTTCGTGCCCGACCCGTTCAGCGCTGTGCCCGGAGCGCGCCTGTACCGGACAGGGGATCTCCTGCGGATGTGCCGGGACGGCAGCCTCTACTACGCGGGCCGGGCGGACCGGCAGCTCAAGCGGGACGGCGTGCGCATCGAGCCCGGCGAGATCCAGGCGGTGCTGGAGAGCCGTCCGGACGTGGCGCACGCCCATGTCACCGAGTACACCGAAGGGGACATCAGCCACCTCGTCGCGTACGTGGTGCCGTTGCCCGGGGCGGATGTGGACGTGGCGGCGGCCCGGAGCGCGGCTGCCGCGGCGCTTCCCCGGCAGCTGGTGCCCTCCCGGTACGTACGCCTGGACAGCCTCCCCCTGACGGAGAACGGCAAGATCGACACGCGGGCGCTGCCGCTGCCTGCGGCCTGGGCACCGGACCGGGCGGGGCGGCGCGTGGCGCCCTGCGGCGGCGCGGAGCAGACCGTCACCGAGTGCGTCGCCGAACTGCTCGGCCTGGAACACGTCTGGGCCGACGACGACTTCTTCCACCTGGGCGGGACGTCGTTGCGGGCCGCCGAGCTGGCGTACCGGCTGGGCAAGGAGTTCGGCACGCCGGCGGACGTACGTGCGGTCTTCGAGGCACGGTCCATGGCCGAGCTGGCCGAGCGCGTGGCAGGCGGTGGCGATCACGGCGCGGGGGAGCGCGAGTTGCCGCTCGCCGCCGACGCCCGGCTCGATCCGTCGATCACCGTCGACGGTACGGAACCGGTCGATGCGGAGCGTGTCAGCGACCCCCGGCACGTGCTGCTGACCGGCGCCACCGGTTTCGTGGGCGCGTTCTTGCTGCGCGAGCTGCTGGACCGGACGCGCGCGCATGTGTACTGCCTGGTCCGCGCCACTGACGACGCGGCGGCCACACAGCGTGTCGAGGACGTGCTGCGCTCGTTCGGGCTGTGGGACGGCGCGGTGCCCTCGCGGACGACCGCCCTCGCGGGGGACTTGAGCCTTCCGCTGCTGGGCCTCGGCGAGGGACGGTTCGACGGCCTGGCGGTGACGCTGGACGCCATTCATCACAACGGCGCGAGGGTGAACCACCTGGAGTCCTACGAGCGGCTGCGGCCACCGAACGTCTCCGGCACGGTGGAGGTCCTGCGCCTGGCCACCACCCGGCGGCTGAAGCCCGTGCACTTCGTGTCCACGACCGGCCTGGCATACGGCACCGGCCACAACCCCCCGGTGCTGGCCGAGAACCGGCGAGTGCCGCCGGCCGAAGTGCTGCCCAACGGCTATGTGGCCAGCAAGTGGGTGGCCGAGGAGCTGGTTCATGCCGCGGGCGAGCGCGGCGTACCGGTCGTGACGTACCGCCCTGGCCGGGTCAGCGGCCACTCCGCCACGGGTGCGGCGGGCGCCGATGACGCGTTCTGGAACCTGGTGCGGGCGATGAGCCTCATCGGCGCGGCCCCCGCCCTCGAACTCACCGCGGACCTGGTGCCGGTCGATCACGTGGCAGGCGCGATCGTTCACCTCTCGCGACGACCCGGTTGCTTCGGCACCACGTTCCATGTGACGAATCCGCGGCCGGTACCGGTCGGCCTGGTCATCGACCGGCTGCGGGCGATGGGCCGTCCCATGGAGCCGATCCCGGCAGCGCAGTGGCAAGACCGGCTGTCCTCGGCAGCTGTCGGGGACCCCTCGCTGAGCCTGGTCGCCGCCCAGACCGAGGCCGCCGGTGCGCTCGGCCCCGTCGTGTTCGCCCGGGACAACACCGAGCGCGCACTGGCAGGCGCTCCCGTGCCGGGCGCCGAAGTGAGCGAACAACTGCTGGACCGGTACCTGGAGTACTTCGTCCGCAGCGGATTCCTCCCGGCTCCCTCGGCGAGTGAGCGAAGGTGACCGATTACCTGTCCCCTAAATTCCGGCCACCTCGCACCCGGCTCCCCGCGCAACGCCCGCATTGTCGAGGCGAATCGAACGGAAATCGGCCGGAAGGAGAGGCCGGGCCCCGGTGGACGCCGCGTTCGGAGCCCTCGCTTCCGGCCCGGCGGCCTCCGGGTCGAACATGCCCAACTGGGCAGGGCCGCGAGGGGTATTGGACTAGGGGCTTTCCGGTGAGTAGCGTGCTTTCCTATGTTGCCGGGCCCGGATCGGCCCACATTTCGGTTCGCAGCCGCTTGTCACTCCCTGTCCGTTACACACATTCAGCGATGAGGTAGAAAGTGCCCGCGCAAGAGACGATCAGCCACGACGGGTACGACCCGCACTCCGTGATCGACAAATGGATCCGGGTGTGGGAGGAGCGGCGGGTGTTCGAGGCACAGGGCCTCACCGCTGACGAGGACGGCGAGCGGCCCCGCTCCTTCCTCGTCAGCATGTACCCGTACCCCTCCGGTGACCTGCACATGGGCCACGCCGAGGTGTACGCGATCAGCGACGCCTCGGCCCGGTTCGCCCGGCTGCGCGGCGACAACGTCCTGAACCCGATCGGCTGGGACTCCTTCGGTCTGCCGGCGGAGAACGCCGCCCTCCGGCGCAACCTGGATCCACGGGAGTGGACCTACGGCAACATCGACATCCAGGCCGATTCCTTCCGCCACATCGGAGTCTCCTTCGACTGGCGCACCCGGCTGCACACTTCGGACCCCGAGTACTACCGCTGGAACCAGTGGCTGTTCCTCCGCCTGTTCGAGAAGGGACTCGCCTACCGCAAGTCCGCGGCGGTCAACTGGTGCCCGGTGGACAAGACCGTGCTCGCCAACGAGCAGGTCCTCCAGGGGAAGTGCGAACGGTGCGGAACGGACGTCGAGCCCCGTGAGCTCACCCAGTGGTTCTTCCGCACCACGGACTACGCGCAGCGGATGCTCGATGACATGGCGCAGCTGGAGGGCAAATGGCCGGGAGAGATCCTGGCCATGCAGCGCAACTGGATCGGCCGCTCCGAAGGGGCGTACATCGACTTCGCGGTCGAGGGCCGGGACGAGCCCGTACGGGTGTTCAGCACCCGGCCCGACACCCTGTACGGCGCGACATTCTTCGTGGTGGCCGCCGACTCCCCGCTGGCGGCGGAGGTGTGCGCTCCCGAGCAGCGGGCCGAGTTCGACGAATACGTGCAGAAGGTGCGCACCCGGAACGACGTCGAGCGCCTGGCCACGGACCGGCCCAAGACCGGTGTCGCGCTGAACCGCTGTGCGGTGAATCCGGTCAACGGGGAGAAGCTCCCCATCTACGCCGCCGACTACGTGCTGTCCAGCTACGGCACCGGCGCGGTCATGGCGGTACCCGCTCACGACCAGCGCGACCTGGACTTCGCCAAGGTGATGGGCCTGCCCGTGAGGAGGGTCCTGGACACCGGCGAGCCGGATCCTGCCGAGAGCGGGGTGGCCACCACCGCGGACGGCACGCTGATCAACTCCGGACGGTTCGACGGCCTGAGCAAGCAGGAGGCGATCGCCGCCGTCACCGCCGAGCTGGTCGAGTGCGGCGCGGGCGAGGCGGCGGTGAACTACCGGCTGCGCGACTGGCTGCTGTCCCGGCAGAGGTACTGGGGCACGCCGATCCCGATCGTCCACTGCTCCTCCTGCGGCGAGGTGCCCGTCCCCGACGACCAGCTGCCCGTACGGCTGCCGGAGAGCGGCTACGAACTCCGCCCGGAGAGCGGAGTATCGCCGCTGGCGAGCGCCGCCGAGTGGGCCCGGGTGTCCTGCCCGCGCTGCGGCGGGGAGGCGGAGCGGGACACCGACACGATGGACACCTTCGTGGACTCCTCCTGGTACTTCCTGCGCTATCCCAACCCGGACTACACCGACGGCCCGTTCGACCCGGAGGGTGTGCGGCGGTGGCTGCCGGTGGACGAGTACGTCGGCGGCAAGGAGCACGCCACCGGGCACTTGATGTACGCCCGGTTCATCACCAAGGTGCTCTACGACCTGGGCATGGTCGACTTCGTCGAGCCCTTCACCCGGCTGACCAACCAGGGCCAGGTGGTCATGGACGGCAAGGCGATGAGCAAGAGCCTGGGCAACCTGGTCAACCTCCAGGACCAGATCGCCCGGTACGGGCCTGACGCCGTGCGGGTCACCATGGTGTTCGCGGGCCCTCCCGAGGACGACATCGACTGGGCGGACGTCTCCCCGACCGGCTCGGTGAAGTGGCTCGCGCGGGTGTGGAGGCTCTGCGGCGACGTCGCGACGGAGAGCTCGGGCGCGGTCGAGGACGGCGATCTGCCGCTGCGCAAGCGGGTGCACCGGCTGTTGGCCGAGACCACGGCGCTGATGGAGCGCAAGCGCTTCAACGTGGCTGTCGCCCGCTTGATGGAGCTGACCAGCGCGCTGCGCAAGGCTGTTGACACGGGCCCCGGGCCGGCGGACCCCGCCGTACGCGAGGGCGCTGAGGCCCTCGCCAGGATGCTGTCCTGCTTCGCACCGTTCACCGCGGAGGAGGCATGGGAGCGCCTGGGCGGCGAGGCATCGGTGATCGAGCACGGCTGGCCGGTGACGGACCCCGCGCTGGCCGCCGAGGAGAGGGTGACCTGTGTGGTGCAGGTGGCGGGCAAGGTGCGTGCCCGTCTGGAGGTCGATCCCTCGATCGGTGAGGACGCGTTGCGCTCCCTGGCCCTGGCCTCGGAGAAGGTCGCGGAGGCCCTGGGCGGCGCCGAGGTCGCCCGTGTGATCGTCCGCCCGCCCGGGCTGGTCAACGTCGTGCCGCGCAAGGGCTGAGCGCCGGTACGGCCCGTACCCGTGGTCGTGCCAGGCCGCGCGGATGCCCCGCCAGGACGGCGGGGCATCCGCGCGTAGGGGGCCGGCCGCCGCTCTCAGCCATCGCCCAGTTCGGCGAGGAGTTTCTCGACCTCCTCGTCCGACATGGCCGCCACATGGCGATGCCGGGCCGTGACATCGGCCAGGTGTCCGGGGGCGGGCTCCAGCGCACGCACCTCCCCGGCCAGGGCGGCGATCGTGGCGGCGCCGAACGTGGTCTGAAGAGGCAGGTCCACGCCGAACAGGTCGTTCAGGCGGACGGTCAGCCGGCTTGCCAGGAGGGAGTGGCCGCCCAGGGCGTAGAAGTCGTCGTGGATGTGCGCCGGGCGGTCGGGCAGCTCCAGTACGTCGTACCAGGTGTCGGCGATCAGCTCCTCCAGCGCGTCCCTGGGGCCGACGACCGCCTCCGGCGGCAGCGGGTCGGGGAGGGCGTCGCGGTCGATCTTGCCGTTGACGGTCAGTGGTATGTCATCGAGTACGACGACGAGCGCGGGCACCATGTGCTCAGGCAGCCGGGCCGCGGCATGCCCCCGTACCGCCTCCGCCAGCCCTGGGCCCTCCCCGGGGCGCGGCACCACGTACCCGAGCAGGCGGCCGGACCGGGCGATGACCGCGGCCCGCGTCACCGCGGGGTGCTCCGAGAGCACCGCCGCTACCTCGGCGGGCTCGACGCGGAAGCCACGAACCTGCACCTGGTCGTCGGACCGGCCGTGGAAGCACAGGGCGCCCTCCGGCAGCCTGGCGGCCACGTCACCCGTGCGATAGACGCGGCTGCCCGGCGGACCCGACGGGTCGGGCAGGAACCGCTCGGCTGTCAGCCCGGGACGGTTCAGGTAGCCCCGGGCGAGCCCGGCCCCGCCGACGTACAGTTCGCCGCGTGCCCCGTCGGCGACCGGCCGCGCGTCCTCGTCGAGCAGCTGAACGCGCACCCCCGCGATCGGATGGCCGATGGGAGGCACGCCGGGTGCGCCTGGCGGTACCGTGGCCGCCGTGGTCACGACGCAGGCTTCGGTCGGTCCGTAGTGGTTGACCAGCGCATACGGCAGGCCGGGAGGCGGGGTGGTGGTGAGCGCGTCCCCTCCGGTCAGCAGGGTGCGCAGCCGCGGGGACGGGGTGGGCAGCCGTAGCACTTCCTGCGCCAGTGGAGTGGGCAGGAACGTCACGGTGATCCCTTCGGCCGTCAGCCACGCGAGCAGCCGCTCGGGCCGCGACCGGTCCTCCTCGCCCGGCAGGTGCAGCACGGCGCCCGAGGCGAGTGTGGGCCACACCTCCCACACCGAGGCGTCGAAGCCGAGTGCCGCGACGTGCGCGGTGTGCTCACCCGGCCCGAGCCCGTAGCGGCGCACGTGCCAGGCGACAAGGTTGGCCAGACCGGAGTGCGGGACCATGACGCCTTTGGGAGTCCCGGTCGAGCCCGATGTGTGGATGACGTAGGCCAGGTTGTCCGGCAGCACCGGCACGTCCGGTACGCGCACCGGCCGGGCCGCGACGGCCGCCGCTTCGCGGGTCAGGTCCAGGTGCGCCGCTGCGGCCGGGGCCGGCACCGCCCCCCGCCCCTGAGTGATCAGGACCGCCGGGGCCGCGTCCGCCACCACATGCTCGATCCGGGCGGACGGCTGGGCCGGGTCCACCGGGAGGTAGGCCCCGCCCGCCTTGAGCACGGCGAGCTGCGCGATGACCGACTCCGCGGACCGGCGCAGGTGGACGGCGACCCGCGACTCCGGCTCCACGCCGAGGCCGGTCAGCTGATGTGCGAGCTGATTGGCGCGCTCGTCCAGCTCCCGGTAGCTCAGCGTTCCGGAGGCGCTCACGATCGCGGGGGCGTCGGGCCGGGCAGCCGCGCACGCCGCGACCTGCTGGTGGACGGGGGCGGTCACCGGGTGCTCCCGGCCTCGCGGCGGTGCAGCAGCGGGCGGCGGCGGTGCAGGAAGCCCAGCATGGCGGGCACCGGACTGATGATCCGGGGCCGGGAGCCCACGCCGTCGAGGCGCCGTTCGCGCACGTCCGGCAGCTGCGACCAGTGGCTGGCCGGACTGAGGTGATGTTCCTGGTGGTAACCGTCGTTGAACGCGATGAGGTTGTAGAAGGTGCCGTAGTAACTGACCGAGTCGGCAAGCCGGTCCGAGGGGTCGGCACCGTAATGCCGGAAGTAGTTCTGGATGTTGACGAGGACCAGCGCGACGAAGAAGGCCGGCAGGTAGACCAGCAGCGTCCACTGCCAGGAGATCCATACGAGTCCGGCGAGTGCCAGGCAGTGCGCGGCACGGTCGGCCTGGACCTGACGGAGTTCGTGGGTGCGTCTCGGCTCCCGTTTGTGCGCGAGCGAGAGCAGTTTCCGTTCGCCCGGCCCGACCCGCCACAGCCGGCGCACCATCAGCACTTCCCGGACCCGGTCCGCGAGGGTGTCCAGCGCACCGAGGACGATGTAGCGCCCCAGCGGGGCGTGTTCACCGTCCCGGCCGTCGCGGTAGGTCGAGGACGTGTCACGGGTGGTGCCGTCCTCGCCGACCGGGTCGTTGTTGAAGCGATGGTGGTTGCGCACATGTGTCAGGTGGTACGCCTGCACGGACTGCCCGATGTTGGCGGAGTTCAGCAGCGACCCCACCGCGTTCAGCCGGGCGGACGCGAACCACGGGACGTGGGTGAACAGATGGGAGACCACGATGATGTTGTAAGCGGTCATCACCGCGACGAGTACCCCGCCGCCCACCCCGGCCCACGCCGGGGACGAGTCCCACCGTGTCGCCACCCAGACCGTCAGTGCCGGCTGCGCCAGGCTGTAGCCGAGCAGTAACGCGTCCTTGGGCGTGTGCTTCCAGATCCGCACGGTGACTCCTCAGATATACGAGCGCAGCGAACCGCGGCGGCGCACGTCGAGCGTCGCGCAGTGGAACGAGCCGCCGAAGCTGTTGAAGTTCCGGAAGTTGCACAGGACCGGGGTGAAGCCGAAGTTCTTGAGCGTCTGGATCATCGGCTCGTCCTGACGCTCCACGATCACCCGGTCCTCGTCCAGCATCAGGATGTTCATGTTGATCCACTTGCTGGTCATGTACAGCGGGTGGGCGTCGGGAATGACCGGCTGAGGGGCGGCCATGACGTCCCAGTCCTTGAAGAGGTCCGGCACCTTCGGCACCCGCTCCGGGTTGATGAGCAGCTTCCCCGGGGCCATCGGTACCAGGGTCGCGTCGATGTGCATGGGGTGCGTGTCGCTGAACTCGAACACGTGGACGCGGTATTCGTCACCGAGGTGGCGCCGCAGCCACTCGATGCCGAAATCATTGGTCACATTGCTCTTCTGCGCGATGATGTCGCGCCCGCACCGGGTGAAGTCCGCGGCGTCGAAGGTCGGCTCGAACTCGGTGACGACCAGGCGGGGGGAGCCGTCCGGGCCGGGGCCGTCGGTCCACTCCTGGTCGAACTGCTCGTCCGTCAGCTCGGGCCTCGGACCGGCGCTCCACCTGGCGCCGCCCCGGAAATACTCCTTGAGCAGCGGCCGGTAGGCCAGCGATTCGTAGTAGCGGGAGCGCCAGGCCATCGGGCACTCGATGATGTCGTCGCCGACCACCAGCAGCGCGTCGCGCGGCATCGCGGCGTACATGCCACTGCTGGACCAGTGCAGCGTGCTGTAGGTCGTGCGCTGCGCAATCGGCTCCGGCCGCCGCACGGCCACGCCCTCCGCTTCGAGGATGTGCGCGAACTCCTCCAGCTCCCGGCGCGCGGCCTCGACCCGCTCGGCCGGGAACGGCCGGCCCGCGTGGCGGCGGAACGTCGCGTGCATGTCCTGCGGCAGCACCGGGGGCAGCGCCTCGTGCCACGGCGGGAAGCTCGCGTCGTCGACGATCCCGACGATGACCTCCTCCAGGGGGTCCCACTCGGTGTACGAGCACACGGGCCCGGCCGGAACGGTGTCGTGGGGCTCGGTCATCGGATCTGCCTTTCGGTAGTGCGGGACAAACCTTCCGCCAGCTCCCACCGCAGCACCTCGGGCGCGGTGAGGAACGCGTGGTGGGTCCCGGGTAGTTCGACGTGCCGGAACTGTCCTGGTGCGGCGTAGGTGGCCCAGCCGGCCATCTGCCGCGGGCGGATCTCCACGTCGTACCGCCAGCCGATCGACCGCACGCCGCCGGGCAGGACGACCGGCTCGTCGAGGCGGTACAGCTGGTTGGCCGCGAGGTCGGCACGCATCACCCGCAGACTCATCGCCAGGACGTCCGGGTGCGGCTCGCCCCCCATGGCGCGGGTCTGGCGTGCGAGTTCCACGGTCAGCTGCCGGTCGGTCATCGACAGGTAGCGGCCGTACGGCCCCAGGTGCGGCGCGACCTGGGAGGAGATGAAGACACATGCCGGAGCGGGGAGCCGGCTCCCGGCGATCGCCGCCGCGGTGGCGAACGCGGCCAGCGCGCCCCCGCAGTGGCCGAAGAAGCCGTACGGGCGGTCCAGATAGGGCTCCAGACTGCCGAGGAGCTGTTCGGCCAGCTCCTCGTAGGTGCCGAAATGCGGTTCGCGCAGGCGGTTCTCCCGGCCGGGCGGTTGCAGCAGGCACACCTCGATGTCCGAGCCGCCGTCCGTGATCCGGTGGGGCCACCGGTTGAACATCGAGGCGCCGAGCCCGGAATAGGGGAAGCAGAACAGCCGGGCCGGGCAGTCGTCGCGCGGGGGCCGCAGGAAGGTCTTGTCGCGCGGGCGCCTCACACGATCACCGGCCCGTCCTCGGCCACCGCCGCCCCGATGGCGCGGGCCGCCTCCGGTGACAGTCGTGCGGTCAGCGGCAGGCTCTTGATGCCGGCCGCGAAGTTGGACGCCAGGTGCTCCACCGGGCCGGCGAGCGTGAACCGCTCCACGGCGGGGACGAGCACGCGGAACAGCGCGCCCAGCGCGATCCTCGCCAAAGGTGCGCCCACGCAGTAGTGCGGCCCGAAGCCGAAGGCCACATGCCGGTTGGGGCTGCGGGCGATGTCGAACCGGTACGGGTCGGCGAAGACCTCCTCGTCGCGGTTGGCCGAGCCCAGCCAGGCCACCACCGCGTCACCCTCCTGGATGGGCTGTCCGCGCAGCACCATGTCGCGGGTGGCGTGGCGCATGAAGTGGTTGGCCGGGGAGGACCAGCGCAGCCCCTCTTCGACGGCGGTGGAGGTCAGCGACAAGCCGGCCCGCCAGCGGTCCCACTCGCGGGGGTTCTCGATGAGCGCCAGGACGGTCGCGGCGACGGCGTGCGGTGTGGTCACGTTCGCGCCGAGCAGCAGGCTGTAACAGTTGTAGACGAGTTCGTCGTGACGCAGCGCGCGCCCGTCCGCCTCCATCCCGACCAGGAACCCCACCAGGTTGTCGCCCGGGTCGCGGCGGCGCCTGCGCACCTGGCCGGAGAAGTACGCGAACAACTCGTGGTGGGCCGCGGCCAGGGTGCCGTGCCCCTCGGAACGCCGGTAGCCGGCGTCCTGCGGGGCGATGGCTGCCGTGGTCAGCCGGGCCAACTGCTCCCAGTCCTCTTCCGGGAGGCCCATCAGCGTGCCGGTGAACGCCATCGGAAAGCGTGCACCCGCCTCGGCGATGTCCCACACCCCGCCGTCGAGCAGCGGTGCGAGCATGCGGTGCACCACGCGGCGCACCTGCGGGTTGTGCGGTTGCAGCGCGCGGTGGGAGAGCACCTTGGACATCGGCTTGCGCAGCGCGGTGTGCACCGGCGGATCGCTGGCGGCCATCATCTTGTTGCCCGCGGGGTCGGTGCCGCCCAGTACGGACAACAGCGTGCCCTTGCTGGAGGTGAACCTGGTGTGGTCCCGCAGTACGGCATCGACGTCGTGGTAGCGGGTGACCGACCAGAAGGAGCGCCCGTCCGGCAGCGTGCTGAGGTGGACGGGAGCGTGGCGGCGCATATGAGCCCAGACGGGGTGCGGGTCGCCGGTGGCGTAGAAGTCGTGGTCCGACAGATCGACCGCGCCCAGGTCGCACTCGGGGCCGTGGCACGCAGCGGTGATCCTCACTGGTTCTCCTCCCCGGCGGTGAGCATCCCGGCCAGTTCCGCGATGGTCGGGTGTTCGTAGAAGGCGACCGGGGCCACCGCGCGTCCGTAGCGCTCGTCGATCTCGACGGTGATCCGGGTGGCCATCAGCGAATGCCCGCCCAGCTCGAAGAAGTCGTCGTCCACGCCCACTTCGTCGATCTGCAACAGGTCGGCCCACAGTTCGGCGAGCCACCTCTCGTGCTCGCCGCCCGGGGCGCGGTAGTCGGTGCTCAGCTCCGGGCGGCCGGGCATGGTCGTCGCGGCGAGCCGGGCCCGGTCGACCTTGCCGCTGCCCTTCAGCGGCAGTTCGTCGAGGCGCAGGTAGACCGCGGGGATCATGTAGCGCGGCACGAGCGCGGCCAGGTGGGCGCGGAGTTCGGCCGTGGTGAGCGTGCGCTCGGTCACGTAGAAGGCGGCGAGGATCCGTTCGCCGTGCGACCGCTGGGCGACCACCGCGGCGTCGTCGATCTCCGGGTGGGTGCACAGGGCCGCTTCGATCTCGTTCGGCTCGACCCTGAAGCCGCGGACCTTGAGCTGCGCGTCGGTGCGGCCGAGGAATTCCAGTGCCCCGTCGGGACGGCGACGGGCCACATCGCCGGTGCGGTAGAGCCGCCCGCCGCCCGGAGCGGGGGTGAACGGGTCGGGGAGGAAGCGCGCCGCGGTCAGCGCCGGGTCGCACTGGTATCCGTGCGCGAGACCGGCCCCGCCCGTGTACAGCTCGCCGGCCCGGCCCTCGGGCACCGGCCGCAGCTGGTCGTCGAGCAGATGCACGGTGGTACCGGTGACCGGCACCCCGATGGGCACCCGGCCCTCGCCGACCGGCCCGGTGAGCACGTGGCAGGCCGTGAACGTGGTGTTCTCCGTGGGGCCGTACCCGTTGACCAGCCGGGTGTCCGGCAGTTCGCGCAGCGCTCGGTCCACGTGGGCGGTGGAGAGCACGTCGCCGCCGGCGATCAGGTGCCGGAGCCCGCGCATGCCCCGCAGCCGGTGAGCGGCCACCACCGAGTGGAACAGACCGGCGGTCAGCCACAGTGTGGTGACCCCCTCCCGGTGGACCAGTTCCTCGATGTCGGCCGAGGACAGGTCCTCCGGTGGCGCGACGACCAGGCGGGCGCCGTTGAGCAGCGGGCCCCACAGCTCCAGTGTGGAGGCGTCGAAGGCCATGGGCGCCAGGAGCAGGAAGACGTCGTCGGGCCGTATCGGCAGCAGCTCCTGTTCCAGTACGAGCCGCGCCACCGCCCGGTGCGGGACGCACACGCCTTTCGGGGTGCCGGTCGAGCCGGAGGTGTAGGCGACATACGCCGTGCTCTCGGGCACGGACTCCGGCAGCGGCGCCGTACCCGGGGCCTCGGCCGTGGCCGCCAGCAGCTCGGGTGTCACCACGAGCTGGACCCCCGCGTCCTTGAGCACCAGCGCGCGGCGCTCCTCGGGCTGCTGCGGGTCCAGGGCGAGGTAGCAGCCGCCCGCCTTGAGCACGGCCAGCAGCGTCACCACCAGGTGGACCGATCGCGGCAGGTCCACGGCGACGCGGGCCTCCGGTACCACGCCGAGCCCACGCAGCCGCCCGGCCAGGAGGCCGGCGCGCGCGTCCAGTTCGGCGTACGAGAGGGTGCCGTCGGGCGCGCTGACCGCCACGGCGTCGGGCCGGGCCGCCACTTGACGGGCGAACGCGGCGGTGATGGTGCTCGCGTGGTGCATGCAGTCCTCCTCTGGGTTCTCCTGCTTCGCCGGCCGGGCCGCTCAGCCGCTGTACCGCAGCCCGTCGGGGGCCGCCGTCCATACCGCGGCGGCGGTGGCGATCAGCTGACCGGACGGGGTGTGGACCGAACTGCCGACGCTCACCGTGCGGCCGTGCACGCCGAGCCGCTCGGCGACCACCACGTGGGGCGTGCCCGGCTCCACCCGGCCGGGGATGACGATCGAGAGCCTGCTGAGCACCAACGGGGCCGGACGCCCCTCGACCCAGCCACCGGGACAGTCGAGCACGCACCACAACATGTCCGGGTCGTCGGTGCGCGGGGTCCAGGGGGAGGCCACGGTGTGCGGCCGGCCGGGTACGGGCCCAGGAGCCAGATGCAGTCCGTCCGTGCGGTTGGGGCCACAGGCGAAGCAGTTCGGGAACGGGTGCCCGGTGCGGCCGGGGAAAGCACGGGTCGCGATCTGTGCGGTGGTGAGACCGACCGGAGGAATCGCCCCCGGCGACCGGTCCGCCGGGGAAACGGTGGCGACCAGAGTGTCACCCGCTCGGACGGAGACACGCTTGCCGACGGCCGCGACCGCCATCGGGGTCTCCAGCGGCGGTGCGGCGAGCAGCGTTACAGCCACCGGCGGCTCCAGACCGGAAGCGCGGGCGAAGACCGCGCACGCGTACCCACCGTGGGCTGAGTGCGGAGGACCGTTGAAGGCGCGACCGATGGTCACGCTCGCTGTTGCTCTTGCGCCTGCCACGAGAGGTCATGGTGTCCGGGGGCGTGCGCACCGAGGTGGCAGCCGCCGATGTCCCGGGCGGGCGATCGCCTCTGCTCAGGGCCGCTCCGGCAGGGGCGATACGGGAGTCCCACGGCGGAGGGCGCCGGGCCGCTCCCCGGGCGCGGAAGCACACCGGTTCCCGTACCGAACCCGATGGCGTCCCACCGGGCGGCCGTCTGGTCTCGGCCTCTGTCCCGCGGGGGCGGCACCCGGGACGGCCGAGAGGTGTCAGGCCACCCGGCGACGATGAGGACCGGCCTGTGCGGAGCGACGTGAGGGAGTCTGGAATGGACGTTCCATCCTCTGCCGAGGTGGTGATCATCGGTGGCGGGATCATGGGCACGAGCGTCGCGTTCCACCTCGCCGAGGCGGGCGTGCGCGATGTGGTCCTGGTCGAGCGGGACGAGCTGGGGTCCGGCTCCACGTGCAAAGCCGCCGGCGGGGTGCGCGCACAGTTCTCCGACGCGCTCAACATCCGGCTCAGCGCCCGCAGCCTGGCCGCCTACCGCCGCTTCGGCAGGCAGCCGGGGCAGAACATCGACCTGCACACCGCGGGCTACCTGTTCCTGCTCTCGCGTCCGGAGGACGTGGCGTCCTTCGAGGCGGGCGTCGCCCTCCAGAACGAACTGGGCGTGCCGAGCACGATGGTGGGACCGGACGAGGCCAAGCGCCTGTCTCCGCTGATCGAGACGGACGGACTGCTGGCCGCGGCGTTCTCGCCCGAAGACGGGTACTGCACACCGGAGTCGGCCGTTCTCGGGTACGCCGTCGGCGCCAGACGCCATGGCGCCACGCTCCTGACCGGTTGCGAGGTGCTCGGGATCGACACCCACGGTGGGGAGATCCGCGCCGTGCACACCACCGGGGGCCGGATCGGGACATCGACGGTCGTGTGCGCGGCGGGCGCCTGGTCGTCCGCGGTGGGGGAGATGGCGGGCGTGCGGCTGCCGGTCACCCCGTATCGCAGGCAACTGGCGTTCACCGAGCCGATCGCTCCGCACGTGCGGATGCCGATGACACTCGACTTCGCCTCGGCCTTCTACTTCCGCCGGGAGGGCAGGGGCCTGATGTTCGGCATGTCCGACCCGGACGAGCCGCCGGGCTTCCGGCTGAACCGCACGGACGAATGGCTCTCCAAGCTCGCGCAGAAGATGGCCACGCGGGTGCCCGGCCTGCTCGGCACCGGTATCACCGGCGGGTGGGCGGGCCTGTACGAAGTCACCCCGGACCACAACGCCCTGATCGGAGAATCCCCCGACGTCGGCCGCTTCCTCTACACCACCGGGTTCTCCGGGCACGGCTTCATGCAGGGGCCGGCGGCCGGAGAGATCGTGCGCGATCTGGTTGTGAACAGGGAGCCGTTCGTGGACATCAGCCCCCTGGACGCGCGGCGATTCGAGGGCGCAGCCCGGCTGCGGACGGAGAGCAACTATGTCTGACCAAGCAGGCCCCGACGAGATGACCGCTGCCCCCGCCGACGCCTCGGAGGTGATAGCCGGCTCCTGGCGTGCGGTGCTCGACGTGCCGGCGCTCACCGAGGACGACGACTTCTTCGAACTCGGCGGTGACTCGATCATGGTGACCCGGATCGTGTCCTACCTGCGGCGCGAACTGGGCGTCGAGGTGGACATGGTGCAGGTGTGGGAGACCCCGTTGTTCGGCGAATTCCGGGACGCGGTGAGAGCACAGATGGGAGAGGGAGCGACATGAGCACGGAGACCAGCACCGGCGACGAGAACGAGATCCGCTACAGCGTCGTGATCAACGATGAGGAGCAGTACTCGATCTGGCCTGCGCACCGGGAGACCCCGGCGGGCTGGCGGGAGACCGGATGTGCCGGGACCAAACAGGAGTGTCTGGACCACATCGACACGGTGTGGACGGACATGCGGCCCAGGAGCTTGCGCGAGCGGATGACCGCGAAGGAGGCGTAGAGGCCGGCCAGGCCCCGGCCGGCCTCCGCACGCGGTCCCGCGTCGGTATCGCGTCCCGGGTCAGGTCCACCAGAGGAGTTCGTCACCGGCCAGGCCGGTGAAGCAGGTCAGCAGGAGCCTGCCGTGCTCGGCCGCCGAGCCGCCGCCGAGCACGGCGTGCACCAGATTGCCGTTGATCACGCACAGGTCGCCCGTCGCCACCGGGACGGTCAGCGAGGGATGGTCCGTCAGCAGCTCAGGAGGGTACGGATACCCGCTGTGGCTGACGCCGAGACGCGCGCGGGTCCGGTCGTCGGGCGCGATGTTCCACAGCCGCAGCTGTCCGCGCCCACCGGGGACGTGCGGGTAGACGTTGACCGCCATCACCCGCCGGATGCGCTGGATCTCGAAGCCCGCCTGCATGGGGTCGCCGAGCTGTGCGAGATCGTCGTGGGGCAGCAGCAGGAACTCACGGGAGTCGTTGTTCCAGCACACCGCCTTGGACGAGCCGGCTTTCCGGCCGTCGTGTCCGGCGGGGCGCACCACGCCGATCCGCTCCGCCAGCGAACTCCGCAGCCGCGCGATCGGATCGGTCGCGCCGGCGTACAGCGCACCCACAGCGTCCCGCGTGGTCTCCGCGACGTCCAAGTAGTCCCGGGTGGACAGGTCGATGTGCGACGCGCCGAGGATGTAAGCCTCGACGCCGTCGGCGCCCTCCCCGTGACGAGGGGTGCGGTGCGGGGAATCCCAGAAGTTCTGTGTGAGGGTGGCGCACTCGGCCGCGGGCACGAAGTGCCGTACCCGGTAGGCGGCCAGTCTGCCGTTCAGGACATCCAGTACCCGCTCGATGTCGGGTATGCCCTCGCTCTGGTGCAGCTGGAAACGGTCGGCGGGCAGGACCTCGCCAGTGATCGACGCTGAGGTGACTTCGGTCGTCATACTTCCTCCGGCTGGGCTTCACGCCCATGCTGGAGGGCACACCTGCCGGGAAGACGACACGGGCCCGGCGCCATGTCCGGGCGAACTCGCAGGTGGGCCGCATGCCGCTGCGGCGGCCGCGAGTCGACTACGGAATCTCCGCGCGCCGTCCGGCCCGGCAGCGCTGCTCCGTAGCGTGCCCATAGGCCGGCCCGGCGGCCCGGGCCGAACAGGAGAATTCCACCTGGCGGCGCGTCAACCGGGTGCCCCCCGGGCGCCGCACGGCTCCACGACGATGCACACATGACGGCAGGAAATCAATCGGCGGCGCGCCGCCGGGAACTCCTCGGTCTGCTCCTGCGTCGCGACGGCCTCGCGCGGGACACGATCGGGCGGGCCTCCCGCGATCAACCGCTCCCCCTCTCCTTCGCCCAGCAGCGGCTGTGGGTGCTGGACCGGCTGATCGGGGAGAGCCCCGTCTACACCGCCCCGTTGGCCTACCGGATACGCGGACCGCTCGCTGTGCCCGCGCTGCGGGCCGCGTTCACCGAAGTGGTCACGCGGCACGAGGCGCTACGCACCAGGTTCACCGCGCACGGCACCGAACCCGTGCAGGTGATCGACGAACCGGCACCCGTCCCGGTCGCCCTGGTCGATCTGACCGGGCACCCCGAGGCCGAGGCGGAGGCGCGGGGACTGGCCCGCGAGGAGGCGGCGCGGCCCTTCGACCTCGAACGCGGACCGCTGCTGCGCGTGACCCTGCTCGTCATGGCCCCGGACGACCACGTGCTGCTGCTGAGCATCCATCACATCGCCGTGGACAGCTGGTCCCTGGACATCCTCTTCCGCGAACTTCGCACCGTGTACGAGGCCCACCTCACGGGGCGTCCCTGGGACCTCCCCGAACTCCGGGTGCAGTACGCCGACTTCGCCGCGTGGCAGCGCTCCGCGGCCACCCGCGAGCGCTTCGCGGCGGACCTGGAGCACTGGGTCGCGACCATGCGCGGCGCGCCGCAGATCGTCACCCTGCCGCGGGACCGGCCCCGCCCGGTCGTGCCCACGTACAAGGGCGCGGAGCACCTGTTCACGGTGCCCGGCGAGGCCACCGCGGCGCTGCGGGAGGTGGCGGCGGCGGAGCAGGCCACGCTGTTCATGGTGCTGCTCGCGGTGCTGGACGCGCTCCTGGCCCGCTACACCGGGGAGGACGACGTGGTCGTCGGCTCGCCGGTGGCCGGGCGCGACCTCGCCGAGCTGGAGCCCTTGATCGGGTTCTTCATCAACAGCGTCAACCTCCGCACCGACCTGTCGGGCGACCCCACCTTCCGCGAACTGATCGGCCGGGTCCGGCGTACGGCGCTGGACGCCTTCGACCACCAGAGGCTGCCGTTCGACGCTCTGGTCGAACGACTACAGCCGGTGCGTCAGCTCAGTGTCCACCCGCTGCATCAGATCAGCTTCCAGGTCACCGAGCGGAACGGCCAGTCGGCGGACCTGCTGCTGGCCCAGGTCGAGGGTGGCGTGGGCGAGGTCGCGCCGACCCTGCCGGACGTCGAGGTGACGGCGTTCCCCACCGGCACCGGCACCAACCACTTCGACCTCGCCATGGGGCTGGCCGAAGGGCCGGACGGGCTGGTGGCGCGGCTGGAGTACTCGGCCGACCTCTACGACGCGGAAACCATCGAGCGCTTCGGGGACAGCTTCCGCACCTTCATCCAGGCCGCGGTCGCCGCACCCGACACCCCGGTCTCCGAACTGCCGCTGCTCAGCGGGCGGGAGCGGATACGGGTGCTGGAAGAGTGGAACGACACCGCGCGGCCCGACGCCGACCAGTCCTGCCTGCACGACCTGATCGCCGGACAGGCCCGCCGCAGGCCGGCACAGATCGCCGTGCGCGACGCGGACCGTGAGCTGACGTACGGCCGGCTCGATGCCCGCGCCAACGCCCTGGCGCACCGGTTGCGCGAACTCGGTGCCGGGCCCGAACGCATCGTCGCGGTCTGTGCCGAACGGTCCGTGGAGGCCGTAGTCGCCCTCGTGGGGGTGATGAAGGCCGGCTCCGTCGTCGTCGTTCTCGACCCGGAGCAGCCCGAGTCGCGGCTGCGTCATCTGCTGGCCGACACCGGGGCCCTGGCCGTGGTCACCCAGCGCGCGGGACATTCCGGCCTGCCGCGCGACGTCGTCCCCGTCGTCGAGCTGGATCCGGAACTGACAGTGCTGGCGGACCTTCCCACCACCGCACCGGTCACCGGCGTGACCCCCGACAACATCGCGCACGCCGTCTACACCTCCGGCTCCACGGGTGAGCCCAAGTGCGTTCTCACCCCGCACCGGGGCGCGGCGAACCTCATCGCGTGCGACACCGCCGAGTACGGCCTCGGCCCCGGCGACCGGCTGCTCCAGAAGGCGCCCTTCACCTTCGACGCTTCCATGTGGGAGGTGATCTGGCCGCTGACCGCGGGCGCCACCGTCGTCGTCGCCCGTCCCGGCGGCCAGCGCGACCCGGACTACCTGGCCAGGCTCGTCCAGGACGAGCAGGTGACGCTGATCCACTTCGTGCCCGTGATGCTGCGGGAGTTCCTGGGCACGCCCCGGGTCGCGCAGTGCACCTCGTTGCGGCAGGTGCACTGTGGCGGCGAGGCGATAACGCCGGGCCTGGTGGACCGGTTCCACGAGGTGCTGCCATGGGCGGAGCTGCACAACCAGTACGGCCCGGCCGAGGTGTCGGGGCAGACGAACTTCTGGCGGCTGGAGCCGGGAATCACCCGCGTCCCGCTCGGCCGCGCGGCGTGGAACACGCGCACATACGTCCTCGACCGGCACGGCGCCCCGGTGCCGCAGGGCGTGACCGGCGAGTTGTATCTGGCGGGCACGGGGGTGGCCCGTGGCTACCACGGCAAGCCCGGACCGACCGCCGAGCGGTTCCTGCCCGACCCGTTCGGCCGGCCCGGCAGCCGGATGTACCGCACCGGCGACCTGGTGCGCTGGATCGGCGACGGCAACCTGGAGTTCGTCGGCCGCGCCGACCACCAGGTGAAGATCCGCGGCTTCCGGATCGAACCCGGGGAGGTGGAGGGGCACCTCACAGCCCACCCCGAGGTGCGCGAGGCGGTCGTCGTCGCCCGTAGCGGCCCCTCCGGGGACAAACGGCTCGTGGCCTATGTCGTGGCCGCGGAGGAGTCCGTGACCGCCCGGCTGCGCGCGCACCTGAGCGAACGAGTGCCCGAGTACATGGTGCCCAGCATGATCGTGCGGCTCGACGCGCTGCCGCTCAACCGCAACGGCAAGGTGGACCAGCGGGCGCTGCCCGAGCCCGCCGTCACCGCGCGGGACGCGCTGGTGCGGCCACGCACCCGGGAGGAGCGGCTGTTCGCCGACATCTGGTGCGCTGTGCTCGGGCTCACCGAGGTCGGCGCCGACGAGAACTTCTTCGCCCTCGGCGGAGACTCGCTGCGGGCCATCGAAGTGGCCACGCGCGCCGGCGAGGCGGGCTACCGGATCACGCCCAACCAGCTGTTCCAGCACCAGATCCTGGCCGACCTGGCCGCCGAGGCGAACTTGTCCGAGGCCGGGCCCGCACCGGTCGCGGAGCAGGAGGAGATCACCGGCCGCAGCCCGCTGACACCGATCCAGCGCGCCTTCTTCGCGGACGGCGACCCGGAGCGCGACCACCTCACCCAGTACACGGTGCTCGAACTGGCGCCGGACCTTGAGCCGGACACCGTCGATATCGCGCTCGACACACTTGTCGCGCACCACGACCAGCTACGTGCCGCGTTCACCCGGAATTCCGGCGGCTGGGTGCAGGAGATCCGCCCGCACAAGCCCTGCCGCCGCATCGAGCACCTGGCGCCGGACGCCGGAGTCGAGGCTGCCTTGCGCCACGCGGTCGAGGGCTTCGCCCTCGGTGACGGCGTGGTCCTGCGCGCCGCGCTGACGGGCCGGACCCTGGTGCTGGCCGTGCACCATCTGTGCGTGGACGTGGTGTCCTGGCGGGTGCTGCTGGAGGACCTCGGCACCCTTTGCCAGGGCGGTGACCTGCCTGCGAAGACCACATCCTTCCGGACATGGGCGAACCGGCTGCACGAGCGGGCCTGCGGCCCGGAGCTCACGCGGGAGGCGGAGAGGTGGCGGGCGCTCCTGCCCGGGGTGTCGCGACCGCTCCCGCGCGATCGCGGCGAGCCGGGGGCCGGGGGGACGCGCGAGGCCATGGCGATCGTCGAGGCCGCGCTCTCCGAGGAGGACACCCGCGCCCTGCTCACCGAGGTGCCCGCCGCCTTCCGGGCCGAGGCGAAGGACACCGTACTGGCGGCACTCGCGATGGCGCTGCGCCGCTGGACCGGCTCGCCGGACGTGCTCGTGGACGTGGAGGGTCACGGCAGGGAACCGCTGTTCCCCGATGCCGATCTGACGCGCACCGTCGGCTGGTTCACCTCCGTGCATCCGGTCGCCGTACGGGTCGCCGACCCCGACGACGTGGTGGGCTGCCTGGCCGCGGTGCGGGAGACGGTCGCGGCGGTACCCGGCCGGGGCATCGGCTACGGCCTGCTCTCCCACCCGGGCGCCGGGGGTCCTCCGGCCGGGCTCGCCCGCGCCGAGGTACAGCTGAACTACCTGGGCCGTACGGACGACACCACCTGCGCGCACGGCCGGTTCACCCCCGTCGGCGACCCAGTGCGCGCCCTCGGCGCGGGCAGCCGGCCCCGCCCCTACCCGGTCGAGGTCGTCGCGCGGGTGGCCGATGGCCGGTTGCGGGTCGCGGTGTCCTACGACACCGGGGCGTTCGAGGCGACGAGCATGGAGGCGGTCGCCGCCGGAGTCGTCACGGCCCTCTCGGAGATCGCCGAGGCCGCCACCCGTCCGGACACCGGCTTCCGCATCGGCGCGGACTTTCCCCTCGCCGGACTGTCCACCGCCGAACTGGCGCGCCAGTTGGGCCCGTGCCGGGGCGTCGAGGACATCTGCCCGCTCTCCCCGGTGCAGGAGGGCATCCTCTTCCACACGCTGCAGGCCGATGACGCCCGGCTCTACACCACCCGCCTCTCCTGGCAGGCGGGCGATCTGGACCCGGACGCTTTCGCCCAGGCGTGGCAAGAAGCGGCGAGCCGGGTGCCGGTGCTGCGGACCCGGGTCATGTGGCGGCTGGTGGACCGGCCGCTCCAGGTGGTCCTCGACCGGGTGCGGTTCCCGGTCGCCCGGCTGGACTGGTCCGCGCGACCGGCAGCGGAACGGGACCGGGCGCTCGATGAACTCCTCACGTCCGGCCGGGGGTTCGACCTGGAACAGGGCCCCCTGGTCCGGGTCACCCTGATCGACGAGGGCGCCGACGGGTGGCGCGTGCTGATGGAGGCCCACCACCTGGTGATCGACGGGTGGAGCAGTGCGATCCTCGTCGATGACGTGCTGGCGCTGTACCGTGCCATCCGCGACGACGCTCCGGCGCGACGCCCGGCCCGCAGGCCGTTCCGTGACCATCTCGCCTGGCTGGCCGCCCGGGACCGCGCACCGGACCAGGAGTTCTGGACCCGTTACCTGGCCGGATTCACCCGGCCCACTCCGCTGCCGCCGGGCCGGGAGACCGGCCGGCCCGGTGAGCACGAGCTGCATGACGTCGGACTGCCGGAGGGGCTCGGGGAACGGCTGGACGCCTTCGTCCGAGCCGCTCGGCTCACCCGCAACACCGTCTTCCAGGCCGCCTGGGGGCTGGTGCTCGCCTGCCACGCCCGCACGGACGACGTGGTCTTCGGCGCCACCGTCTCCGGCCGCTCGGGACTGGCCGGTATCGAGCAGATGATCGGCATGTTCATCAACACGCTGCCCCTGCGTGTACGCATCGGATCCGCCTCTGCGCTGGACAGCTGGCTCCGCGACATCCAGGAAGCGCGTGGCCGCATGCCCTCGGAGCACACCCCGCTGACGACCGTCGCGCGCTGTGCCGAAGTCAGCAGGCGTACACCGCTGTTCAGCACGGTCGTGGTGTTCGAGAACTATCCGGTCGCGGACGAGGTCCGGGCGGCCTTGCGCGGCGGCGGACGGCCCGGAGCGCTGCGGGTCGCCGACTCCAACAACTACCCGCTGACGCTGATCGTCGAGGACGGTCCCCAGCCCGCGGTGCGGCTGATGTTCGACAACGGCCGGTTCGACAGCGGCCAGGTGGACCGCGTCGGGCGTGGCCTGGCCGCCGCGCTGACCGCGATCACCGACCCGGCGTGCACCTCACTCGCCGACGTCATGACCCACATCGACGCCACCCGCGCGTCCTGACCGCCCGGAGGTGTGTATGTTCCACGACCTGGCCGACGCGCTGGAAGAGATCCTGCCGGAGATCCTGCTCGGCACGACCACCCCCGGCGTGGCGGTCGCACTCGCCACCAGCACCGAACTGCGGGGGATGGGCGCGGGGTACGCCGACCTGGCCGGCGGGGTGCCGATGACGGGCACCTCGTCCGCGACCGCCGGTTCACTGAGCAAACCGCTGGTCGGGCTGTCGCTCACCCGCCTCGCCGAAGCGGGTGCCATCGAGGTGGACGGCCCGATCGCACCGTTCCTGCCGCCCGATGCCCGGCCCGCCAACCCGGAAGCGGAGCAGCCGGTCACAGCGGGCATGCTCACCGCGCACACCGGTGGTTACCGCACCGACATCATCGACGCCGAGCTGACCCGGCCCCGCCCGATCACCGAGTACGTGGCGCTGCGTCATGAGGCCGGGACCACTCCGGAGTACGGCGGAGTGTGCCCCCTGTACGGACCGCCGGGCCGGTTCGCCTACTCCAGCTTCGGCATGTCCGTGGTGGGCTGTGCCATCGAGCAGGTGACGGGCGAGAACTACTCGTCCTATGTGGACCGTTCGATCCTCAAGGCGCTGGACATGGACTCCTCCGCCCTGCCCACCGGTTCCGGAGAGCCCTCCCGGTGGGACGAACTGGTGGAGTCCCCCGGCCACGCCACCGGGTACATGGGATTCGGGCCATGGTGCGTGCCCTCGCCCGTCTACCACTCGGCGACCTACCCGGGCGCCGGCCTGGTGACCTCCCCCCTCGACTACGCCCGGCTGTTCCAGTCGCTGCTGCGGACCGCCAAGGGCGCGGAGGGCGTGGTCTCTCCGGCGGGCCTGGCGGCGATGCTGCGCCCGCGGGTCACCCGCTCCAGCCCGGTCACCCCGGACACGTTCGCGGGGACAGGTCTGGAGATGAGCGATCCGGGGCGGGACGGCCGGCTGTGGTGGTGGGGCCACTCCGCCGCCTACCCGTGGGGGTACTGGTGGGACGCGCGGGTCTACCCGGACCTCGACCTCGTCGTGGTGGCCATGGCCAACAAGTGGGACATGATGCGGCTGCACAACCCGGCCGACCGCAACGCCGCCGGCGTCGTCGCCCAGTGGGCCGCCCGCTGGGCCGCCTCCGGTGTGCCACCCCGGCGACGGCGAGCCGTCGGCCGCCGGGAAGCTCTCACGCCGGGCCCTGAGACCTCCTCGCTCATGGGCGCTGTGGTCGGGGAGCGGGCCTACGCGGCGCTCGGACTCACCGGCCGGTTCGACACCGCCACGGTGCGGTCCATGGCGGAGCGCACCCGCCCGTACGACGGCACGCCGACGCCCGGCCCGGACACCGACGCGTTCGCGAGCGGTGTCGCGGACCTCGCGGCCCTGGCACCCGATCCGGAACGTATCCGCCGGTACGCCCGCGAGCGGGGCCCCGAGGCCGCGCTGTGGGCGCTCGAATGCGGCGCCACCGCGGCGGAGTTCCCGCTGCCCGCTCCTGTGTTCTGCGCACCCCACCGATAAGGGGCCTCGATGTACCTGACCCAGCCACTGCACCGGGCCCTCCAGCAGTACCCGGACCGGATCGCGACCGTCCACGGCGACCGCGAGCGCGATTTCGCCACCCACACCGACCGCGTGGCCCGGCTGGCGGCCGGGCTGCGTTCGCTCGGGGTCGCCGCCGGCGACCGGGTCGCCATGTACGCGTTGAACTCCGACCGCTACCTGGAACACCTCATGGCCGTGCCGTGGGCGGACGCGGTGCTCGCCCCGGTCAACACCCGCTGGACCGAACCGGAGGTGGCGCTCGCCCTGAACGACTGTGACGCCCGGGTGCTCATCGTGGACGACGCGTTCGCCGGTTCGGTGACGGCGCTGCTCGACAGCTGCCCGGGTATCAGGCAGGTGGTGTACGCGGGCGAGGGTACGACTCCGGAGGGCTGCACGGATTACGAGGAGCTGATCGCCGCGAGCGCCCCGGCGCCGGACGCGCGCCGCGAGCGAGACGCGCTGGCCGCGTTGTTCTACACCGGCGGCACCACGGGTGCGCCCAAGGGCGTCATGCTCAGCCACACGAACCTGCTCACCTCCGCGCTGGGCTGCCTGGCGTCGGGGTTCCTCGCCACCCCCGGCGGCTGCTTCCTGCACACCGCGCCGATGTTCCATCTCGGCGACCTCGCGCACTGGGTGATGCAGTCGGTGGCGGGCAACACCCAGGTGACCCTTCCGGGCTTCGACCCGCCCGCGCTGCTCGCCGCGCTGCCCGCGCACGGTGTCACCGATTTGTTCCTGGTGCCGACCATGCTGCGGCTGCTGCTCGATCACCCGGACTTCGACCCTGGAGCCCTCGCCGGCCTGCGGCGGCTGGTGTACGCGGCCTCGCCCATGCCAAAGGAGTTGCTGGACCGGGTCGCGCGCCTGCTCCCGCATGTCGAACTGGTGCAGGCGTACGGCATGACGGAGCTGTCGCCCGCGGCCACCCTGCTCGGTCCCGCCGAACACCGCGGCCCGCACCGTTACTCGGCCGGCCGGGCCGCGGCGCACGCCGAGGTCCGCGTGGTCACCCCGGACGGCGAGGAGGCCCCTCCCGGACAGGTCGGGGAGATCAACTGCCGGGGCGGGCATGTCATGCGGGGGTATTGGGGGAGGCCCGAGCAGAGCGCCGAGGCGGTGCGGGGCGGCTGGATGCGCACGGGCGACGCGGGCTTCCTGGACCCCGAGGGCTACCTGTACGTGGTCGACCGGATCAAGGACATGATCATCACCGGCGGTGAGAACGTCTGGTCCGCGGAGGTGGAGGACGCCCTGCACGAGCATTCCTCCGTGGCCTCCTGCGCCGTGATCGGAGTCCCTGATGACCGGTACGGCGAACGGGTGCACGCCGTGGTGGTACCGGCCCCCGGACCGCTTCCCACAGCCGCCGAACTCGACGGCCACCTGCGCGGCAGGCTGGCGGGCTACAAGGTGCCACGCGGCTACGACTTCCTCGGCGAACTGCCGCTGTCCGGCACGGGCAAAGTCCTGAAGCGCGAACTGCGCGACCGCTACCTGACCCCGGCGCCACCGGCACACCCCGTAGCAGGCCCATGAGGCCGCGCCGACCGAGCGCCGTCCGGCGGGTTCGCGGCGAGCGGCAGAGCAGCCGGAGGGCCCACCGCCGCCGTCCGGCTCCGCGACGACGCGCCCGGACGGCGGTCCGCCCGCTGTGACGTCGTCGTCCGCTGACCACTGAGGAGGGAATGACCGTGGCGAACCCGACGGTGTTCATGTTCGCGGGGCAGGGCTCGCAGTTCTACGGCATGGGCAGGGAACTGCGCACGGCGCACCCGGTGTTCGAGCACACGCTGCGGTCGCTCGACACCATGTTCGCCGACGCCGGGCTGCCGGGTCAGCTGGATGAGCTGTATCGCACCGACAGGAGCCCGCGCGACTCCTTCGACCGTTTCGCCCACACCCATCCGGCGATCCTCATGGTCGAACTGGGCCTGCTGGACGTGCTGCTGGCCGAGGGCATCACGCCGGACTGCGTACTGGGCACCAGCCTGGGCGAGTACGCTGCCGCGACCGCCGCCGGGGTCCTGGACCGCGAGGACCTGACCCGCGCGGTCACCGCCCAGGTGCGGCTCACCGAGGACCTGTGCCCGCCCGGCGGCATGCTCGCCGTGCTCGCCGACGCCACCCGGTTCGACCCGGAACAGCCCCGTTGGCGGGGGCTGGAGCTGGCGGCCGTCAACTACGCGCGGCACTTCGTGGTGTCCGGCGCACCGGACGCGCTGGACGCGGCCGAGCGGGCGCTGAGCGCGGAGGGCACCGCCTGCCAACGTCTGCCGGTGCGCTACGCCTTCCACTCCGCCCAGGTGGATGCGGTGGCCGAACCGTACCGGCGGATGATGGCGGACATCCCGCTGAGCGCCCCCAAAGTGGATCTGGTCTCCTGCGCGACCGGCGCGGTCACCGACGAGGTGACACCCGAGCACATGTGGAACACGGTGCGCGGCCCGATCCGCTTCCAGGACGCGGTCCGGACGCTGGAGGCGCGGCACGACGGGGTGCGCTACATCGACCTGGGCCCGTCCCCGACGCTGGCGAACTTCGCCGTACAGTCCTTCAGCACCGGATCGGGAGCGCGGGCGGGAGCCTTGCTCCATCCCTTCGAGCCTCCGCACACGGCACTGGCGAAGATCAGGGAGATGTGCCGCCCGGCCCGTGTCCCGGCCCCTGCCCGCCCCCCGGCCCCCGCCCCGGTCCGCCGGTCCGCCGGTCCGGCGGCGCTGCTGTTCCCCGGCCAGGGATCCCAGCGGCGGGGAATGGCCGACGGACTGTTCGCGCGATTCCCCGGCCTGGTCGCGGAGGCGGACGACGTCCTCGGCTACTCGGTCGAGGAGCTGTGCCGCTACGACCCGAGAGGTGAGCTGGACCGGACCGAGTTCACCCAGCCCGCGCTGTTCGTCGCCAACGCGCTGCACTACCGCGCCTGGCAGCGCGAACACGGCGACCGGGCAGCGTTCTTCGCCGGCCACAGCCTCGGCGAGTACTCCGCCTTGTGGGCGGCCGGTGCCTTCGACTTCGCCACCGGACTGCGACTGGTGCGCAAACGCGGCGAGCTGATGGCCGCGGCGCCCGAGGGCGCCATGGCCGCGGTGGTCGGACTGGACGAGGACCAGGTACGGAGGGTGCTGTCGGACGGTGCGCCGGCCGCCATCGACGTGGCCAACCTCAACGGCGCCGGTCAGGTGGTGGTGTCCGGCCCCCGTCAGGCGGTGCTCGGTGCCAAAGCCGCCTTCTTGGCCGCCGGTGCCACCGGATATGTTCCGCTGCGGGTGAGCGGCGCCTTCCACTCCCGCCAGATGGCGGCTGCCGCGGAGGACTTCGCCGGATTCCTCGCGCATCCGGCCCTGCGGGCCCCCCGGTTGCCGGTGATCGCCAACACCACCGGGGCGCCGTACCCCGACGGCGACATCCGCCCCGCACTCACGGCCCAGCTCATCAGCCCCGTCCGCTGGGAGGAGAGCGTGCGGTACCTGCTCTCCCAGCAGGTGTCCGAGCTGGTGGAGGTGGGGCCCGGGACGGTGCTCACCAAGTTGCTGGACAAGATCCGTACCGCCGCACCGACCGCGCCTGCCGTGGCGGCGCCACCGGAGCGGAAGCCGGACACCGACCGCCGCCGGACGGCCGCGACCGGTACCCGCACCCCGGACGCACCCGAACGCGCCCTGGGCAGCGACCGGTTCCGTGCCGCGTACGGGGTCCGGCACGCCTATGTGTGCGGATCCATGTTCCGCGGCATCGCCTCCGAGGCCATGGTCGCCAGAGCCGCCCGGGCCGGGCTGCTCGCCTTCTACGGCGCCGGTGGACTGGCCCCGGAGGCCGTTGACGCGGCGCTGGGCCGGCTGCGGTGCGAGGTGGGCGACCGCACCTTCGGGGCGAGCCTGTCGCAGGGACCGGGCGAGGAGGAGGTGGTGGACCTGCTGCTGTCCCACGGGGTGAGCGTGCTGGAGTCCTCTGGTTCCACAGACGTCACCCCCGCGCTCGCGCGCTACCGGCTGCGCGGCCTGGCCCGGGGAGCCGACGGCGAGGTGGTGGCGCACCACCGTGTCCTGGCCAAGGTCACTCTGCCCGAGGCGGCGGAGGCGTTCCTGCGTCCGGTACCGGACGCGCTGGTGCGCGCACTGCGGGGCAGCGGCGCCGTCACAGCCGAGCAGGCCGAGCTCGCCGCGCTCGTGCCCGCCGCCGACGACATCTGTCTGGAGGCGGACTCCGGCGGACACACCGACCGCGGCGCTCTCGCGGTGCTGCTCCCCACGGTGCTGCGGCTGCGGGCCCGCTGCGGAGCGGAAGGGGTGCGGGTGGGCGCCGCGGGCGGGCTCGGTACCCCGGAGGCCGTCGCCGCCGCGTTTTCGCTCGGTGCGGACTTCGTCCTCACCGGGTCGGTGAACCTGTGCACCGCCGAGTCGGGAATCAGCGACGTGGCCAAGGACATGCTGGAGGGCATCGCGGTCGGCGACACGGACTACGCCCCCAGCGCCGGGGGGTTCGAGACGGGCGGGCAGACGCAGGTGCTGCGGCGTGGTGTCTTCTTCCCGGCACGGGCGCGCAAGCTGCTCGAACTCCACCGTGCCCACACCTCGCTCGAGGAACTGGACGAGCGGACCCGCGACATGCTTGAGCGGCGGTGGTTCCGCCGCCCGCTGGAGCAGGTGTGGCATGACACCCGGGCGTACTTCGCGGAGCACGACCCGGAGGAGGCGGAGCGCGCCGAGCGCGATCCGCACCACCGGATGGCCCTGGTGTTCCGCTGGTACCTCGCGGAGAGCCAGCGCCTGGCGATCGAGGGCGTGGAGGACCGCCGCGTCGATTTCCAGATCCACTGCGGACCGGCACTCGCCGCGTTCAACGACTGGGTGTCCGGCACGGATCTGCAGCACTGGCCCGACCGCCACATCGACCACATCGCGGATCGACTGATGACTGCCGCGGCCCACCACCTCGCAGGAGTGATCCAATGAGCAAGCAGCCGCGGAACGCAGGGATCGCGGTCGTCGGCATCGGGTGCCGCTTCCCCGGCGCGAGCGATCACCGTGAGTTTCTCGCCAACCTCACCGAGCGGGTCGATGCCGTCCGCGAGATCCCCGCCGACCGCTGGGACGCCTCCGAGTGGTACGACCCGGACCGGAGCGCCGAGGGCCGCTCCGTCAGCAAATGGTGTGGCCTGATCGAGCGCCCGTACGACTTCGATCACCGGTTCTTCGGTATCGCGCCGCGTGAGGCCCGCCTGCTGGATCCGTTGCAGCGGCTGCTGATGGAGGTCACCCAGCACTGCGTGGAGGACGCCGGCACCACCGTCGCCGTACTGGGAGCGTCCCGCACCGCGGTCTACGTGGGCAACATGGAACGCGACCACATGGCCGAGCTGACCAGCCCCGGACACACCGTGGAGAGCCACTCGGTGCTCGGCGTCTACGACTGCCTGCTGGCCAACCGGCTCTCCCAGGCGTTCGGGCTCAGCGGCGCGAGTCTGGCGGTGGACGCCGCATGCGCCTCGTCGCTGGTGGCCGTGCACCTGGGCATGCAGGCGCTGGCCACGGGCGAGGCGGACCACGTGCTGGCGGGCGGGGTGAACCTGAACCTGCACCATTGGAAATACATCGGATTCTCCAAGTCCAAGATGCTCAGCCCCACCGGCCGCTGCCGCACCTTCGACCGGGACGCCGACGGGTTCGTGCCCGGCGACGGCGTGGGCATGGTGCTGCTGCGCAGGCTCGATGACGCGGTACGCGACGGCGATCACATCTACGGGGTCATCCGTGGCAGCGCCGTCAACCACGGGCGCAAGCGCGCCACCATCACCGCGCCCACCGTGGCATCCCAGCGCGAGGTGGTCTCCGAGGCGATCGGGCGGGCGGACGTGAGCCCCGCGGACATCACCTTCGTCGAGACCCACGGCACCGGCACGTCACTGGGCGACCCGATCGAGGTGGAGGCGCTGCGCCAGGTGTTCGCGCCGGCCTCGCGCGGCACCGGCTGGTGCACGCTGGGCGCTGTCAAGTCCGGCATCGGGCACCTGGAGGGCGCGGCGGGCGTCGCGGGGCTGATCAAGGTGCTGATGATGATGTCGGAGCGCCGCATCGTGCCCAACTTGCACATGCGCGCCCTCAACCCGCTCATACGGCTGGAGGGTTCGCCGTTCCGCCTGGCCTCGGACAACGCCGCATGGCACCCGTCCGCTCCGGGGGTGCCCCGGCTGGCCGGGGTCAGCTCGTTCGGCTTCGGCGGGGTGAACGCGCACCTCGTCGTCGAGGAGTACGTACCCGGTGAACGCCCGCCCGCGCCCGTCAGGCCCCTGCCGTTCCTGCTGTCCGCGGCCTCGGCGACATCCCTGGAGAAGCTCACCGAGCGGTGGCGGCGATCCCGCCCGGACAGTCGGCCGGCCGACATCTGCGCCACTCTCGCGGTCGGCCGCACACATCTGCCGTACCGGCTCGCGGGCGTGGTCTCGGGGACCGAAGAGATCACGGCCCTGGTGGAGGGGGAGCGGCCCGAGACCGGGCCGGAAGCTCCCTGGACGCTGCGGGTCGGTCTGCTGGATGTCCCCGACGACGTCGAGGCGTTCGTGGAGACGTTCTCGCAGGTGATCGACCCACCGCTGGAGGAGATGCTGCGTGCCGCCGACCCGGGCCCGCGGCAGCGGAGCGCGTACACCACCGCGGTGACTTCGGCGCTGCTGCGCTTCGGCCTGCGCCCGGCCCAGGTGCTGGCGAGCGGGCCGGGCATCTGGTCCGCGCTGGCCGCGCTGGGGATGCTGGACCCGGCGACCGCGGCCGGCCTGGCCGCGGGCGGAACGGCGCGGGGCACGCTGCGCGCCCCCTCGCTGCCGCTGGCCGTACCGGGTACCGGCCGAGTGGTGACACCGTTCAGGCTCGATGCCGCCTATCTCGGGCAGCTGCGCGAGGCGGCGGTGGGTACCGCGGAGCTGGCCGGCCTGGCCGAGCTGGCGAGCGGACTGGACGCTCAGCGGACGTACCAGCACAACGTGGCGGACTGGCGCCGGGCACTGCGGGAGCGTGGCCGCGGTGACGAACTCACGGGAGGACCGGACCGCGCCACCGACCCGCTCGTGACCGCCTTGGCCACACAGAACGCGGTGGACCGGCTGAACCGCAAGTGGGGTCTGCCCCTGACCCGGCACCTGGCGGACGCGAATGCCGTGGAGTTGCTGGACCTGCTGCTGGACGGCGTGGTCGAACCGGGCGACGTACTCGACCTGATGGCCGGTGAATCCGTCGCCCCCCGTCACCCGGACCGCGCCGACCTGGCGGACGAGGACCGCTATCCGGCGCTGCGCGGGCTGAGCGGCATGCCCGACGACCTGGCCGGGGTCGATGCCTGGGCCAAGTTCGCGGATCTCGCCGGGCCCGCCGGGGCGGCGCCCGACGGGCACTCGGTCGTGGCGGTGGGCGGCGATACCGGCGATGTCCTGGTCACCTCCGGGGCCGACCCGTTGACCGGGCCGTTGACGCAGCTGTGGCGGCGGGGGGTGGAGGTGCGCTGGGGGGACCATCCGGTGGCCGCCGCCGGGAGCAAGGTCCCCCTGCCCACCACCCGGTTCGACAGCGTGGAGCACCGCATCCCGCCGGTCGGGCGGGCCGAACCGGAGCCTGCCGACCCGGAATCCGCCGACGGGGACGGCCCCGGATCCGCTGCCACCGGAGCCGCCCCGGAGGCGGCCGTCGAGGAGGGCGTCACCGGGGAAGTCGAGGAGGGCGTCACCGGGGAAGTCGAGGAGGGCGTCATCGAGGAAGGAGCCGTCGAGGCAGGCGTCGTCGAGCTGCGTGCCGAGTGGGAGACCACCGAGCGGGTGCCCGCGCCCGCCGCGGACCCGGTGCTGGTGATCCTCCCCTCCGGCGCCGCAGGCGCGCACCTCCCCGAAGAGTGCCTGCCCGGCCGGGTACGCACCATCGATATGACGGCGCTGCCGGGCGACGACGACCCCGCGGCGTGGCGCCGGGCCATCGGCGAAGGTGTGCCGCCCGGCGCGGTGGTGCTCTGCTGCACCGGGTCCGCCACCGAGACCGCCGTCGCGGCCCTGCGGGTGGCGAACGCGGTCTACGGCCAGGGCACGCGAGTGCTGGCGGTCGGCCCGCTGGTGGGCGGCATGGTCTCTCCCGAACTGGCGGCGCTCACCGGTCTCGCCAGGAGCCTGGCGCGGGAGACCCGCTCCGTACCGTTCCGCGCGGTCGCGGTCCCAGGCCCCCTCGACGCCCGCTCCACCTGGGAGTCGGTCGCCGAGGAGCTCGGGCGGTCGGACGGCACGGAACTCGTCCGCTACGCGGAGGGCCGCCGGCTCACCCGCCGCTACGTCCCCGCCCGGCCGGCCCCCGCCGCCCCCGCCGCCCCCGCCGCCCCCGGGGCCCCGGGCATCCGCCCCGGCGGCGTCTACCTGCTCACCGGCGGCACCGGCGGCCTCGGCCGGCTGGTCACCGAACATCTGCTGGCCGTGCCGGGAGTGCGGGTCGCCGTGGTGGGCCGCTCGCCGGTCCCCGGGGAAGACGGGCGGGACCGGCTGGCCTACTTCCGGGCCGACGTGTCGGACCCCGTCCAGGCACGCGAGGTGGTCGGCCGGGTACGTGAGCACTTCGGCACGCTGACCGGAGTCCTGCACGCCGCGGGCGTGCTGCGGGACGGGTACCTGGCGCAGAAGCCCGCCGAGGACCTGCGCGCGGTCTTCGCACCGAAGGTGCTCGGCACTCTCCACCTGGACCGGGCCACCCGGGACGAGCCGCTGGAACTGTTCGTGCTGTTCTCGTCGATGGTCGCCGCGGTCGGCAACCCCGGGCAGGCCGACTACGCGGCTGCCAACGCCTTCTTGGACCAGTTCGCCGAAGTGCGCGAATCTCTGCGGGCAGTGGGAGAGCGGTCCGGGCGCACCCTGTCGATCGGCTGGCCGGTGTGGCGTGACGGAGGCATGACCGTCACCGACCGGGGCGTACTCGGCCCCGGGGCGGGGGTGTTGCCCATGCCGACCAGCACGGCGCTGTCGGTGCTCGACCGCCTGCTCGTGAACGCCACCGGAGCCCGGCCGTTCGTCCACGGCGTCCCGCACCGGGTACCCGAGCTGCTCGACCCCCTCCCGGCCCCTGGCACACCGGCCTCTGGCACCCCGGCCCCCGGCGCCCCGGCCGGTGAACCGGCGGAGCGCGGCGCCGACGCGGCGCCGGAGGCCGATCAGGCCCAGCTGGTCGCCTGGGCCGAGGAGTACGTGTCCGAAACCATAGGGGAGTTGCGCGGAGTCCCCGCCGAGGACGTGGACCTGGGCATGCCCCTGGATCAGTACGGACTGGACTCCATCGTGATCACCGAGTTCAACGCCCGGACCGAGGCGCGGCTCGGCTCCGTCGGAGAGACGCTGCTCTTCGAAAGCCGCACGCTCGGAGCCGCCGCGGCACGGATCGCCCAGCTGCGCCCGGCGGAACTGACCGCCTGCTACGGTGCGTCGGCCCCGGAGCCCGGGGCCCCGGCCGCCCCCGACACCGGCCACCGCTCGGCGGCTGGTCGTGGCGGCGCCGAGGTGGTGGACACCCGCGGCGCCGAAACGGTGGACATCCGCGGCGCCGAGGTGGCGGACGACGATGTGGCGGTCATCGGGCTCGCCGGGCGGTACCCCGAAGCTCCGGACCTGGACGCCTTCTGGCACAACCTGCTGCGGGGCCGCGAGTCCGTGACCCGGATACCGGAGACCCGCTGGACTCCCGGCGCCGAGACCTACTGCGGGCAAGGCGCGTTCCTCGACGACGTCTACGCGTTCGACCCGCTGTTCTTCAACATCTCACCCCGCGACGCGGAGCTGATGGACCCGCAGGAACGCCTCTTCCTCCAGACCGCGTGGCACGCGTTCGAGGACGCCGGGTACCCTCCGGGCCGCCTCGGTGACCCCCATGCCCCGGGGGCGCGCCCGGTGGGCGTGTTCGTGGGTGTCACCTCACAGACCCACCTGTTGTGGGGGCCGGACCAGCAGCGTGCCGGCAATCCGGTGGTGCCGCCGTCGCCGCAGTGGTCCGTCGCCAACCGCGTCTCCTACTGGTTCGACCTGCGCGGACCCAGCATGCCGGTGGACACCGCGTGCGCGTCCTCGCTGACGGCCATCCACCTCGCGGCGCGCAGCATGGCACGCGGAGAGTGCCGGATGGCCCTGGTCGGCGGCGTCAACCTCTACCTCCACCCGGCCAAGTACGACTGGCTGTGCAGCCTCCAGATGCTGTCCCGCACCGGTCACTGCCATACCTTCGGTGCCGGGGCCGACGGGTTCGTGCCCGGCGAGGGGGTGGGCGCGGCGCTGCTCAAGCCGCTGCGTGCCGCGCTCGCCGACGGCGATCCGGTCCGCGGCGTGATCAAGGGCAGCGCGGTCAACCACGGCGGTCGCACCACCGGGTACACCGTGCCCAGCCCGGCCGCGCAGGCCGAAGTCGTCTCCGCCGCGCTCGCGCGGGCCGGGGTCCAGCCGGCCACCGTGGGATACGTCGAGGCGCACGGCACCGGCACCGCCCTCGGCGACCCGGTCGAGGTCGAGGGGCTCACCCGGGCCTTCGCCGGAGTGCCGGCGAGACATTGCGCTATCGGTTCGGTGAAGACCAACATCGGGCATCTCGAATCGGCGGCGGGCATGGCCGGACTGACCAAGGTGCTCCTGCAACTGGAGTCCGGCACGCTCGTGCCCTCCCTGCACAGTGCGGAGCCGAGCCCGCGCATCGACTTCCCCGCCACGCCCTTCACCGTCCAGCGCGAGGTGGCCGACTGGCCCGGCACGGCCGGGAGCGGCCTGCCCCGGCGCGCGGGCATCAGCGCCTTCGGCGCGGGCGGCGCGGGCGCGCACGTGGTCGTGGAGGAGGCGCCGCGGCAGCGGTACCCGCGCGGTGCCGAGCGCGGCGAGCACCTGGTCGTGGTCTCCGCCTACGACCGGGAGCGGCTGGCCGAGCACTGCGCCAACCTGTCCGAGGCGATCCGCAGCCGTGCGGACGAGCTGCGCGTGTCCGAGGTCGCCTACCAGCTACAGGTGCGCCGCGAGCCGCACTCCGAGCGGCTGGCTCTCCTGGCCGGCGATCCGGTGGCACTCGCGGACCGGCTCGCCGCCTTCGCCGCGGGCCGGGAGCCGGCGGGCGACCACTGGACGACCGTCCGGGACCGGGACGCCCGCAGGCGCCTGCTGGAGCGGCTTCCGGAGGCGCTCGCCCGGCGCGACTGGGGCGCGGTGGCCGCGGCGTGGGCGGCGGGCGCCGATGTCCCGTGGGAGTCGCTGCACGACGGTCCGGCTCCGCAGCATGTACGGCTGCCCGGCTACCCGTTCGCACGCGAGGGCTGCCGACTGCCCGGGATACCCCACGCGGCGACGGCAGCGCCCCCGGGGGCCCGGACGGCGGCGCCGGAGACCGCGCACCCCTGGGTGCGCGAACAGCCGGGGGGCGGTGTCACCGCCGAGTTCACCGGGGACGAGGCGGTGCTGGCGCAGCACAGGGTGGACGGGACCCCGGTCTTCCCCGCCGCGGGGTGCGTGGAACTCGTCCGCGCGGCGGCGCACGCCGAGCCGGGCGCGGGCCGGCTGGTCCGGCTGCGCAACAACGTGTGGTCCACGCCGATAGCTGTGCCGGAGCCCCGCACTCTGCGGGTGTCACTGGGGGACGGGCACCACGGCGACTGCGGCGGCCACGGCGAGTCCGCCGACTATGAGGTCACCGGCCCGGAGGCCACCCACGTGACCGGCAAGGTCGAGACGGCGCCCGCCGGGGACCTGCCGCCCCTGGACCTGGCGGCGATCCGGGCCCGGTGCACGAAGACGGCGAGCGGGGAACGCCTCTACTCCGCGCTCCGTGAGCGCGGCCTCGACCTCGGGCCCTTCTACCAGGGTGTCCAGTGGCTGCACTGGAGAGGTGACGAGGCGCTGTCCGAACTCCGCCTTCCGGAGGGCGGCCACGGCTGTGTGCTCCACCCCGGCCTGCTCGACTCCGCTTTCCAGGCGTCGCTCTGGCTGCTGGGACAGCGGTTCGAGCGGCTGTACCTGCCGTTCAGCATCGGCACCGTCGAGATTCTCGGGGACGTACCCGCCACCCCCCTGGCGCATGTGGTGATGCGCAAGGCGACCGCCGAGGGCTGCAAGCTGGAGGTGCACCTGGCCGACGAGTCCGGGCGCGTCGTGCTGCGGGCGCTCGACTTCTGGGTCCGTCCCTGGCCCGGCGGCGGGGAGGCGTGGTCCGGCTTCCGCCCCGAATGGGTGGAGGAGGAGCGGGGTGCGAGCGCCGTCCCGGCATCCGCCCTGATCCTGGCGCCCACCGACGACGCGGGCGCGCGACTGGCCGGTGAGCTGACCCGGCAGGCGGGGACGCCGGTGCTCTCGTCCGTGGCGGTGCCGCACCACGACCACCACACGAAAGCGGGCCCCTTCCAGCCGCACCCGGACTCCGACGCGGACTTCGAGGCCCTGCTGGCGGCGGCAGGACCGGTGGACACCGTGCTCTTCGCGTGGCCGCGGGCCGGGGGGAGCGATGTGGAGGCACAGCTGGCCGACGGGCTGCTGCCCCTCTCCCGCCTCGCCCGGGCGATGCTGCGATCCGGTGACAAGAGGCCGGTGCGGCTGGTGTGCGCCGTTCCGGACGGCGTGCCCGGGTACCAGGCCCTCGGGGGCTTCCTGCGTACGCTCACCAGGGAGAGCCCCCGCGTCTCCCATCTGCTGGTGGCCGGCGCCACGCCGGAGCAGTTGGCGGCCGAGGCGCTCGGTGGCGCTGATGGCACCGAGGTACGCCACCGCGGCGGCAGCCGTACCGTGCGGCGGTGGCGGCGCCACACTCCCGCGCCCGCGACGGCCCCGGCAGTGCGGGACAGCGGGGTCTACCTGATCACCGGCGGTGCCGGCGGACTGGGTGCCCATGTCGCCCGCCGGCTCGCCCGGATGGCCGGTGCCCGGGTGGTGCTCGTCGGCCGCTCCGCCGAGGACGAGCGCGTCGCCAGGATCATCGACCAGGTGAAGGCAGCGGGCGGCCAGGCGTGTTACGTCCGCGCCGATGTGTCCACGGCCGAGGGCGCGCGCACCGCGGTAGGGGCGGCCCAGACCGCGTTCGGCGCTCCGCACGGGGTCTTCCACTGCGCCGGTGTGCTGCGTGACGGATACCTGGTGCACCAGGACCCGGGGCGGCTGCGCGACGTCGTCGCCGCGAAGGCGTTCGGTGCCGTGCACCTCGACGCGGCGGTGGCAGACCACCAACCGGACTTCTTCTGCCTGTTCTCCTCCGTGGCCGCCGCGGTGGGCAGCGCGGGCCAGGCGGGCTACGCCTATGCCAACGCCTTCCTCGACGCCTTCGCCGAACAGCGCCCCGGCCGGAGCGTCTCGGTCGGCTGGCCGCTGTGGGCAGACGGCGGGATGGGGGTGGACGCCGAGGCCGCCGAGGCTCTGCGGGTGGCATTCGGACTGCGGCCACTCGCCACCGAAACCGGGCTGGCAGCGCTGGATACGGTGCTGGCGGGCCAGGACCGGCAGCTTCTGGTCGCCCCCGGCGACGGTGCCGTACTGGCGCGGACGCTCGGCGAGACAGCCGGACCCGCCACCGCCGCGCCACCCGTACCGGCCACCGGGGCCGAGGAGCGGCCCGAAGTGGTGGCGGACGGCTCCGCCGCCGTCGCCGAGGTGCTCGTCACCGAGATGGCCGCCGTGGTCAAGCTCGACCCGGCGCGGATCGACCCGGAACGGCCGATCGGGGACTACGGGTTCGACTCGCTTTCCTTCACCACGCTGGCCAACCGGCTGGTGGAGAGGCTCGGAGTGGACCTCACCCCGGCGCTGTTCTTCGAATACACCACGGTGGAGGACGTCGCACGCCACATCGCCGGCACCGACGCACAGCTCGCGACCCGGCTCGCCCCTGCCCGCCGGACAGCCCCTGAACCGGCCGCGATCCCGGCTGCGGCTCCGGCCGCGACCTCGGCTGCGACGTCGGCCGCGACCCTGGCTGCGAGCCCGGCCACGAGCCACGAACCCCCCTCCCGCCCGTCCGGGAACGAACCGATCGCGATCATCGGCATGCACGGCATGCTGCCGGGCAGTTCGGACCTGGGCGAGTTCTGGCGCAATCTGGCTGCCGGACGCGACATGGTCACCGAGATCCCCGCGGAGCGGTGGGACTGGCGCGAGTACTACCACCCCACCGCCGGGCCGGGCCGGACGAACAGCCGGTGGGGCGGCTTCGTGCCCCAGGTGGACCGGTTCGACGCCCGCTTCTTCGGCATCCCGCCACGCGAGGCCGAGTTGATGGACCCACAGCAGCGGCTGTTCCTGGAGACCGCGTACAAGACGGTGGAGGAGGCGGGCTACCGTCCGGCCGACCTGGCGAAGAGCCGCACCGGTCTGTTCGTCGGCGCCGCCAGTCACGACTACTACGACCTGCTGCGCGAAGCGGAAGTGCCGGTCGAGGCGTTCACCACCACCGGCATGTTCCACGCCATCCTCGCCAACCGGGTCTCCTACCTGCTCGGCCTCACCGGGCCCAGCTTCCCCATCGACACCGCTTGTTCCAGCTCGCTGGTGGCGCTGCGCTCCGCCGTGGAGTCGATCCGCGCGGGCAGCTGTGACACCGCGATCGTCGGCGGGGTCAACCTGTTGCTGTCACCGACGGTCTTCATCTCGTTCGCGCGGGCGGGCATGCTCAGCCCCACCGGCCGCTGCCGCACCTTCGACGCGGGAGCCGACGGCTATGTGCGGGCGGAAGGGGTGGGCGCACTGCTGCTCAAGCCGCTCGCGCGGGCCGAGCGGGACGGCGACCACATCCACGCCGTCATCCGGGGCAGCGCGGTCAACCACGGCGGCAAGGTCAACACCTTGACCACGCCCAACCCGAAGGCGCAGGCAGACCTCCTCGTGCACGCCTTCGAGGAGGCGGGTGCCGATCCGGCCACCGTCGGATACCTGGAGCTGCACGGCACCGGCACGGCACTCGGCGACCCCATCGAGGTCAACGGGGTGAAGCGGGCCTTCACCGAGCTGCGCGACCGTGCCGGACTGCCGCCGCTCACCGGACCGACCACGCTCATCGGCTCGGTCAAGTCGAACATCGGCCACCTCGAAGCGGCTGCCGGGCTGGCGGGGATCTTCAAAGTGGTGCTGGCCATGAAGCACGGCCAGATCCCCGGCAACCTGCACCTGGAGGAGGTGAACCGGCAGATCGGCCTCGACGGCTCCCCGCTGTCCATCGTGGACCGCACCATGCCGTGGCCACGGCCGAAGGCCCCTGACGGCACCGAACTGCCCCGCCGCGCCGGGGTCAGCTCCTTCGGCTTCGGCGGGGTGAACGGACACGTGCTCCTGGAGGAGTACGCCGCAGCCCCGCCCGAACCGGCCCCGTCCGGCAAGCAGGTGTTCGTACTCTCCGCACAGGGCGAGGAACGCCTTCGCGAGTACGCGGCCCTCCTCGCGGACGCGGTTCGGCCGCTCGACCGGGTCGGGGGCGAGCCGGGTCCGGAACAGTCCCGGCCCGAACCGGGTCCGGAGCTGGTCGCCGAAGTCGCCGCCGTCCTCGGTGTGGACCCCGAAGACGTGCCGTGGGACGAACCGCTGGCCGACCTGGGAATGTCCCCGCGGCAAGCCCGTCTGCTCGCCGGCCGGCTGGATCCGGCGCAGCTGCCCGGCCGGCATCCGGACACACTGACCGCGAGCACGGTGGCGGAGCTGGCCATGGAGACGCCACCGGGCGAAGGGGACGGGCTTTCCCCGGCGGGCCACCTCGCCGACATCGCGTACACGCTCCAGGTCGGCCGCGAACCCATGGCGCACCGTCTGGCCGTGGTCACCGGCTCGGCAGCCGAACTCGCCGACGAGCTGGCCGCGTTCGCCGCCTCCGGCGTGCCGGGACCGCACACCCGGGTGGGCGTGGCGGAAGAGGGCCGTGGCACCGTCACCGAGGGCGGCCCCGACGAGCTGGCCGAGGGGTGGGTCGCCGGCGCCACGCCCGACTGGACGGCTCTGCACGCGGGGCGGGCCCCGAGGCGGCTCAGCCTGCCCACCTACCCGTTCGCCCGCGACCGCTACTGGGTACCGGGGTCGGCCGCGCCCGGACCGCGCCCGCTGGTGGCCGGGCCGGGCACGCCGGACGGCGACGGCGTGGTCTACCGCGCTCGTCTGCACCGCGCGGACCGCATCGTGGACGAACACCGGGTGCACGGCTCGCCCGTGCTCGCCGGAGTGGTGCAGGCCGAGCTGGCCGCGGCGGCGCTGGCCGCACACCCACACCCTGGCGGGCCGCGCCGCCTGACCCGGATGGCCTGGTTGCGTCCGCTGGTGGTGCCCGAGGACGGGTGTGAGGTGCTGGTCCGTCTCACCGAGCGGGACGGAAGGATCGCCCACGAGCTGCGAACGGCCGACGGCACCACGTACAGCACCGGCCTGTGGGTGCCCGCTGACGTGCCCGGTGACGACGCCGCGGAACCGTCCGCGCCGTATGACCTGGATGCCGTCCGGCGCCGCTGTACCAGGGAGTTCGGCCGGGAGGAGATCTACCGCACGTTCGAGAGGATCGGCATCGTCTACGGTGAGCTGTTCCGCGGACTGCGGCACGCGGTCGCCGGTGAGGGCGAGCTGCTGGCCCGGTTCACGGCCGAGGTTCCGCTGCCGGACCGGATGATCTTCCACCCGACCGTCCTGGACGCCGCTCTGCAGTCCGTCACCGTGCTCACCGGGGCGGAGCCGGGCGCTACCCGGTTGCCGTTCGCGGCCGAATCGGTCGAGCTGCCGGCCCCGGCGCCCACCACGGGATACGTGTACGTGCGCTCCCGGAGCGGCGAGGAGCACGAGGTGACGGTGCTGGACGAAACCGGCCGACCATGCGTGCTGCTGCGCGGGGTCGTCGTGCGGGCGGAGCGGCACGGCTTGTTCTACCGGCCCCGCTGGCAGCTCGCCGACGCGGCGCCCGCCGAGCCGGTGCACGGGCCCGCCCTGATCGTCTACTCGGCTGGTTCGGCGGAACTGGCCGACGCGTTGGCTGCCCGCCATGAGGGTCCGGTGCACCTGGTCAGCGTGGCGGAGATCGCCCGCACCGGCCTGGCCGACCGCCTGCGCGGGCTGGGGGAGGTGCGGCAGCTGTGGTTCCTCGCCCTGGCGGCCGGCGCCGACGGGGGCGCGAAGGCACTGTCCCGACTGGTCCGCGGGCTTGCCGAGGCCGACATGATCCAGCGGGTGCGCTCCATCCGTTCGGTCACCTCCGGCGCACAGGATGTGTGGGGCAGACGGGTCGCCGACCCGGTCGCCGCCGAGCTGACCGGGATGAGCAAGGCCCTGGCCAAGGAGTATCCGCGGACCGGGGTGAGCTGCGTCGATCTCGCGGACCCGGTGGTCAGCGCCGAGCAGGCCGCTGACGCGCTGCTGGCAGAGCCCGCTCACCAGAACAACCCGGAAGTCGCTCTCCTGGGTGGCCGCCGGCTGGTCCGCGTGCTGCGCCCGGTCCATCTGCCGCCGCCTGCCCGGCAGATGTTCCGCGAAGGCGGCAGTTACCTGATCGTCGGCGGGGCGGGCGGCATCGGCCTCGCTCTCGCGGAACATCTCGCGAAGACGGTCTCGGCCCGGATCTTCCTCGTCGGGCGCCGCCCGCAGGACGAACGGATCGACCACGCGCTGGCCGGGCTGGGCCGGCTGGGCGGGCAGGCCACGTACCACCAGGCGGATGTCACCGACCTGGACGCGATGCGCGCGGTGGCGGCCAAGGCGCGCACGCACGGGCCGCTGCACGGAGTCGTGCACGCGGCGATGGTGCTGCGCGACGGGATCGTGGAGCGGTCCAGCGACGAGGCGTTCCACGCGGTCCTCGCTCCCAAGACCGACGGAATGCGCGTGCTCGGTGAGGTGTTCGCAGCCGATCCGCTGGACTTCCTGCTGGCCCTCTCCTCGGTGCAGTCGTTCACCGGTGCGGCGGGACAGGCCAACTACGCCGCGGCCTCCACCGCTCAGGACGCGTACACGCATCAGCTCGCCACCGAACTGCCCTTCCCCGTGCAGCTCGTCGGGTTCGGTCCGTGGGCGCGCGTCGGCCGGGTCGCCGGCCGGTACGAGAGCCTCAGCGCCCGCGGGTACCGGCCGATCGAACCGGAGGAGGGCATCGACGCGATCGAGCGTGTGCTGTCCGCCGGCGAGCGCGCGGTGGTCGCGCTGCGCGCGGACGAGCCGGTACTGGCCGCGATCGGTGTCGAGCGAGGCCCGGTGGCCCCCGCGGCTTGGCCGGTCCCCGCTCATGAGGGGGGAGCGGAGGAGCGGGAGGCGCTGGACGCTTTCATCGGGGAGGCCCTGTGGCATGTCCTGGGCGGGCTCGGCCTGTTCGCCCGCCCCCGCGAGCGGCACCGGGTCGAGGACCTGCCGGATCTGCTCGGCGCACTGCCCCGGTACCGGCGGCTGGTCACGGCGCTGGCACACGTCATGGTGCGCAGCGGCCACCTCGTGCAGGAGGGCGGAGCGGTGGCCGTCCCGGTGACGGGGGCGCGGCCGGCGCCGCCCGATCCAGCGCCGCTGCGTGCCCGGTTCCCCAACCTCGGTGCCCGGCTGGACCTGGTGGTGCGCTGTCTCGACACCATGCCCGAGGTGCTCACGGGTGCCCGGGAGGCCACCGAGGTGCTGTTCCCCGGTGGTTCCGCTGATCTGGTCACCGCGATCTACCGGGGCGAGTCACTGGCCGACTACTGCAACATGCTGGTCGCCGGGCAGGTCGTGGCCCAGGCGGGGGACGGCGTGCGGGTGCTGGAGATCGGCGCGGGGACGGGGAGTACCACCGAGGTTGTGTTGTCCGCGCTGGCCGAGGCCGGTACGGCGGCGGAGTACGACGTCTCCGACGTTTCCCCGGGTCTGCTCCGGCAGGCACGGGCCCGGCTGGACCGGCAGGGTGTGCGCTTCCGGGTCTTGGACATCGAACGCCCCGCCGACGCACAGGGGTTCGCCGGGGAGAAGTACGACGTGGTGGTGGCGGGGAACGTCCTGCACGCCACCCGCGACCTGGATGCGGCGCTGGCCGGGGTGCGTGAACTGCTCGCTCCGGGCGGCCGACTGGTGCTGAGCGAGGTCACCACCGTACAGCCTTTCCACACCGTGACTTTCGGTCTGCTCGACGGCTGGTGGCGGTTCGAGGACGAACACCGCAGACTCCCCGGCTCGCCCCTGCTGGACCCGCACATGTGGCGCGATCGCCTTGAGCGGGCGGGCTTCCGCGACGTGACCGTCCTCGGCACGCCGGCCGGGCCCGGGGCCCTCCCGCAGCGGGTGATCGTCGGGACCGCCGAGGAAGACCGGGCGGCAGCCGTGCGCGGCATGCGCCGGGCCGTGCCCGCCCAGCCCATGTCCGCAGAGCACGTGTCCGCCAAGCCCGCGTCCGCCGAATACCTCTCGGCTGCGGCCATTCCGCCCGCACCTCGCTCTGCCGGGGCCGCGGCAGCCGGAGGGCACAGCGACGTGGAGGTCCGCGCGCTCGTCACCGAACGGGTGGCCGGGTGCCTGGGTCTGCCGGTCAGCGACATCCGGCCGGACTTCCCGCTGTCCGACCTCGGCATCGACTCGATCGTCGCTGTCGAGCTGACCAACCAGCTCAATGACGCCCTCGGCATCGTGCTGAAGACGATCGTGGTCTTCGAGCACCCGACGATCGACGCGCTCACGGCACACATCGTCGAGCGGTACGGCGACAGTGTCGCCCCGGGGCCCGCACCGCGCCCCCGGCCGGAGGGGGGCGGCACGGGGGAGACCGCGCCCGCCCCCCAGCCGGACGCGGCGCCCGGACCCGCCCTTGCGCGGGGTGCGGCCACGGGGTTCCGAGCCGTCCGGTTCGAGCGGCCCGGCAGCCCGCAGCGCCTGCGGATCGTGCCGATCGAGCCGGTGGCGCCCGGCCGGGGCGAGATCGAGGTCCAGGTCAGGGCGTTCCCGATCAACTTCTCGGACTTCCTGCTCGCCAAGGGGCTCTACCCGATGATGCCGGACTTCCCTTTCACCCCCGGCGTGGAGGTGTCGGGGTCGGTCCGCCGGGTCGGACCGGGGGTGTCCCGGTTCTCCCCCGGGGACGAGGTGATCGCGCTGACCCGGCCCGAGATGGGCGGCCAGGCCTCGGTGGTGGTGACCGGTGAGGACTTCGCGGTGGCCAAGCCCGCGCACGTGAGCCATGAGGCGGCCTGCGGCTTCCTGGTGCCGTTCCTGGCCATGTACCTGGCCTTCGAGCGGGCAGCGGTGCGGCCCGGCGAGCGGGTGCTCGTCCCCGCGGCCACCGGCACCACCGGTCTGATCGCGGTGCAGTTGGCCGGGCTCGCGGGCGCGGAGGTCATCGCCACCGCGGGCGGGGAACACAAGATCGCCCACCTGGCCGGACTCGGAGTACGGGAGGCCATCGACCACCGCCATGCCGACGTGGTGGGCGAAGTGCTGCGCCGGACCGGTGGCGTGGGCGTCGATGTCGTGGTGAACACTCTCGGCGACGGTGCCGCGCAGCAGGGGATCGACGTCCTCGCCCCGGACGGGCGGTACGTCGAGATCGCAGTGTTCGGGCTCCAGGCATCCTCCGGGCCGGACCTGTCGAGGCTCGTCGACAACCAGAGTTTCCACAGCTTCAACACCAAGAAGTTCTTCCTGCGGCACCCCGACCGCCGGGACGAGGTGCTCCATGCCGCCGCGGAGCACCTCGCCTCCGGCAAGGTCACCCCCACCGTCACCCATGTCCTGCCGTTCAGCCGGGTGGCCGAGGCGTACGCGCTCAAGGAGGACCGAGCGCTCATCGGCCGTGTGGTGGTCACGGTCCCCGACCCGGAGGAGGAATCCGTCAGCGAGCGGCTACGAGCCGTGCTGGCCCGGGAATTCGGCGCACATGCCGCGACGCTCTGCGATGCCGACCTGCGGCGCCTGGCCGAGCGGATCAGCACCGGCGACGCCGCCCCGTAGCGAAACAGCACCACGGCAGCAGACAGGGACTGACCTGCGGCAGCGGCGGTGTCGGCAGTTCTTCGGCGTGTCCGCCCCCTACCGGTGCGGCTCGTTAGTTTGACGTCTCGGAACGGACAGGGAGTCCACACCTGCGAGGAGTGCGTATGCCCGGCGACGTCGAACCTCTGAGTCCCACCGACGACCTCATGGAGATGGTGGTCGGAGGCTGTACCGCGCAAGCCATCTACACCGCCGCGAGGCTCGGGATCGCGGACGTGCTCGCCGAAGGCCCGAGGACAGCCGACGAGATCGCCGTCGAGGTCGAGGCGCACCCGGACGGTGTCTACCGTCTGCTGCGCGCCCTCACCACGCGGTCGATCTTCGCCGAGCAGCCGGGCAAACGCTTCGCACTCACGCCGATGGCCGACGCACTGCGCTCCGACGCACCGAACTCGGTGCGTGCCCTGGTGCTGATGGCCGGGCATCCCATCACCTGGGAGACCTGGGGACAGCTGACCCACTCGGTAGTGACCGGTGAACCGGCCTTCTGGAAGCTGCGCGGGATGCGGGTCTTCGAGTACCTGGCCCGTGACGAGGAGTACGCCGACCTGTTCAACCAGGCCATGACGTTCAGTTCCAGCATCGAGATCCCCACGATCCTGGAGGCGTACGACTTCAGCCGGTTCAGCACGATCGTGGACGTCGGTGGCGGGCAGGGACGGCTGCTGGCCGCGATCCTCCAGGCGACGCCGGAGGCCAAAGGCATATTGGTGGACATCGAGTCGGTCACCGCGAGCGCGCCCCCCGTGCTGGCGGAAGCGGGAGTGGCCGACCGCTGCGCCATCCAGAGCGGTTCCTTCTTCGACGCCGTCCCGACCGGCGGGGACGCCTACGTGCTGAAGCACGTCCTGCACGACTGGCCGGAGGCCAAGGCGACGGAGATCCTGCGCTCGGTGCGGGCTTCCATCGGGGAGAGCGGCGAACTGCTGCTGGTGGCGCTGGTCCTGCCGGAGGATGACGCACCGCACCTCGGCAAGGTCGTGGACCTGGATCTGCTGCTGGAGTTCGGCGGTCGGCACCGCACGACCGAGGAGTACCGCCGGCTGCTCGCCGGCGCGGGATTCGAACTGCGCCGCGTCGTGCCCACCGCGGGAGCCGCGTCGGTCGTGGAAGCCGTTCCGGCCTGACCCCTTACGGAGACCTCATGCCGATACTCATCGTCGTCGGTGGAGTCACGTTCGTCTACAGCACGCTCGAAGCGATGCTCGCACCGGCCCTCCCGCTCATCCAGGCGGGCGTCGGTGGCACCTCGTCGTCCATCGCGTGGGTATTCACGGGACTGCTGTTGTCGGGGGCCGTGTGCACCCCGTTGATCGGCCGTCTCGGTGACCTCTACGACAAGAAGAGACTGTTCATCGCCGTTCTCGCGATCGTCGCGCTCGGCACCGCACTGGCGGGGCTGGCGACGAACGTGCCCGTACTGGCGATCGGCCAGATGATGCAAGGCACCGGACTGGGACTCACACCGTTGTCGATCGGCCTGATGCGCGATGTCCTGCCGGGCGACCGGGTCAAGAGCGGCAACGCGTTGATCATCGGGACATCGTCGCTGGGCGTCGTCGCCGGACCGCTGCTGGCCGGCCCGCTGACGTCCGTGATGTCGTACCGATGGCTCTTCTGGCTGCCGTTCTTCCTCCTGGCCGTCCTGACCGGACTGGCCTTCTCGATGGTCCCGACGAGCGCGACCGCGAACGCGACCACGGCCGCGGCTGCGGCAGCGAAACACGGCAGCGTGGACTGGCTGGGCGCCGGGCTGCTCGGCGGCGGCCTTTTGGCGTTGCTGACCGGCCTGACACTCGTCCCGACATGGGGCTGGGCTTCGGGCGGGTTCGTCGCGCTGGCGGTCGCCGCGTCGGCGCTGCTCACCGCCTTCGTCATGACGCAGCGACGGCTGGCGAATCCGCTGATCGACCTGCGGGTGCGCGGGCGGACCGTCTTCGTCGTCTGTGCCGTCTCCTTCGCCGTCGGCTGGGCCGTCTTCGCCACCTACACCGCCCTCCCGACGATCACCGCGGCTCCCACCACGACCGGATACGGACTCGCGTCCGACGCGACCGTGACAGGCTGGATCCTGGTGCCCTCCGGTGTGCTCGCCGGTGCCAGCGCGTTCGTGGTCCGTCCGCTCGAACGTCTGGTCGGCGCGAAGGTGCTCTTGGTGGCGTCGTGTGTGCCGATCCTGGCGGCCCCGGGCGTACTGCTGCTCGACCGGCCGTCACTCGGCCTGCTCATCACCTCATCGGCCTTGATGGGCCTGGGCATCGGGCTGGGGCTGACGCAGGCGATGAACATCGTCGTGACAGCCGTTCCGGCAGCCAGGGCCACGAGCCTGACCGGGCTGATGTTCGTCGTCCGTGCCGTCGGCGGGAGCCTCGGCGCGCAGGTCGGCGGCAGCACGCTGGCCGGCGACGTGATCCCCTCGACCACACTTCCGACCTGGTCCGCCTTCACGACGATGCTGACCATCAGCGTCCTGATCGGAGTGCTCGCCGTACTCGTCGCCGCCGCACTGCCCCGCAGATCCGGCGCTGTGCCCGACCCCGCGGGAGCCCGGGCTCCGGTGTGACCCGCTCGTCACCGGTCATCGGAGGTGTCGAGCCCCCGATGACCGGTGACGGGCGTTCTCAGACCAGCGCGCCCGCGAGTTCCGCGTACTGCTTCCTGGCCAGGGTGGGCTCGGCCCCGGGGGTGGAGAGGATCTCGATGCAGACGTGGTCCGCGCCGGCGTCGAACTGCTGCTTCACCCGTTGGACGACAGCACCGATGTCCCCGTGGGCGACCATCGCGTTCACCAGCCGGTCGCTGCCACCGTCGATCAGGTCGTCCTCGGTGAAGCCGAGCAGGTCACGCACCGCGTTCCAGCGGGACGGCAGCTGGGAGCTGTGCTCTATCCAGTACCGCACGTTCTCTCTGGCGGTCTCGCGCGCGGCTGCCTTGTCCGGGTTCAGGACGACACCTTGCTGCACGGCGAGGATTTTGTCCGGGCCGAGTATCTCCCTCGCGTGAGCGGTGTGTTCGGCCGGCAGAAAGTACGGGTGCGCTCCCCAGGTACGTTCCCCCGCGAGCGCGAGCATGGCCGGGCCCACCGCTCCCAGGACCGTCCTGAGCTCGGTTTTCGGCGGGGAGGCCGTGAACATGGCCGAGTCCATCCGGTCGAGGAAATCGCGCATCATCTCACCGGGCGGACCCCACGTCCGGCCCACCATTTCGGCCAGGTGCGGTACGCCCACCCCGATGCCGAGCAGGTACCGGTCCGGAAACGCCTCGGTCAGCGTGCGATGAGCCTGCGCCAAGGTGTACGGATTGTGCCGGTAGATGTTGGCGACGCCGCTGGCCACGGTGATCCGTGACGTCGCGGACAACAGCAGCGCTGCCTGTGTCGGTGCGTCCCGGCCGAACCCTTCCGCCGTCCACACCGTGCCGTAACCCAGGTCCTCGAACTCGGCCACCGCATCGACGACTTCGGCCCATGCGTGGTTGTCGACCTCAGCGGGCCGTATTCCCACCCTGCCCAGCATGCTTCCTCCACTAGTCGGTCAGTAGCGACAGCCTGGTGACGCCTGTCATGTACGGACTCGGCTGGAACCGCGGCGCGTCGTCGGGATCCACACGGAAGCGGGGGAAGCGGTCGAAGAGCACGTTCATCGCCACCCGGCCTTCCATCCGTGCCAACTGGGTGCCGATGCAGAAGTGCACTCCGCGCCCGAAGGCCAAGTGCGGATTGGGGTCCCTGCTGATGTCGAACTCGTGCGGCCGGTCGAACCGCCGGGGGTCACGGTTGGCCGCCGCGAGCCACAGCAGCACCAACTGATCTGCCGCGATGGCTTTGTCACCTATCCGCCCGGGCTGATTGGTGCAGCGCGAGATGGCCGCGAACGAACTCAGGTACCGCAAGGACTCCTCGATCACCCCGGGGATGCGCGACCGGTCCGACTGCACGGCTTCACGCGCTTCCTGGAACGTGTCCATGCACAGCACGGTGTTGCCCAGCAGCATCGTCGTGGTGATGTGTCCCGCGATCAGCAGCACGGCACCGAAGTTCGCCACCTCGGTGTCGCTCAGCCGCTCGCCGTCCACCTCCGCCTCGACGAGCCTGGTCAGCAGGTCGCTCCTCGGCTTCACCCGGCGTTCGGTGGCGTGCTCGTGCAAGTAGGCGATCAGCTTGCCCATTTGGTCCACGGCGTTTTGTGTGGACTCCGGTGTGGGCTCGCCGCGGGTGAACCCCTCGGGCCGCTCGAAGACCTCGCCGACCCACCGCTTGAACAGGTCCCGGTCGCTGTTGGGCAGGCCGAGCAGGTCGGCGATGACGATCACCGGCAGCGGATACGCCAGGTCCTCGACCACTTCCATCCGCCCGGAGCCGGCGGACTTGTCCAGCAGTTCGTGCGTCAGCTCGACGATCCTCGGCTCCAGGCTCGAAATCATCTTCGAGGTGAAGGCGTGACCGACCAGTTTGCGCAGCTTGTTGTGCTCGGGCGGATCCATCTTGAGCAGGTTTCCCTGGGAGAACTCACCCTCGATGGGCACCAGCCGCGCGGTATCGGAGGAGAACGTCGCGGTGTCGGCGAGGACTTCGAGCACCTCCTGATGCCCATAGACGTTCCACATCCCGGACTGCTCGTCGAAGCTGACCGGCTCGTCGGGCTCCTTGCCGTGCAGCCAGAACTGGCGCGGATCGAGATTGCTCCACCGGGCGAACGCCGTGCTCATCGTTGTGCCTCCCCAAGTGTTGGATTCACGCCGCTCGTCTGGCGACACTCTCGCGGCGGGCCGCCACGGCCGAGCCGGACTCACGCCGCGCCATCCGGCGCAGCACGCCCGGTGCCACCAGGCAGCCCACGACTCCCCACACCCCGAGCACGCCCGTCATCTCCAGGAACCGCCAGGACTCGCCGATCTCCGACGTGGCCAGGGCGTCCGGCAAAAACGCGGCACGCAGTCCGAGACCGAGCCAGTAGACCGGGAAGACCTGCGCAATCCACTGGACCCACTCGGGCAGCGTCGTGAGCGGGTAGAACACCCCGGAGAAGCCGACAAGCACCATGATCAGCACCATGATCGGGACAAGCCCCTGGGTGCTGCGGAAGAGCGAGCCGAGGATCGCGCCGACCGGCAGGATCGCGAGCATGCCGAGCGCGAGCACCCAGACCAGGTTCACCCACGACGACACCGAACCCCACCGCAGGCCGTCGAACAGGAACGCCACCGGGACCAGCAGGATGAGCAGGACCGCCACGCTGGTCCCGGCCTGCGCGAGCACCTTGCCGGTGACGTAGCCGAGCATGCCGTTCGGTGTGGCTTTGGCACGCAGCAACGTGCCGTCCTCCCGATCGGTGATCAACGTGAACGCCAGCCCTACCAGGCCGGTGAACAGCGTGTTGATCCCGAGGATGCCGGGAACCGCGTGGGTGCCGAGGGAGAATTCGGTGCCGGGCACCGTGGTGTCCCGCAGGAAGTACATCACCGCCAACGCGATGGCAGGCCAGAACAGCCAGCCGACGAGCTGGCCCCCGTTGGTCACTGTCTGCCGGAACTCGATCCAGCCACGTTGCAGCCCCGCACGCAGAGCGACCGCGCCCGGCTTCATGCCTCCTCCATCTCCCGCACCATGGCCAGGTAGACGTCTTCCAGATTCGCCCGGCGCACCTCAAGGTCACCGACCGTGTCGCCGTGCTTCTCGAACAGTTCACGTACGTACCGGGTCGCGTCCTCGGCCGACTCCACTTGAGGCTTGCCGTCGAGCGTGTACCGGACCTCGGTCCTGCTCCCCACCTGGTGCGCCAACTCGGCCGCCGTGCCGTCGGCCCTGATCCGGCCGCCCGCCAGGATCACGATCCGGTCGGCCAGCTTCTCGGCCTCGCCCAGGTCGTGCGTGGTGAGCAGGATTGTCGTGTCCTCCAGGGCGGACAGCCGCTGTACCAGCCCGTGGAACTCCTGCCGGGCCTCCGGGTCGAAACCGGTGGTCGGCTCGTCGAGGAACAGCAGATCCGGGTTGCCGATCAGGCCGACGGCCACGTCCAGCCTGCGCCGCTGCCCACCGGACAACGCGCCGACCCGGGCGTTCACATGCCCGGTCAGCCCGACCAGGCCGATCATTTCGTCGGTGTCGTAGGGACGTTTGCGCAGCGGTGTGCCGTACGGCGTGTAGTAGCGGCCGAGGTGATCGAGCAGTTCACGGACCTTCCACCAACCGTGGTCACGCCAGGACTGCAACACGATTCCCAACCGGGCACGCCATGCCTCGTCACCGTCATCCGGGTCGGTTCCCAGCACGCGGACCTCACCGGCCGAGCGCTTGCGGAATCCCTCCAGGATCTCGATGGTGGTCGTCTTGCCCGCCCCGTTCGGTCCCAGCAGCGCGAGGACCTCACCGCGGCGCGCATGGAAATCCACGCCGCACAGCACATCCTTCGAGCCGTAGCGCATCCGCAGCCCTCGGGTTTCGATGACCGGTCGGGCGTCGGCGCGTTCAGGCACGGCGTCCGCGTTCGATGCCGTGGGCAACGCCACGATTCCTCCCTCTGCTCGGTTCGGCGCCGATTATTCACCTCGTGGCCGACCCACACGGCCCCTCACGAGCCCGTGAAGGGCCCGGCTCAGCACCGTTCAGGCGCAGGTTGGAAAGGCCCCTGCGGCACCGGACATGGGGAAGTACGGATTCGCTACGGGCAGGGACGCGACCGGCGTCGGTGCGGGCATCCCACAGCACGTGGCGGCAGACTCGTGGTCATGGCCCGGAGGGAGCAGGGCTGATCAGCGGGATCCGCCCTGCTGGTCCCCGACCGGCTACTGGCAGAGGGCTTGTGAGCTGCCTTTTGCAGCTCACAAGCCCTCCGTTGCGCCACCGAGGCCGGGTGGGGGCCGGACCGGTCTCGCTACGTCGCCAGATGCGTCGGCGCGAACATCCGCAGCACTGCGGGGAGTACCACGACCGACGGCCCGGGCGCGGCGAGCGCCTCGGCGAGATCGGCCGAGAGGTCTTCCGGGGTGGTGCGCACCGCCGGTACGCCGAAGGACTCGGCGAGCGCGACGAAGTCGGGCCGGGCCAGCTCGGTGGCGGTCGCGGCGCCAAAGGCGTCGGTCATGTACTCGCGGAGGATGCCGTATCCGCCGTCGTCCACGATGAGCCAGGTGACCGGCAGGCCGTACTGGCGGGCCGTGGCCAGTTCGGCGATCGAGTACATGGCTCCGCCGTCCCCGGAGACGGCCAGCACCGGCCTGGCGGGGTCGGCCGCCGCTGCGCCGAGCGCCGCCGGGAAGCCGTAGCCGAGACCTCCGGCGCCCTGGGCCGAGTGCATCGCGGCGGGCCAGGCGCTCCACGCCCAATAGGCGAGGATCGTCATGTCCCAGAAGCTCGGCGAGTCCCGCGGCAGGGCCGCGCGGACCGCGCCGAGCACCCGCTGCTCCAGGTCGAGGTCCTGGCCGGCGATGCGCTCCCGGACCCGGGCGAGCAGGTCGGCGGCGGTGCGTTCGGCGGCCCCGCCGTCGGCTCGCTCGGCCACCGCGTCGGCCAGGTCGCGCAGGGCAGGGGCGGCGTCGGCGTGGATGCCCAGGGCGGGATGGTTGGACTCCAGTTTGCCGAGGTCCGCCTCGATCTGGATCACCCGGCCGCGGGGGCGGAAGGTGTGGTAGTTCGAGGAGAGTTCACCGAGCCCGGAGCCGACCACCAGCAGGACGTCGGCGTCCTCCAGCAGGTCGGTGGTGTACCGGTCCTCCAGCCACGACTGGAGGGAGAGCGGATGCTCCCAGGGGAAAGCACCCTTGCCGCCGAAAGTCGTCGCCACCGGGGCGCTGATCTTTTCGGCGAGCGCCAAGAGCGCGGGTTCGGCGCCCGCCCGCACCACGCCGCCGCCGGCCAGGATCACCGGGCGCGCCGCGCCCGACAGCCGGGCAGCGGCCTCGGCGATCAGCTCCGGCCGCGGCGGCAGCGGACGCGGCGTGGCCGCGAGCGCCATGACCGGCGGTACGTCAACCGGCGCGAGCAGCACGTCCTGCGGGACCTCCACCCACACCGGGCCGTAGGGCGCGCTGAGCGCCGATTCCCAGGCGGCGGCGATCGCCGACGGTATCTGGGAGGCGGCGCGCACCGGGTGCACGGACTTCACCACACCACGGAAGGACGCCTGCTGGTCGCGGAGTTCGTGCAGGTAGCCGTGGCGACCACCGCCGAGCCCGGCGACCGGGACCTGGCTGCCGATCGCCACGACGGGCGCGGAGGCGGCGGCGGACTCCTGGAGCGCGGCGAGCGACATCAGCGCACCGGGCCCGGTGGAGACCAGCAATGGCGCCGCGCTTCCGGTGGACCGGGCGAAGGCGTCCGCCGCGAAGCCCGCGTTGCTCTCCATGCGAAGCCCGACGTACGTGAGCACGGACCGGCGCAGCGCGTCGAACGCGCCGAGGGCATGCTGGCCGGGGAGTCCGAAGACGGTCCGTGCGCCCAGCGCGGCCAGGGACTCAACGACCAGGTCGCCACCGTTACGCTCACCACTGCCACGGCCGCTCATCGGACGACCGCGATCCGCCTGGACATGACCGTGGCCATCTCGTACGCGCCCGCGAAGCACGGTATGCGGGACGAGTCGGCGGGGCCGCGCGGCTCACTGGTGGTCATCGCTGCTTCCTTTCGAGGTGCTTTGCGGGGGCTGTCCCGCGAAGGGAATCCAGGAGAAGGGAATCAGAAGGGGATTCTCCGGCTTCGGCCGGTACCGCTGCGGCGGGATTGCGGCCCGCGAGCCGGTGAACACTTGCCAGGGCACGGCGGCGCCGGCCCGGGTGGTGTCTTCGCCGGGTGGGTGGCCCTTTGCGGCTGTGTGCGGCGGCGCCGGACGCAGCCGAGCGGCAGCGTTCAGTCCGTGCCCTCGGAGAGCATTTCCAAGAGTGCGGAAAATTTTCCCGTAACCCCCAACGCGGCCTTGTCCCGGGCCAGTTCCTCGGTTTGTACCCGGGACTGGCGGTGCGGCACTCCGGCCGGGGAACCGTATCGGTCCCGGCGGGCTCGGTGCTGGTCACGAGGGGGCGGTGCTTCTGCTGTGCCCGCTAGGGCTCATCCGTTGACGCGGGGCGTCTCCCCCCAGGGCCGACAGAGAGGGAGCCCCTTCCAGCGAGTCGCGGCATGAGGGTACGATCACGGCCATTCGAACGTCGCGGCAAGCATTATCGATTTCCGCAAGGCTGCTGAATTCGCGACTTGAACATATCTATGGGAGTTAACCGAAATGGGCAGCGGAGTTTCCGTGACGTCGATGACAGGGGCCGCTGCCTCAAGATCTCCGGAAGCGTCCATCGTGTGGACCGATCCTGTCACCGGCCGTCAGGCATTCCTCGTCATCGACCGGTTGATTCGAGGACTCGCCAGCGGTGGCCTGCGGATGCGTGAGGGCTGCACCTACGAAGAGGTCCGGCGCCTGGCCGCCGCGATGAGCGTGAAGGAAGCCCTTCATCACAACCCGGCGGACCGTCATATCCCCATGGGTGGCGCCAAGGGCGGAATCGACTGCGATCCGCTCAGCGACGAAGCCCCCGGCGTACTGGCGCGCTTCTTGTCCTTCATCCGGTCGTATCTGGAGAACAACTGGGCGACGGGGGATGATCTGGGGACCACCACCGAGGCCATCGAGGACGTGCTCGACGGACTGGGCATCGACGGGTGTATCGCCCCGGTGATGCGAGTGGTCGACGACCCGATCGCGGCTCGCAAACGCTTCGATGAGGCATTCTCCGTCGAGGTCGGTGGGATCGGACTCGCCGAACTGGTCGGCGGATGCGGGGTCGCGGAAGCGGTTCTCGCGGCGCTCGACAAGGACGGGATCCCCAGGAACACCGCGACCGCCGTCGTCCAGGGCTTCGGAAGCATGGGCGGGGCCACGGCGCGTTTTCTCCATGAGGCAGGCGTACGTGTGGTGGGGATCGCGGACGTCCACGGAACCGTCGCCAATCCCGACGGGCTGCCCGTCGAGGACATGCTCCGCGACCGGCTGCGGCACGGGCTTGTGAACCGCGAGAGACTGCGCGCCGGAGACGTCCTGCTCGACCGGGACGACTGGCTCGCCCTCCAGGCCGATGTCCTGGTCCCGGCGGCGGCCTCCTATGCCATCCACGCTCAGAACGAGTCCCGTATCAGCGCCAGGTACATCGTGGAGGCCGCCAACCTCCCGGTGACTGCGGACGCGGAGGCGAGCCTCCACAAGAACGGTGTTCTGACCATCCCCGACGTCGTCGCGAATTCGGGTACGAACGCTTGGTGGTGGTGGATAGTGTTCGGCGACGTTCTGCCCGAGGCCGCGCCGTCGTTCGCCAAGATACGCACTTCCCTGCGCTCACTGGTCACGGAAACCCTCGACCTCGCCGCCGAGACGGGGACCACCCCCCGTGAAGCCGCTCATCGGGTAGCCGAGGCGAGGCGCGAGACCTTGGCGCTGAGACCGGAACTGTCGTGATGGCGCTGCTGGCTGCGATCGCCGCGATGGTCTGGGGGGCGGCCGACTACTTCGGCGCCAGGGCCACGCGTGGCGTCTCGGCCATCCATATCGTGTTCCTCTCCCAGGTTTTGGGACTGCCGGTGCTGGCGGTTTGGCTCGCGGCGAGCGGCGTGGGCGCGCCAACGACATCGAGCCTCCTCTGGGGCGTCTGCGCCGGCGCCTTCGGCCTGCTGGGGATGGTGCTGCTGTACAGAGCGCTCTCGGCGTACGGAATCGTGTGGGCGGCACCCGTTACGGCGGTGACGGTCGCACTCGTCCCCCTCGTGGTGGGGCTGTTCGTCCAGACGGCTCCGGGGCCGCTCGCGCTGTGCGGCGTATGTTGTGCGCTCGCCTCGATCGCCCTCGTCAATCGGGCGGCCCAGGCGACCAGGAGCGCTATCGCGATGCGAACACTGGCTCTGGCCCTCTCCGCGGGCGGCGCACTGGGACTCCAACTGGTCTGCCTTTCCCAACCGGGACCCGGCGCCGGACTGTGGCCACTGGCAGGTGCCCGCGCCTGCTCGATTCTGTGCGCCGCGCCTTTGGTTCTGCGCGGTCGGGTACGCCTGGACCTCGGAGGAGTTCCCTGGCTGTTCGTCGCGATGGCCGGAGTCCTGGACACCGCCGCGTTCGCCTTCTACCTCTTCGCCATGGACCACGGTCTGCTGGGAGTCGTCGGCCCGATCGTGTCGCTCTACCCAGCCGCCACCATTGTGCTCGCTCTCCTCTTCGACGGCGAACGTCTGACCCGGTCGCAGGCGCTGGGTCTTTGCCTCGGGGCCAGTGCCCTGCTCCTGGTGGCCGTCTAGGGATCTTCCCTTGCCAGAAAGGGCCTGGCACCAAATCCCGCTGATCTACGCGATCTACGCGACCTACGTGAACGGAGCGAACCGCAATGACCGACGACGTGATGAAGGCCGCGGACGAGCTTGTAGCCGCTTTCTCCGACGGACGACTGGAAGACTACTTCGACGCGTTTGCGCCTGACGCGACATTCGTGTTCCACACCACTGGCAACCGCATCGAATCCGTTGCCGAATACCGTCGAATCTGGTCCCAGTGGATCACTGATGACGCCTTCCAGGTGCTCAACTGCCTCTCCTCCGACCAACTGGTCCAAAGCTGGGGCGACACCGCCGTCTTCACACACAGCGTCGAAACCGACATCCGGACTCACGCGGGTACGGAAACGCTGCACGAGCGGGAGACCATCGTCTTCCGCCGGGAGCAGGACGGGCGATGGCTGGCCGTACATGAACACCTGTCACCTGCCACCCCGGCCGGCGCTTCGTCCGGGACCGCGTGAGACGGTCCCGGTGGCAAGGATTCCTCCAGCACGACGATCAGGCGCGCGGTGGCTGCCTCCAGGGGGATGGCGGCGAGGGCACGTCTCGTCATGATCCTTTCGGGTCTGTCCGGGTGCCGGGGGAGGGGCGGTTGCGGCCCAGGCGTTCGTGCGCGGCGATGAACTCGTCGGCGCCGACCGCGGACATGGTGGACAGATCGAGGGCCAGCGCGAATCCCGCGATGATTTCGGCGAGCCGGGGCCGGCTTCCCTCCCCGGTGCAGCCGAGCATCTCCAACAGGGCGTGCTGTGCGGGCAGCCGGGTGCCGCCGCCGACCGTGCCCACGATCAGGGCGGGGAGGACCATCGTCGCCCGCACGCCCTCGCCGGCAGGCTCCAGTTCGAGGTGACCGAGGCTGGATTCGTGCACCGAGGCGATGTCTTGTCCCAGGGCGGTGAACATCCCGCCGATGATGTTGGCGATGCAGATGTCGTCGCCGACCATGCCGCCGTGGAGGGCGCCGCCGCGCTGGATGCGGTGCGTCTCCAGCAGGGTCTCCCGGTCGGAGTTGAGCACGTTCCGCAGGATGTGGCCGGACAGCTCGGCCTCGGCGACCACGCGGGTGCCGCGGCCGTTGAGGAAGCTGTGGTAGGTGACTTTCTTGTCGCCGCTGAGGTTTCCCTCGACCCGGAAGTGTTCGACATCCGCGGCGGTCTCGGCGGGGAAGCGGTCGAGAACCCACTGGCAGGCGTGCCAGGTGCACGCCGAGGTCATGTTCTGGCCCGCGGCGTCTCCGGTCTCGTAGGCGAAGACCACGTGCACGGTGCGGCCCGTCATCACCGGCCGGACGCTCACCAGCGCGGCGTGGCGGGAGACGCGGGCCGCTTGGCCGCGCAGTTCCTCCAGCTGGTCTCCGATCCAGTCCGCGAAGGCGGCGGCCTGGCCGAGTGAGCCGAGCTGGAAGACGGGCGCCCGGGTCATGCGCTGGGCGATCGCGTGGGTGCGTACGCCGCCGGCCCGGGAGAGGGCCTGGGCACCGCGTGAGGCCGAGGCGACCAGGGCGCCCTCGGTGGTGGCCAGCGGAGCGTACAGACGCCCGGAGGCATGCGTCCCGGCGAAGACCAGCGGCCCGGCCAGCCCGACGGGGACCTCTACGGCACCGATGAGGTTCTCGATGTTGTTGGCCAGGTCATCCGCGTGCAGCCGCATCGGGCCCAAGGGCGCCAGCGGTGTTCCTTGCCGCGTGCGGAGCCACTCCAGCCGCGATTGCCGTGCGGCCTCGGTGTGGTTGTCGCGCGCGGGAATCGAGGAATCGGCGCTGTCGCCACCGCCATCCGCATACATGGGGCCTCCCTACCGGTGCATCTGTCGCTCCCCCCGGGCTCCTTGCCGTACGCAGCCGTACGCAGCGGTGAAGCCCGGCCGCCTCCATCGTTGCCTGCGCACCGGCCTCCGGGAGGCAGTGTGCGGGCGCGGGTGCGTGAACGCGTTGAACGCTCGCGCGTTTGTGAAAGCCGACGCGGGACCGGCCGCCCCGGCTCATGGAGGTGGAGGCCGCCTCTTCTCGCGTGCCGTCAGCGCGTTCACGCGGCCGGCCGGCTTCCATGCATCGGCGGGCTGACGATCGTGCGTCTCCGGGAGGTGACACAGGCCGGCTGTGGCAGGAGCCGGCCACAGCCGGGTCCCCGGCGGCGTTCAGCCGGAGGCGTGCCACTCAGGTGGAGTCGTCCACCACCGCTCGTCCGGCCGGGATGTTCCGGGAAGTCGTTCAGGGCCGGCCTCCAACGGAGACCCCCGTGCTTCTTGAAGCGGTCTCCCGACCTCCGGCCTGATGGGACCGTGTCCCGGCGCTGAACCTGGTGGCGGGTTCGCATCGTCATGCGTGACGAGATGCTCGCGCCTGGGCGGCGTCGAGGAAGGCGTCGCGGTTCGTGCTCGCCAGGTGCGGGGCGTACAGGGCGTGCAACGGGACGAACACGGGCGGCTGCAACGCGAGGACCCGCACCGCGCCTCCGGCGGCTGCTCCAGGGGGTTCGGTGAGGAAGGCGACGCGGTCGGTGCCGATGACGTGAGTGACCGGCGGTGTGCCCTGGAGGGTGCTGCGTTCCAGACGGGGCTCGAAGCCGGCGGCACGACAGTGGCCGACGAGCAAGTCGGTGTAGCCGGAGTCTCCGGGACGCCCCCAGACGACGAGGGTCTGCTCGGACAGGTCGGCCAAAGCGACGGACTCGCGCCCGGCCAGCGGATGATCCGCGGCGACGCCGATGCTGATCCGGTGTTCCCCGAGGACCGCGCGCGCCAGGCCGTGGGCGGGGCTCATGCCGCGACAGAGGCCGAGGTCGAGGTCACCGGCGAGCAACCCCGCGGTCAGCTCGCCCGGGTAGCGTTGATGGGCATCGGCCGCCAGCTCAGGATCGGTGACCGCCACGTGGCGCAGGAGAAGGGATACCTCCCCTCCGGTGACGGCGGGGGTGTGGCCGATGCGGAGCATCTCGCGTTCGCCGCGCCCGATCCGGCGAGCCCTGCGCAGGGCCGACTGGGCGACACCGCGCAGCACCCGTGCGTCTTCGACGAGGGCCGCACCGGAGGGCAGCAGGGTGACGCCGCCGCTGGTCCGCTCCAGGAGGCGGACCCCGACCTCACGCTCCAGCGTGCGGACAGATGTGGAAAGCGCCTGCTGGGAGAGGTGGAGCCGAGCGGCGGCCCGGGTGAGGCTGCCTTCCTCGGCTACGGCGATGAGGTGGTCGAGTTTGTTGAGGTCCAGAGGCATGAGCGGTAGGGGCTCCGAATGCGGGCGCCGACAGCGGTGTGCGGGCTACGGTACGGGGCCGGGCTTGCGGGTGCGCCAGGTGCAGCGCGCCACAGGGCGCCGGCCGGGACGGCGGCCGTGTCCCGGCCCCGTCGTGCTGTGGCCCGTTCCGTGGATGTGATCGCCACCCATCTGTGCTCCCGGCGGGGGATCGCTGTTCCCCGTCTCCTCCGACTCGGCCCCCGGGTGACGGGCGCGGACACCCGTGACCCGTCCCCCGGGGGCCCGCAGGACTCAACGCGTGGTGTAGCCGCCGTTCGGGAACATCGTCTGACCGGTGAACCACCATCCCTCGGTGGCCAGGAATTTGATCACGGGCGCGACGTCGTCGATGTGCGTGAGCTGGTTGCCCATCGCCTGCGACTGGTGGAACTCCACTCGCTCAGGTGTCTCCTGGGGGTAGAAGAACGGGGTGTCCATGGGGCCGGGGGCCACCACGTTCACCGAGATGCCGCGGTCCGCGAACTCCTTGGCCGCCGCCCGTGTGAAATGTTCCAGGGGTGACTTGCCGCCGGCGTAAGTGGAGTAGCCGTCGGTGAAAGCGGCGAGAAGGGAGGTGCCGATGCTGATGATCCGGCCACGGTCGTTGAGGCGGCGTCCCGCCTCCTGGATGAAGAAAAAGCCCGCTTTGGAATTGATCGCGAACATGCGGTCGTATTCTTCTTCGGTGGTTTCCAGGATGGGCTTGCGCAGTACCATTCCCGTAGTGTTGACCGCGATGTCAGCGCCCCCGTACGTGTCCACGGCCGTGTCGAAGAGACGGCGGACGTCGGCAATCTGGGTCAGATCGCCCTGGACCGCCACGGCATGGCCGCCGGTGCCTTCGATGTCCTGCACAGTCTCCTCTGCGGCGCTTTTGTCGTTGTGGTAGTGGACGACGACCTTCGCGCCGTCCTCGGCGAAAGTCCGGCTGAGCAGCCCACCCAGATTCTTCTCACCGCCACCGATGATGGCGACTTTCTCCCGCAGGGCATTGCCGACCATGTCCAGCACTCCTCCTTTGTGAACGATGTACTACTGCTGACAAAGGTTAGGCAGATATTTCGGATGCTCGCCAACACAAAGATCCAGTGGGTCTACAAACTCCATTTGTGCCCCGGTCCCCGGTGCGGGCTCGTGCGCACCGGGGATTCTCGCCTGTTACCGGGCTGACGAAGAGCGCGATCCTTGACCAGCGGGATGAACGACCGGATTGCGCAGCCGCGTCCGAGTTCTCCAGCCCGAACTTGCGTCTTCGATGACGCGGTGACGCGATGACGCGATGACGCGAAACAGCGCAGGGTGCGCAGCTCCATGGTGCGGCGATACCCATGCGGTATCGACGTCTCAGAATGGGTCTTGGACAGTCGCGATGCCCTGGCAGTGGAATCGAGGCATGACTGACGAACCGAAGGCCAGTGAGCCGATCGCCGACCCCGCCGTATCGGTGGTCGGTCCGGGCGACGGTGAGACGATCTTCCTGGGCACCACGCGACTGCGCGTCCTCGAAGACGGCAGCAACACCGGGCATCGCCTCGGGCTCGCGGAGTCCGTCCTCGCGCCGCACACGCCCGGACCGCCGCAGCACCGCCACGCCCAGCACGACGAGGGTTTCTACATCATCTCCGGCACGGTGCGGTTCACGGTCGGAGAGAAAGACCATGACGCGACCGTCGGCACGCTCGTGATGGTCCCGCCCGGCGTCCCGCACACCTTCGCCAACATGACCGACCAACCGGCCGTCATGCTCAGCACGTTCACGCCAGATCTGTACGTGCAGTACTTCCGGGACTTGCAGGACATGATCGCCAGCGGCCAGGAACCGACTCCACAGGCGAATATCCAAGTGATGAGCCATTACGCCACCGAACCTGCCACCGACTTCGCCCGGAAGTCAGCAGGATGACGCCGCCCGGCTGCCCGCTACCGGATGCGTGCGGCCGAGGCGGCTTCTGCCGCCCAAGGTCCGGACCGCTTACGCACTCGCGTGTGCGTTCCGTTGGTGCTCCGCTGTTGAGGATGTGGTCACCTGCACCTGGTGGCCGTGGACGGGAATCGTGAACATCGCCTATTGGATAGTTGCCGCCCTGCTCGCTCTCTTCTACCTCTACGGGGGCGGGGTGAAAGTGGTCCGGAGCCGTGAGCAGCTCCGTCCCATGATGGCCTGGGTGGACAGCACGCCGATGCCGGCCGTCAGGGCTCTCGGGGCGATCGAAGTGCTCGGTGCGATCGGGCTGATCCTCCCGCCGCTGACCGGCATCGCGCCCTGGCTGGCCCTGCCTGCGGCCATCGGGTTAGTGGCCTTGCAGATCGGCGCGACCAGGGTTCACCTGAGCCGCGGAGACCGCCGGATCGCTCTGAACACCGCGCTCATTCTCGCTGCGGCCGTGACCTGCTGGCTGGCGACAACATGGCTGTGACGTCAGGCAGGGCAGCCCCACGAACCCGACCCTGCCGGCTGGTTCGCCGCCAACAGCCCGCCGGCCCTGCGGGAGCCTCGCCGCTCGTCAGCCGTCGGGGTCGGCCAGACCGAGCAGGGCGTTCAATCGCGGGCTGTGAGGTCCTGGCGCGCTCCCACAGCGGCCGGTAAGGCTTACCGAACGCCTATGCCAGTACCGCAGGATCGTGCCGGGAGGGGAAGCGTTCACACCCCTCGGTTGCGTGAACGCGGTGAACTGAGGAGGCGAAGCGCCCCTGCGGCCTGCTGCGGGACGACGCCGTCGCCCAGCGTGCCGGGCGCGGGTCCTGGTTCTGTCCGACGCCGAGGTTCTGCAAGGTGGCCGCGCCGCCTGGCGGCAAGGGTGCACAGCTCACTGACCGGTGCCGCGTCCTGGCCGGTCACTCCGCCCAGCGGGGGCGTGTGGGCGTGGCGAAGAGGGCGGTGGAGTTTCGAGGGCTGTCACCGATACCCCGCTGTCCCGGTGCGAGAGCCATGAGGGACGGCTCCACTGAGCGTGGAGACGATCATCTCGGGGGCCGCCCGGGCATCGACTGTCAGTTCCAGCCGCGCCTCGTCCACGAATCGCTCTTGGTGGGGAGCCCCCCCGTTGTGGCCGGCCGCGCGGTTCCCCGCGCCCCTGACGGGACGGTCCAGCTGCCGGGACGGTCTAGCTGTTCAGTGCGATCCGGATCTCGATGAGGGTGCCGTGTCCACGGAGGCGGATGTGGCCAGGGCCGTCCTGGCGCACGGTGTCCAGTCGTTCGAGGGCGGTCTCCTCCGGCTCGCACAGGGTCAGTGCGCCGGAGAGGGGCAGTGCGAGGAGGGTCTCACCGGGGTAGGCCGCGAGGGGCGGGTGGTCCGAGACCTCGACGACCCGCACGGACGCCTTCGCGCGGCCTTGCCTGGTCATCACATTGACGTCTCGGGTGGGCCCTGCGGGCAGGCGGCAGGAGACCGTGCTGTCGCCGGAGAACGCGAACGGGGTGAGAGGGGTGAGCCGGTGCTCCGTACCGTCGAGGTCGAGAATCATGCCGGAGCGTCGATCAGCGTGATGACCCGGTCCACGCCGGGGAAGGGCGAGAACGGTCCGTCCCCGCCGACATCGGCGACGCTCACCCGCCAGTCGAAGTCCGCCAGTCGCGAGCCGACGGGTTGGGCCGCCACCTCCCGGGTGCTTCCGGAACCGTTCTTCCAAGGCATCCGCGGCCGGTCGGCCCAGCGCAGCACGCTCGGCACCATCACGCTCACCTCGTTCTCCCCGGGGTCATTCGACCGCTCCTCCCGGGACCATTCGCGTCTCCTCGCGGTCATTCGGCGAACAGCCTCCGCGCTGCCGCCTCCGTATCGAACGCCTCAAGCCGGGACTGGGCCTCGGGCAGGTGGTCACACATGGCCTCCAGCAGCACCCGGCCGAGCAGCATCGGGCCGCAGGCGGTGTCGAAGGCCAGGCCGGTGCCGACGGCGACCGGCAGCAGCACATCGCTGTGGCGGGCGACCGGTGCGAGGGTGGAGTCGGCGACCGTGACGACGGTCAGCCCGGCCTTGTGGGCATGTGCCAGTGCTTCGACCACCTCGCGCGGATGCCGGGGGAGCGCGAAGCACAGCAGCGCGCTCGCGCCCGCCCGTACCGCCGCGTCGATCCTGTCCCTGAGCATCGAGCCGCCCTCGTCCAGGAGGCGGATGTCGGGGTGCACCTTGGCGGCGAAGTAGCAGAAGCCGTACGCCTGGGAGGCGGACGCTCGCAGGCCGAGGACCGGCAGGGGTGAGGACGAGGCGAGCAGCCGTCCGGCCTCGGTCACGGGTCCCGGGTCGGCCAGCGCCTCCGACAGGCGGCGCAGATTCTCCAGTTCGCCCGCCACCGCCTGCTGGTACTCGTTCGACGTCCCGGGGGCATCCTCCTCCTCGTCGGAGGACGCCTCGCGCAGGTGGCGGCGGAGCGCCGGATAGCCGTCGAAGCCCAGCGTGGCGGCGAAACGGGTGACCGAGGGCTGACTCACCCCGGCAAGTTCGGCCACTTCCACGCTGGACATGAAGGGCACCGCGGTGGCGCTGCCCATCATGCTGTGGGCGATGCGCCGTTGGGTCGGGGTGAGCCGGTGGCCGTCGAGCAGTTTCCTGAGCCGCGCGGCCACTGTGTCACTCATGCCCGTATGTCCCCTTTCGTCACGTCATGTCCCTGCGCCTCGTGTCCGCGCGCCATGCCTGGCGCGCGGAAGGCCGGGCCGACGCCTGGGCGCACGCCGACGGCCCGCCGCCTGGGCTTCGCCCCCAGGCCGCCATCCTGCCCGTCCGGGAGCGCAGATGTCACCGACGGGCTCCCGGGAGGGCTCCGGTACGAGGAATTTACCTGAAGGTATTGAGAATCATTCAATCAAGGGCGACTCTGAATGGGCTTATGTAGAGCGATCGGAGCGAGCTGGGGTCCCGGCGTGTTCGCGCGCCCCCGGCCCGCTGGGTCGGCCGTCCCCGCGGGGCGCGGCCGGAGCCCCCCTCCGATCGGGGCCGTCGGCCTGGGCGTCCGGCCCCTCGAACTGCCCATGCCGGGCCCTCGCGGCCGGTGCCCCGCAAAGGACGGAGAGATCCATGGCCGATTCCCTGGTCGAGCGGCGTTCCATCGACGTCGTACCGGACGAGGAGCGCCACGGCACGGCGTTCTCGCAGTTCACCCTCTGGTTGGGTGCCAACCTCCAGATCACCACGGTGGTCACCGGAGCACTGGCCGTGGTCTTCGGGGGCGACGTGGTCTGGTCACTGGCCGGGCTGCTCGCGGGCAACCTGCTGGGCGGCACGGTGATGGCCCTGCACTCGGCTCAGGGCCCCCGCCTCGGTCTGCCACAGATGATCTCGTCGCGGGCCCAGTTCGGGGTGCGCGGGGCGATCGTGCCGCTGGCGCTGGTGATCGTGATGTACATCGGCTTCTTCGCCAGCGGCACGGTGCTGGCCGGGCAGGCGGTCGGCAAGCTCACCCACCTCGGGGCGGTGCCCGGCATTCTGCTCTTCGCGCTGATCACGGGCGTCACGGCGATCATCGGATACCGCGTCATCCACGCCCTGGGCCGGGTGGCGAGCGTGATCTGCGCGCTCGCCTTCATCTATCTCGGGATACGGCTGCTGAACCGTATCGACCTGGGCGCGGTCCTCCAGCAACACAGCTTCGCGCTGCCGATGTTCCTGCTGGCCATGTCGCTCTCGGCGTCCTGGCAACTGGCGTTCGGCCCGTACGTCGCCGACTACTCGCGCTACCTGCCGCGCACCACCTCGTCGCGGGCCACGTTCTGGTGGACCCTGGCCGGCACGGCACTGGGCGCGCAGTGGTCGATGACCTTCGGCGTGCTGGTCGCCGCCACTGCCGGTTCGGCCTTCATCGGTGACGAGGTGGGGTACGTGGTGGGACTGGGGGGTACGGGGCTGATCGCGTCGTTCCTCTACTTCGTCATCGCCCTGGGCAAGTTGACCATCAATGTGCTCAACACCTACGGCGGCTTCATGTCGATCGTGACGAGCATCACCGGGTTCCGTAGCCAGCGCGCGATCTCGACCCGCGTGCGCACGGTGTACATCGCGGTGATCATGGTGGCCGGGACGGCCGTCGCGCTGGCGGGCCGCAACTCCTTCCTGGACTCGTTCGCCGACTTCCTGCTGTTCCTGCTGGCGTTCTTCACCCCGTGGTCCGCGATCAACCTGGTCGACTACTACCTGCTCTCCCGCGAGGGCTACGAGTTGCCCGCGCTCACCGACCCGGACGGCCGCTACGGCGGCTGGCGCTGGGACGCGCTCACCGTCTACGTCGTGGCGCTGATAGCCCAGTTCCCCTTCCTCGCCACCAGCTTCTACACCGGCCCGCTGGTCGCCTCGCTGGGCGGCGCCGACATCTCGTGGATCGTCGGCCTGGTGGTACCGGCGCTGCTGTACGGGCTGCTGGGCTCGCGGCGCCGTCGGCCGCGGGTCCGACAGGGTGCCGGTGACGGCACCCCGGACATCGGCGCGGGCGCCGGAGGCCGGGAGGAGAGCGGAAACGTGGCCGGCAGTCCGGACACCTCGGGTGCCGCGATCGGCGCGGAGTCGACGAAGACCGCGCCGTGACCGTCCGTCGGCGGGGAGGGGTGGCGGAGCGAAGTGGTGTGACCTCCGAGGGTTACTGAAATCCATTCTTGCCGTGAATCTCTGAACAGAGGAACAGTGGCCGTACCGGTTCTTCACGGGCGCGGGTTCAGCCATGAGAGACGGACCAGCGGCGTTGCCTCGCGGCGGCCTCCGTCTCGTAGGAAGCTGGAAGTGACAGCGAACCTCTCTTGACCGAGGGATACCCCGATTCCCGCAGCGGCGCATGAGGAGAAGAACGATGTCACACACCGTGGAATGGAAGATCCGTCTCGATATCTTCGAGGACGACGAAGGAACGACGAAGGCCCACATGGTGCTGGATACCGGCACCGCAGCGCTGTCCGGTCACGGGTCGGCGCACTGCCATCCGGCCGACATGAACGTGCCGGAGATCGGTGACGAACTGGCAGCGGGCAGAGCCACGCGCGACCTGGCCCAGCAACTGCTGAACATCGCCGAGCGTGACATCGGGGCCGTAGGCGCACCGCCGCAGGGGGCCCGGCACGCCATCGGATGGCCCACGTGACCGGCATCAGCGGCTCGTACGGCTCCGAGTATCGGGCCCGACCTGATCGTTGTCAGGCCGCGACTCGTACAGCGCGACCGCGTCCGCCTTGAACTCCGGCGGGTAGTTCTTCATGACCACGAGATGTCCGTTCTCAGATCCTCAGGATCCAGTGTCTTGTGCGTCCAACATCAGGGGTCAAGGCCCGCGCTCGTATTCCGCCTTTTCTCCCAGGTGCACCCCGACGACGACGGTTCCCACCTGAACATACGCCTCGCCATACTTGCCTATTCCCTTGGACCATTCGACGGCGAGCGACTGGTCGCCGAGGGCCTGCATGGACACCGGCGTGTTTCCACTCACCTTCTTCGTACGACAGCGGCCGGCACCGGCGTTCGGAACGCGCCGTAAACGGTTGACCAGGAGCCGTACTCCTGCGTCAGGGGTACCCAGCCCTGAACCGCCACGTCACGGCGTTGAACAGCCGCCGCAGGTCAGGGACCGGGCCGCGCTCGCCCACCGGCAAGAACAGCTCGACGAACTCCCACTCGGCATCCGAGAGATCACCACGTGCCACCCTCGACAACTACCAGGCCCAGCCACCCGCCACCCGGCGAATCCCAGTGATCAGAACCTGGAACAGGCCCTGACTCGGTCGCCGATGCGGCCAGTTGGCGAACTCGGTAGGAGAGATGCAGTGGCCCAGACGCAGCCGTCAGGAGAAGCCTCGATCGGCCAGGTCGATCACCAGATCCCGAACGGCGTGCAGGGCCGGGTTGTCGTCGTTCGCCCGCCAGGCAGCGACGAGTTCGACCGGCTCGGCCTCGACCCCGATGACCGGGCGCAGCACGACGCCGTCCAGCCCGAGCTCCGCAGCTGCCCGGGGCACTAGCGCGAGCCCCAATCCGGCTCGCACCAGCGCCAGGATCGTGTGCACCTGGCTGAGGTGGTGTACGTACCGGGGTGCGATCCCGGCACTGCGGAAGACGCCGACCAGCACCTCGTAGAAGTAGCGGGCCTCGGCCGGTGAGTACATGACGAACGGCTTGCCGTCGAGGTCGCGCACGTGCGGCGCCCGGTCCGGCGCGGCCAGCGGGTGCCCGGTCGGGATCGCGGCCAGCAAGGCTTCCCGGTGCAGCGGGCGGTGCGCGAGCCCGGTGCCGGGGACCGGGGGGCGGACGAGGCCCAGGTCCAGTTCCCCGGAGCGCAGCTCCTCCAGCTGCGTTCCGGACACCCGTTCGCGCAGCACCAGATCGACGCCCGGAAGTCGGGTGTGAATGCCGCCGACGATGGGGTCGAGCACCGAGTGCGCCGACGACGCCGTGAAACCCAGCGCCACTGTCCCTATCTCGCCTGCGGGGACCCGGCGCACCGACAGCGAAGCCTGCTCGGACAGGCCGAGGATGCGCCGGGCGTCGCTCAGGAACGCTCGTCCGGCCGCGGTGAGCCGGACGGAGCGACCGATCCGGTCGAACAGCTCGACGTCCAGCTCGCGCTCCAGTAGCTGGATCCGCCGGGACAGAGGGGGCTGGGTCATCGACAGCCGTTCCGCCGCGCGGCCGTAGTGCAGTGTCTCGGCGACCGCGACGAAGCTTTCAAGCTGGCTCAGCGTAAACATCGATCCATTATAGGTATCGGATGATCCCAAAGAAATGTTGGACGTGCATCGTTTTGATTCTTATGGTTCTCGCAGTCGCTGACCTGCACCCCGGGAGGAAACGTTAATGCCCGCCTTTACCCCGACCGAGCTTGCCGAGCGCCTCGGCTCCGGGCTGCTGTCGTTTCCCGTCACCCACTTCACCCGTGACCTGGCGTTCGACGAGCCCGCCTACCGAGAGAACATCGTCCGCCTGCGCCAGTACGAGATCGCCGGTCTGTTCGCCGCCGGCGGGACGGGGGAGTTCTTCTCCCTGACGCCACAGGAAGTCGGCACCGTGGTCCGGGCTGCTGTCGGCAGCGCGCCCCAGGGCACCCCGATCCTCGCTCCGGCCGGACACGGCACCGCGCAAGCGGTCGAGATGGCCCGCGATGCCGAGGCGGCCGGCGCCGACGGCCTGCTGCTGTTCCCGCCCTACCTCACTGAGGCTTCCGCGGACGGCCTCACCGCTCATGTGCGCGCGGTCTGCGATTCCACTTCGCTGGGTGTGGTGATCTACAGCCGTGCGAATGCCGTGTACACCTCGGACACAGTGGCCACGCTGGCTGACGCCTGCCCGAATCTGATCGGATTCAAGGACGGTGTCGGTGATCTGGAGGCGATCACGCGGATCCACTCGCGTCTCGGCGATCGCTTGGTCTACATCGGCGGGCTGCCGACGGCGGAGACGTTCGCGCTGCCGTACTTGGAGTTGGGTGTCACGACCTACAGTTCGGCGATCTTCAATTTCCTGCCCGAGTTCGCCCTGACGTTCTACAGTGCGGTGCGAGCGGGCGACCGAACGAAGGTGCGCCGGCTGCTCGACGACGTCGTGCTCCCTTACACCACGATCCGTGACCGTAAGGCGGGCTACGCGGTGAGCATCGTCAAGGCCGGCATGGATCTAGCCGGACATCCGGCCGGTCCGGTGCGGCCGCCGCTGACCGATCTGGATGATCCCGCGCGTGAACTGTTGGCTGATGTCATCCAGGCGTCGCGCACTGCCCTCGCCTGACGCCATCGATCCGACGAAGTGCAAGGAGCCACTCGTGTCTGCTCTCCCCCGGACCGGCCCTGCCGGCGTCATGGTCATCGGAGCCGAACCCGTCATCGGCACGGGGGAGGAGATCCGGTCCGTCGACCCCCGTACCGGCGCGGCTCTCGATCCTGGCTACCACGCGGCGTCGGTCGAGCACGTTGAGCGGGCTTGTACTTTGGCCAAGCAGGCTTTCCCGGCTTTTCGGGCGACCACTGCCGAGCGGCGTGCCGAGTTCCTCGAGCGCATCGCCGATCTGCTCGACGAGCGTCGGGATTCGCTGGTTGAGTGCGCCCATGCCGAGACCGCGCTGCCTCGTCCGCGGCTCACTGGCGAAGCCGGCCGTACCAGCGGTCAGCTGCGCCTGTTCGCCGCGGAGCTGCGGGCCGGGATCTGGCAAGGCGCTCGCATCGATCCGGCACGGCTCAACCGCGAACCGCACCCACGCGCCGATATCCGGCAGCGCCGGATCGCGCTCGGTCCGGTCGCGGTCTTCGGCGCGAGCAACTTCCCGCTGGCGTTCTCCACTGCCGGGGGCGACACGGCCTCGGCACTGGCCGCCGGGTGCCCGGTGGTCGTCAAGGCGCATCAGGCGCATCTGGGTACCGCGGAACTGGTGGCGCGGGCGATCGCCGAGGCAGCGGCTGACACGGGTATGCCCGAGGGGGTGTTTTCCCAGCTCGTCGGCAGTGGGACCGAGGTAGGGGCCCGACTCGTCAGAGATCCGAGGATTCGTGCAGTGGGTTTCACCGGGTCCCGCGAAGGCGGGCTGGCGATCGCGGCCATGGCGGCGGCTCGGCCGGTGCCGATCCCGGTGTACGCGGAGATGAGCAGCATCAATCCAGTGCTGCTGCTACCCGCGGCGCTCGAATCCCGCGGCGCCCAGCTGGGCGCCGCGTTCGCCGGATCGCTGACGCTCGGCGCCGGGCAGTTCTGCACCAACCCTGGTCTGGTGCTTGCCATCGAAGGACAGGGCCTTGATGCGTTCATGAAGGCCGCGGCCGACGCCGTCGCCGCCAACGCCGGAGCCACCATGCTCACCACGGGCATCGCCGACAACTACGCTGCCGCCGGTGACGCCCTTGCGGCCCGGGACGGGGTCGATGAGCTCGCACGTGGCAGCCGACCCGACAGCGCGGCTTGTGGCCCCGCCCGACTGCTGAGCGTCGACGGCGCTCGGTTCGCCGCCGATCCGGCGCTGCAGGCCGAGGTCTTCGGCGCGACATCGCTGCTCGTCCGGTGCGCGGACACCTCCGAGCTGACCGCAGCGGTGGAAACGCTGGAAGGCCAGCTCACCGCGACCGTGCACGCCGATGAGGCCGATCATCTACTCGCCGCGAAGCTGCTGCCGCTCTTGGAGGAGCGAGCGGGCCGCATCCTGTTCGACGGCTGGCCCACCGGGGTCGAGGTCGGACATGCGATGGTGCACGGTGGACCATTCCCGGCCACGACCGACCCACGCAGTACTTCCGTCGGAACGCTCGCGATCGAGCGTTTCCTGCGGCCCCTCGCCTATCAGGACGTGCCGACCGCGCTGTTGCCTGCTGAGGTTCGTGACGAAAATCCGCTCGGTGTGTGGCGTCGACTCGACGGTGAACCCAGTCGAGACGCGCTCGCCGTCGACAGCGCCGATTGACCAGTCGGCCGGGTGAGGCACTCTCCACCTGGCCGAGGTCCGGCCCCGCCGGCCATGCCCGCGACCGCCCAGTGGCAACCCTTCCAATGTTGTGAGGACGTAATGACACTGCGATGGCTCTCGCCGTCCCCCTCGTCGCGCCGGACCCCGGCCGCGCCGCCGCTCCCCGCCGCAGTCTCCTGCTGGCGTCCATACCCGCAGTCGATATCCGCGGCCCTGTCCGCGCACCGCGCGCCCTTTGACGGAAGGTTCCGCCATGGCCTCTCCTGAAGTCAGTGAAGTCGGCTCGGACAGCCTGCGCCAGTCCTCGCCGGAGGCAGCGCTCGGTGGACCGGCGCTACCCAAGTCGAAAATGTTCAGCCGTGACTCGATCGCGGTTGGTGCGAGGGCAGTCGCGGGGATCGTCGGTCTCTTCGTCGTGTGGCAGCTGCTGGTGACCATCTTCGCCCCGCCGGAATACCTGGCCGTCGGGCCGATCTCGGCCTTCGCCGAGCTGATCGAACGGCCCGAGTACTTCGCGAGCAACACCCTGGTCACGTTGCAGGAGGCGCTTGCCGGGTTTGCGCTCGGCACCGCGCTCGGGGTTCTGTGCGGCGCGGTGCTGCATTACGCGCCGACCGTGCGCAGTTTCCTCTACCCCGCGCTCATCGCGATCGACACCATCCCCAAGGTGGCGCTCGCACCGCTGTTCATCGTGTGGTTCGGGTTCGGCTTCGAGTCGAAGGCGTTCGTCGCGATGGCCATCGCGTTCTTCCCCCTGGTGATCAACACCTATGACGGCCTGAGCTCGGTACCCCACGAGCTACAGGAACTCGCACGGATCAACAAGGCGTCGCCGTGGAAGAAGATGACGAAGATCGATTTCATCTACGCGATCCCATCGATCTTCTCCGGAGCCAAGATCTCCATCTCGCTCGCTGTGGGCGGAGCGGTCGTCGGTGAGTTCATCGCCGGCTCGAAGGGGTTGGGATATGTCATCCTCCTCGCCAACAGCCAGGTCGATCTCCCGTCGATGTTCGCGGCCTTCATCGTGCTCGCCGCCATTGCCTTGGCATTGTTCTTCATCGTCGACTTCGCGGGACGAAAGCTGGTCCCGTGGAAGAACCACGCAAAGTGACCGCGGGGATCGGAGACTCGAATGCGTAACTCGATCCGCAGGATCGCCGCGATAGTCGGGGCGCTGCTTCTCACGTCCTTGTCGGGCTGCGCGAGCAACAGCGGGAAGAATTCGATGACCCTCATGCTCGACGTGGGGTACCTGCCGAAGCACGCTCTGTTCATCTCGGCTGTCGAGCGGGGCTTCTTCAAGGCGGAAGGCATCGATCTCACGGTCATGCCGGGGTCCGGATCGACCAACACGGTCACCTCCGTCGTCACCGGCAAGGTCGACGCCGGCTGGGCGGACTTCGGCGCCACGGTCACCGCCCAGGGCAGGGGCGCCAAAGTCAAGCAGGTCAACCTCCTTCAGGCCAGGTCCGCCTACGCGGTCGTCGGGCTGGCGGGCACCGGGATCAAGGGATGGGCCGACCTGCGGGGCAAGACAGTCGCCACCGAGGGCGGCGGTGCGATGGCCGCGATGTGGCCGTTCGCGATGCACAAGCTGGGGCTCAAGAAGAGCGATGTCAACGTCGTCTCCGCCGCGAGCGCATCGAAGATCCCCGGCCTGCTGGCCGGTCAGTGGGACGCCAACCTCGCCCTGTATGTCTCCGACCAGCCGGCTATTGACGCACTCGGGCGGAAGGCATTCGTGCTGAAGTGGTCGGACCTGGGCATCGACCTCTACGGCAATGGGATCGTCGTCTCCGACAAGAAGCTCAAAAGCGATCCCGAGCAGGTGCGGCGGTTCAACCGGGCGATGCAGAAGGGCTACCTGTGGGCCTGCCAGCACCCGGCCGACGCTGCGAAGGATTTCCAGAAGGAGGTCTCGGGCTACGAGGCCAAGACCATCACCCTCGCGATCCACGCACAATGCGGACTCAACCGGGGCACCGGAAAGTCGGAGAACCAGTTCGGCTTCATGGACGACGTCGGCACCCAGAAATCAATCGATGTCGCCCGCAGGTTCCTCGGCCTGAACCCGGAGAGCAAACTCACGCCCAAGGACGTGTACAGCAACTCCTACCTCGAACCGCTGCGCTCCAACGAGACCATCAAGGTGCCGTGACGGCCGGACGGAGAGTCACATGAACAACGAGTACGTCATCTCGGTCAACAACGTGGGAAAGACCTACCGATCCCGGGACGGCCAAGGCAACACGGTGCTCAAGGGGCTGGACTTCCACGTGAAGCCGGGACAGTTCGTCTCGATCGTCGGACAGTCGGGCAGCGGGAAGACCACGCTCCTCAAGACGATCTCCGGCCTCCAGGAGCCCACCGAGGGCGAAATCCTGGTCAAGGGGCGGCCGATCCGCGACGGTATCGAGGACATCGCGATGGTGTTCCAGAGCCCCGTGCTCCTGCCGTGGCGCAACAACATCGACAACGTCCTCCTGCCCCTGGAATTCCGCGGCACTCGCACCGACGAGTCACGGCGCTATGCCCAGGAACTGCTCGAGATGGTGGGGCTGGGCAGCAAGGCCAAGCACTACTCCTACGAGCTCAGCGGCGGGATGCAGCAACGGGTGGCCATTTGCCGCGCGCTTGTCTCCCGCCCCGAGTTGCTGCTCATGGACGAGCCCTTCGGCGCGCTCGACGCCATGACCCGCGATTCGATGAACTTCGAGATCCAGCGCATCTGGCAGACCACGGGGTGCAGTGTCCTGTTCGTGACCCACAGCATCTCCGAGGCGGTCTGGCTCGGCGACCGGGTGGTCGTCGTCGGCGACCGCCCCGGCCGGATCGTCGCCGACATCGCGATCGACTTCCCGCGGCCCCGGGGCAAAGAGCACCGGTTCTCCGCGGCTTTCTCCGACTACACGACGGAAATCGAGTCCCACATCGGAGTCGTGACCGGAATCAGCTGACCCCCGCCGGCCCGGACGCCGACACCGAAATCGATATTAGGAGCACCGCACCCATGCTGAGCCTCATCGCAGACGCCTCGCAGGTCGAAGCAGCCTACGGACTCGACGCACGCAAGAGTCTCCTGTTCTCCGCGATCCGCCTCGACTCCTACCCGCTGGTGGCACCGTTGATCGCACAGACGGATAACCACCAGTACCTGCTCGTGCGCCAACAGGAGCAGGGCAACGCCCTCTCCGCTGGGGTCCCGAAGGACCAGATCAGGTTCTACGCTCCCTGGGTCACGATCGACCCCCGCGTCGTCGCCGACACTCCCGTCTCAGCGTCCCTGACGAGCCTGGTGCAGGAACTCGCCGACGGCGCTGCGGTGAGCCTCGCCTCCGACGTCGTCTACAGCCACTACCGCACGCTGTCCGGCTCCGTCGAGCTCATCGTCGCCGACCAGGTCCCCACCCCCGTCACCGCTTACGAGCTCGACCTCGAGGAGGTCCTGGCGAGGTTCGCGGCGTGGCGCGAGACAGGCGTTCGCACCGCGCGGCGGCTCATCGAGAACGTCGAACACCTCTCCGGCCTGGCGGAGGAGTTCACCGCCGACCAGGACAGCCGGTTCTCGGCGCTGAAGACGCTCGTCGGGGACCGCTCTCTCGACGCGCTGCTCCTCGCCGCGCCCCCCAACTTCACCGAGGCAACCGGGTTCACTCAGCCGGACGGCGCGGTCGGCCTGTGGCTGGCCGGTTCGGACAAGCTGATCGTGCTGGCGCCCGAGGGAACCTCCGGGGTCCCGGGGGCGGCCGTCGGCCAGTTCCCGTCCATCGGCGCTGCCCTCAGGGATCTGGCCAGCGGTGTGCGGACCGGGGTGGAGGAGGAGTGGATCAGTGTCGGCCTGGCCCGCGAGCTCGAGCGCGAGGGAGCGGAACTGGTTCCGGTCTCTGCAGACCTCGGCCACTGGCGGGACATCCGTGATCACGAGGACCTCGCCTTCCAGGTCGTCGCCGCCCGAGCGAGCGTTTTCGCCATCGAGGAGGCGCTGGCCTGGGCGGAGGAGGGTCTCGACGCCCGCCGCTCGTTCACCGAGCTCGACATTAACGCGGTGTACCTCAAGAAGATCGCCGAGTTCCGCACGGTGAACGAGATCCCCTTCGACATCGAGCCGTACTTCACCAACCTCCACTCCTCGAACCGGATGCTCTTCCCCGGCCCGCCGGTCGACTACCCGATCAACGACGAGACAACTTGCATCCAGCTCGACGCCGGAGTGCGCATCGTGTTCGACGGGGTCACCGTCGCCACCTCCGACATGGCCCGCTCGCTGCCCCGCACCGCCGCCGCGAAGGAGGCGTACAACTTCTTCTTCGACGTGGTGCGTGAGGGCATCATCGGGCAGCTCAAGCCCGGCGTGGTGTGCGAGGACGTGCATGAGGGAACCTTGCGCTACCTGGCGCCGCACCTGGACCGGATGGTCCAGATCGGAATGCTCGGGACGGACGTCGACTTCAACACGGAATACCGCAAGCGCAACGTCGGCCACCTCATGGGCAAGCAGGAGTCATTCGCCAACGAGCTGCGTCCCGGCTACAAGCACGTCCTTGAGGTCGGTTCGTACGGCGCCGCCGAAATCCCTTGGCGCTATGAGAACGCGGCGATCGGCACCGAGGATCTCTGGTACATCGGAGGCGACCGTACTTACATCGTGAGCAAGCGATGACGGCTGAACTGCCCAAGAGCCGCATCGTTTGCGGGGATTGGGTCCAGCGCGCTGCACAGAACGCGCGACCTTACCGCTTGTCCGACCTGTTGAGCTGGGATGCCACATGACTCACGTGCAGGAGCGCCTCAAGGCGCTGTCCATCGAGCTTCCGGTGCTCGGCGCGCCCCGCTACGCATATGAGGCGACCGTTCGCTGCGACGATCTGCTTTACGTGTCCGGCCAAATCTCTCGGACCGCCCAAGGCGAGACCCTACAGGGCTGCTTGGGAGACAACGCCAACTTGACTGACGGAGTGATCGCCGCGAGAACCGCTGCGCTCAATCTCCTGGCGCGCATAAACGACGCAGTCGGCCTCCACAATGTGCGGCAGATACTGAAGCTCAATGCCTGGGCCACGAGTTCACCAACTTTCGTGGACCAGCCGTCGGTGATCGACGGGGCTTCGCAGCTGTTGCTCGATGTCCTGGGCGACTCCGGTCGTCACGCTCGAACCGCCTTGCCGGCCCATGTGCTGCCTCAAGGCGCGCTGGTGGAACTCGACGCCACGATCGCCATCGGGACTGCCGCATGATCGGGCGACGGCGGGGTTTATGCAGCCAGTGCTGCGGGTGGGGTCATGGTGGTCTCGTACTCGACGGGGGTCAATCGGCCCCAGGCGTCGTCGCCGTCGGCGCCGGTGGTAGGTCCGTTCGATCGAGGTGACGATCGCGATCCGTAACTCCTGGCGGGTGTCCCGGGCTTGGCGGTCGAGGACGTTCTTCTGCGGCAGTGCGAAGAAGCTCTCCATTGCGGCGTTGTCGCCGGCGGCCCCGACCCGGCCCATCGAGCCGACCAGGCCGTGCCGGGTGAGGGCGGCGGCGACCTTGCGGGAGCGGAATGGCGATCCGCGGTCGGAGTGCACGATGCATCCCGCAGCGGGGGCGCGGCGGGCGACGGCGGATTCCGGCGCGGCCACCGCGAGGCGGGACTTCATCCGGGCGTCGATGGAATAGCCCACGGTGCGGCCGGAGTACACGTCCTTGACCGCGCACGGATACAGCTTGCCCTCGGCGGTCGTGTGCAAGGCGAGACCACGCTGGCCCGGTCCGGCCGATGCGACGATCCGTGTCCTCAACCTGCCCGGCCTCGGCGCACGACCCGTTGTCGTACCTCCCGGTCGGCGTGGACTTCCCGGACATGGCCGCCTACGCGGCCGAGAAGCCCGCCGAGTCCACCGAGCGCGCACGCGAGTCGATTGCCCGGCGCGAGGAGGCGGCGGTCGGCTCCCCCTCGCCACCAGCCATCTGGTCTGGCCCCGAGGCGCGCGTGCCCTCGCGGACGGCGAAGGCAGCACGTCGGCCATCGCGAGGGGGCGCGCTGGGGCCGCGCATGCGGCGGCCCATCACCGCTCCGCGCGAGGCTCGTCCGCAAAGGGCTTGGACAGACTGATATGCGGATCTGGGTTACATGGTGCGCCCGGCAGGTCCGCCGAGCATCGCATTCCGTGGCGCTCTTCCTGCCTGGTCGTGAACCGGAACGAAGGAGGAGGCATCGCGGTGGGAAACGGCAGCAACAACGGCGCCACGCTTCTGGATTACGCCGTCATCACCGACCCTTACCCTCTCTACCACGCCGTCAACGAGGACACTCCGCCATCGGTGCCGCTGCCGGCGACTGTCGGTACAGGGCCGCCCCCGGTGGGTTTCCCGGATGTCGAGCCGGCACCTACCAGCACGGAGGACGGCCGGGTCCGGTCGGGCAGCCACAGGTCCACCGCGAACGCGGCTCCCTCGGCCAATGCCTGCTCCGGCAGCAGCGGCGCCCCGGATCCGGTGGCGGAGATCGCCTGGTTCAGCTCCGCCACCCGTACGGCAGGTACCGGCTTCGGCGCCACCAGAAGCCCGAGCCCCCGCAGCCCCACATCGAGCGCGGACGGGATCTGCCCCCGCAACAGCGGCACCGAGGCCAGCCCCACGTTCAAACCCACACTCACCCGGCCCACCCAGACGCGCTCCCGCCCGGGGCCGCACGGACGCCACCACCGGTTCGCCCTTGTCGTCCTGGCCGCCCGCGGTGAAACGACCGTGTTCCGCGTCGTGGAGTACGCGAACGCGGCCCGGCCGACCGTGCCGAGCTGGGCCAGCACCTCCGTGGCGGCCTCGTCCTGTACTCCGCACAGTACGGCGAGATCCTTCAGCGAGACCCCCTTGCAGTCGGCCCATGCCGCGGTGCACTGCCCCTCCTGAACCTTCCCGGCGACTTTGAACGTCAGCGTGCGCGAGGTCTGGTCCGCCTGCCCCAGCTCCAGAGTCAACGTGCCGCGATATGCCGCACTGGTGGCGCCCTGTGACGCCCTTTTCAGCCCTCCGCCTCTGATCACGCGCCGATATGCTGACGCTTTTGCGTCCTCACGCCACGCCGGTGGTGGTTCCGGCCCGGGGCGGTCGCCCGCAGGACCGGGGACTGGCCCCGCCGTCCCTGAACGTCCGACCACCCGGCCCAGGCCAGGCGGTGTAGTCCTGGGAGCCGGTGACCGCCCAACGGCGCGCTCCGGCTGGCCGAAGTCCGGAGCCTGCTTGGGGCCGACTCACTGGTGGGGCGGCAAGTACGCGATCAGCGCGCTGTCGCGGAGAGGGTGCGCGGTCCAGCCGCGGGCGTAGAACGGCGCGTGGTGTTTCCTGGTCAGGACGGCGGTCGGCTCGCGGGCCGCCGCCCGGCGGATCGCCGCCGGGGTGGTGTTGCGGTTGTTGCCGGAGACGTTGGCGGAGGCGCAGCCGGTGTAGAAGCCGATTGGTGGGGCGTGTTCGCCCGTGATCAGGCAGGGGGCGTGTACGCCCAGGTGCCGCAGCCCCTCGGCGGTGGTCGCGTAACGGGCGGCGGTGGCCCGGGCGCTGGCGATGTTGCGGTGCAGGTCCTGGTACTGCGTCGAGAGCTGAGCGGCCAGGAGCGCGGTCAGCGCGGCGCCGGTGAGCAGTCGGGGCGTCCCGGGGCGGACGGCGCCGATGGCGCGTACGGTCAGCGCCGCCACGGGCAGGGCCAGCAGAGCGTAAGCGGGCAGCAGGAAGCGCGGCGCGAAGTAGTCGATGAGCAGCAGGTAGGGCGCGCTCAGCGCGGCGGCCCCGGCGACCGGAAGGGCGGTGGCCGGCCGCCGGACGCGTACGGCCACGGCGCAGGCGATCAGTGCCAGCGTCGGCAGGGCGAACCACCACAGCGCGTGCGTGGTCGGGCCGGGCTGGATGGTGCAGGGGCGGCACAGCAGCGGACCGTCGAGGGCATTGCGTGCGGTGCTCCCGTTCCAGTGCAGGTGCATGCCTCCCTCGGTGGTGCTGGAGAGGTGCAGCCGGGTTCCGATGCCGCCGAAGCGCGAGTACGCCTCGGCGGCCCACTGGGCGCTGCCGAGGACGAGTCCGCCGAGGACGGCGAGCAGCAGGCGGGGGCGGTGCCGGGCTCGGACCAGCAGGCATGCGGCCGGCAGCGCCAGCGTCAGCCAGATGCCGTCCGAGAAGCGGAAAAGGGTCGCGGCGGCGATGCTGCCCGCCAGGAGCACGTAGGCCCGGTGGGGGGCGTCCGGGCCTGCGGCGCGCAGGAACCAGCCGAGCGCAGCGACCGCGGTCAGCGCCACCCACAGGTTCGGCATGGCCTGCGGCCCGTAGAGCACGGCGACCCACAGGGTGGAGAACAGCAGGGCGGCCAGTGCGGAGGTGCACCGGCCGAGCAGCGGCTGCCACACCCGGAATGCCGCGTACAGGCCGAGGGCGGACAGCAGCGTCAGCGCGATGCGCAGGCCGGTGGTGGAGTCGGTGACGGCCGTGACCGGGGCGACGAGCAGGCTGATGCCGCGCGAGCGCGGGGCGCTGAAGAAGGCCGCGGGGCGGTGCGGGTCGAGCTGCGAGATGTACACCGTCTCGTCCCAGCCGGGCCCGAAGCGGCCGACGACCAGCAGCAGCTGCGTGATCGCGTAGGCGACGGCGACGAGGCTGAGCCATGGGATCCGGCGCGGGGCCTTCTGCCGGTTGTCCGGGCGGGTGCGGGCGGCCGGCCGTACGGGCTGGATGGTGGTCGGCGAGGTGGTGGCCATGTCCTCCCCTGGTCCGGGCTTGCCGTGTCGTGCGCTCGGGGGTGTGCCGTCGCGCAGGCGGGCGGGCGCTCACATGGTGCGGCGCAGCGCGGTCGGACCCGTGCCGACCCGGTCCCCGGTGACGTGCGGTGGGTGGCCGCGGCGCAGGCGGCGGAGTGCGGGCAGCAGTCCTGTGGCACGGGCCAGGCGGCGCAGTCGGGTGCGCAATGCGGCGCGGTGGCGCTCTCGGGCCCGCGTGCCGCGGGTGGCGGTCAGATGGGTGAGCAGGTCTTCGTAGCGGCCGGCGATCGGCTCCGGGTCGAAGCGGGCGGCGTGCTGGATGGCGGCGTTGGCCATGCGGTGCCGCAGCGGCTCGTTCTCGACCAGCTCGCAGAGCGCGTCGGAGAGTGCGGATGCGTCGCGGACGGGGACGAGGCGGCCGTTGACGCCGTCGCGGATGACCTCGCCGGGGCCGTGCGGGCAGTCGGTGGCGACGGCGGGCAGGCCACACCGCATCGCCTCGGCGATGATCATGCCGAAGGACTCGGTGTCGGAGGACAGCGCGAGGATCGACGACCGGACGAGTTCCGGCTCGATCGGGGTGCGCGGCCCCATCAGCTGCACCTGGGCGGTCAGACCGAGGCCGTCGATGAGCTGCTGCAGGGGTTTCTGCTCAGCCCCGCCGCCGTAGATGCGCAGGCTCCAGTCAGGGTGTGCGGCGGCGACCATGGCGAACGCCTCGATGAGCAGGTCGAAGCGCTTGCCCTTGACGAGCCGCCCGGCCGCAGCAACCACCTTCTCCGTACCGTCGGCAGGCGCGGGCACGAGCGCGGGCAGCGGGTCGGGGACGCTGTTGGGGATGGAGAGAACCTCGACGCCGGGCAACGGCATCCGGCGGCGGTAGTCCGCGGCGTCCGCCTCGGTCGTGGTGATGATCGCGTCCAGGCGCCGGTAGTGACCGGCCAGCTCCGTGCGCAGACGTTTGCCGTGCACGGAGAGGCTGAGGTGTTCCTGGCCCAGGCGCAGTGCACGGCGCGGGCCGAAGCGGGCCAGGTACACGTTCAGCCCAGGGCGGGTACCGAGGATCACGTGCGCGTCCGAGGAGCGCAGATACGCCTCGGCCCGCTGATCGGTCAGCACGCTGTACTGCCGGTAGCGCCGCTCCGCGGCCGGAAAGACCAGGGCCGGCTCGCTGTACGCGGGCTCGTTGACGTCCGGCACGGATGCGCGGGTATCGACCAGCGGCACCAGCCGCACCCGCGGGTCCAGGGCGAGCCGCGGCTCCCGGCGGTGCCGGAACACCGAGGCGATCTCCACCTCGTGGCCCCGGCCTGCGAGCGCGGCGGCGAGGTTGAAGGTCGTACGAATCGTGCCGCCGATGCCGTAGGCGTTGTGCAGCAGAAAGGCGATCTTCATCGGACGCCTCCGGGCACCATCGCCGGGTGGGCCTGCGCGTCGGAACGCGTCGGAACACGTCGTTTGCCGGGCAGATGGATCAGCAGTTCGGTGGCGGCGAACCGTGCCGTGCAGGTGATGGCGAGGGCCAGCGCAGTGGCGGGCAGCACCGCCAGCCCCAGCCTCTGCACCAGCAGCGCGATCAGCGGGATGCGCACCGCCAGGTCGGCGTTGGCCAGTAGAGCAAAGCGCACGGTCCGGTCGGCCCAGGGTCGGTGATGGCGTCGTTCACGGAACAGCAGGGCCTCCACCAGCAGGGAGTTCCAGGCGACGCCGAACTGGTTCGCCACCACCTCGGCCGGCAGGTAGGGGGCCCCGGCGCCGGTCAGCAGCCGCAGCGCTGCCAGGTTGGGGACGAAGCCGGTCAGGCCGATCAGCGCAAACGCTGCCAGCTGTGCAGCGGGGTGCACCGTGCGCAGCCCGGCCAGGTGCCGCAGGAAACGCAGCCCCTCTGGCAGAGATGACTTCGACTCGCCCGCGTACCGCTCCGCGAAGGTGAACGGCGCCTCCGCCACCCGCACCGGACGGCACCGCACCATCAGCTCCAGCAACACCTTGTAGCCCAGCGGGTGCAGGCCGACTCCCTCGACGCCGGCGCGGCGTACGGCGAAGAAGCCGCTCATCGGATCGCTGATGCCGCGCAGCCGGCGCGGGAAGAGGGTCTTGGCGAGCCAGGTGCTCGCACGGGAGACCGCGACGCGGTAGCCGCCGGCCAGACCGGCCCGGCTGCCTCCCCGCCGGTACCGGCTGGCCACCACGACCTCGGCGCCGCCCCGCACCCCTTCCCCGACCAGATCGGGCACCAGCTCCGGGGGATGCTGCAGGTCACCGTCCATGACCACAATCCACTCCCCGCGGGCCAGCCGCAGCCCTTCCACGACCGCGCCGCCGAGGCCGCCGACCGGCGCATCCCGGTGGCGGACCTGTACCGGATACGGGCAGTACACCGCCGAGGCACGAACCGCCTCGGGTGTGTCGTCCATCGAGTCATCGACGAAGATCACCTCGCACGGGAGACGTGCGGGCACCGACGCGCTCACACGGTGCAGCAGCTCGCCTACGTTCCCGGCCTCGTTGAAAGTGGGCACGACAATCGACACGGCGCCGGGCGGCAGCGCCGTGGCTCCGTCAGGCACGGGGCGGTCGGCGGCGAAGGCCGCACCGCGCTCTGGGAAAGGCATCCTGGTGACCTCCTCACGTCCTTCCGCGGGCGTGAGGCTCACGGTTGTCAACAGGGGTAAGCCGACGCCGTGGCCCGGGTGAGAGGTCGGTAAGAACCTGCCGCAGCAAGTCCTTCTGCCCTGCCGCACCAGCGGAGCGACCGGCACACTGGCCAGTGATGACGACTGTGCTGCTCGCCGAGGACGACCGCGCCATCCGCCATGCCCTGCAGCGCGCACTGACGCTGGAGGGCTACGAGGTGACGGCCGTCCCCGACGGCGTGCAGGCCCTGGCCGTCGTCCACAAGGGGCGGCCCGACGCGCTGGTGCTGGACGTGATGATGCCCGGCATCGACGGTCTACAGGTGTGCCGGGTGCTGCGGGAGGGCGGCGACCGCACCCCGATCCTCATGCTCACCGCGAAGGTCGAGACCTCCGACCGGATCGCCGGCCTGGACGCCGGTGCCGACGACTACGTGCCCAAGCCGTTCGAGGTCGAGGAGGTCTTCGCCCGGCTGCGGGCGCTGCTGCGACGCGCCGGCTCCACGAACACCGATGACTGCGCCGACGGTGTCGTCGAGGCTCTCGGCATCCGCCTCGATCTGGGCGCCCGCAGGGCCTGGCACCACGAGCAGGAGCTGGAGCTGACCCGCACCGAGTTCAACCTGCTGGAGCTGCTGGTCCGCAACCACGGAAATGTCCTCGGGCACGCGCTGATCTACGAGCGGATCTGGGGGTACGACTTCGGCCCCTCCTCGAAGAACCTGGCCGTCTACATCGGCTATCTGCGCCGCAAGCTCCACCAGCCAGGGCATCCGGCCCCCATCCACTCCGTACGCGGCGTCGGCTACACCCTCCGGGAGGCCCCGTGACCACAGCCAGGGCCCGTCTGCCGCGGCTGCGGTCGCGCCGCAGTCTCCGTACCGTCTTCGCGCTGTCCTTCGCCGCCATCGCCGCTCTGGTGACGATCCTGGTCGGCTTCCTCAGTTACGACGCGGCCGCCCGCCTGGTCCGCGTCGACCAGAACCGCATCTTCGACGGCGTTGTCGACGACCTCGTACGCCAGGTCGAACAACAGCCCCTCGGCCCGCGCGACTACTACAGCTCAGACCCTGACCACGACGGCCCGCGGGACGAGCTGACCCGCCGCATGCGCACCAACGTCCAAATCCTGGGCCCCACCGGACACATCGAGGACGCAGGCAATCCCGAGCTGCCCGTGCGCGACGAGGACCGACGGGCTTCGGCGCACGACCGCGCGGGTCACCGGGAGTACTACGAGACCGCCGTCGCCGGCGACCGCTACCGGATCGGGACGGTCTCCCTGGGCGGCGGCCGGGGTGCGGTGCAGATCGCGCAGCAGTTCAGTGACACCGACGATCTTCTCGCCGACCTGCAGCAGCGCACCGTCGTGCTGACCGGCGCCGTCATCGCCGGCGCCGGACTGGTCGGCTGGTGGCTCGCCCGCCGCATCACCCGCCGACTGGTGCGCCTCACCGGCGTGGCCGAGGATGTCGCCGCCAGCCGCCGGCTCGACCTCGAAGTCCCCGTCGCCGGCCGGGACGAGGTCGGACGACTAGGCCGGGCCCTCGACGACATGCTCGGCCGCCTCGCCGACTCCGAAGAACTCCAGCGCCGCCTGGTCCAGGACGCGGGCCACGAACTGCGCACCCCGCTGACCTCTCTGCGCACCAACGCAGCCCTGCTGCGCCGTATCGACGACCTGCCGGAAGAGGCGAGGGCCGAGCTGATCACCGACATGGAGAACGAGACCCGCGAGCTGACCGACCTGGTCAACGAGCTCGTGTCGCTCGCCGCCGGCCAGCACGACACCGAAGAGCCGGTCGAGGTCTCCCTGTCCGAGGCAGTCGAGAAGGCCGCCGCCCTGGCCCGCCGCCGCACCGGCCGCGACATCACCGTCCACGCCGATGACACCACCGTCCTGGCGCGCCCCGCCGCCTTGCACCGGGCGATCTCCAACCTGCTGGAGAACGCCGCCAAGTTCGACTTCGAAGGCACCGAGCCGATCGAGATCGTCGTCGCAGGACCGCGCGTGGAGGTCCAAGACCGAGGCCCCGGCATCGCCGACGCCGACCTGCCGCGCGTCTTCGATCGCTTCTACCGGGCCGACACCGCCCGCAGCCTCCCCGGCTCCGGCCTCGGCCTGGCCATCGTCCACGCGGTCGCCACCAGCCACGGCGGCACCACCTACGCCCACCACCGCCCCGGAGGCGGCACCACCATCGGCTTCACCCTCGCAACACCGACAGGGCAGTCCCTCCCGGCACAGGACAACCTGCCGCCCGCGAACATGTAGGGGTACACGACCGCAAACAAGTAGGGGGACAGAGGCGCAGCTTCAACACGGCGAACCGTGTAACTGCCGGGTCGCCATTCCCACCGGGCTGGGCGAGAACGTGCCCGCCGTGCCGTACTTGCGGCGCCGCCCACGCAGCACCTGGGCCCGAACCTCCCACGGAGGCGGGAGGCTCGGTCAGGTGCCCCCTCGGCCGCGTCAGCTGCTCCGGTCCGGAAGCGGCCAGGGCGGGCACGCAAGCGGGTTGCGGACGAAGCTCTTGATGGGCGTCGGAGGCTCTCGGTCTCGCGCCAGCTCCCACCTGCGGACGAAGGAGGCGCGCGTGCAGCGGTGGACCACGATGTCGTGCCCGTCGATCAGGCGATCACCGAGCTCTGGTCTCTGGTCTCTGCTCAAGAGAGGCGGTGATGAGAGCCTCCATGTGGACGGACGGGCGGATGTGTCGCGGGCGCAATCCGCTGCTCTGGGGCGGAGGCGTGTTCAGGGCTCTGCGGAACGGTGCGTCGGGAGACCTCATGGCGTTGCACCAGAACCCGTGTCGTCGGTCCCCGCCTTGGGCATCACGCTGGATCTCGAAATCCCTCTGCCTCCAGGCGTTCTCGGCATCGACGCGATGAGGGAAGGGCACGACGTGCAGTCGCAATGAGGGGGTATTGGCGAGGGTACGTTCAAGGACCTGGGTGGTGGCCCCGGCGAGGATGGCCCGTCGGTCGAGCTGGAGGTGTCCTGTCGAGGAGTCAGAGGCGCAGATCTTGTGCGGGTGGCTTGGTCTGATGTGGTGGGCGCGGGCGAGACGGATGAGGAAGGCTTCCGTGGTTTCCGCTGGTCGGGGGCGGATTCTGAGGGGAAGCGGCGCCAGCACCTGACGGATGCCGCCGCCCTGCCTTACTCGTCCTGGATCAGCCAGGTCGAGCGGTGGTTCGCCGAACTGGGAACACGTCGCCCGAAACGCGGCGTGTTCTGCTCATTCGATGAGCTGAAGACCGCGCTTGAGGACCGGATCAAAACCTGGAACGAGCAGGAGCAGCCCCTCAGATGGATCCAGAGTGCGGACAAGATCGACCGCATCTGTCGGTACTGCGACAGGGTCTCCGGCCGAAGACACCAGGTAGGCATCAGGGGAGAGGATTCCAAGAGCTTTTCCCAGAATTCTCCCCAACGGGGTCCGCGCATAGGTGAAGGCGGCTCCTCCGCGTCGGAAGACCCGCCTTCACCTGATGCTTCACCGGTCGGGACGGCGGGATTTGAACCCACGACCCCTTGACCCCCAGTCAAGTGCGCTACCAAACTGCGCCACGTCCCGGTGCTCGTTCGGCTCGGGGCTTTTCCCTTGCCGCTCGCGCACAAAGAACAATACAGCACTTCAGGGGGTGCTCGCGCACCCCTCGTCAGCTGCGGCTGAAGGGGCGCTCGTCGGTGGCTTCGGGGCCGTGAGCTGGGAGCGGAGGCGTTTGGCGGCCGGGGGTGCGGGAACTCCGGCGGTCTCGCGTTCCCACGGGCGGAGGTGCCTCCTCCGTCCCTCTCCCGGGAGGAGGTCTCGGCTGTGAGCCGGTCCCGCATTGTGATCGTCGGTGCAGGGTTCGCCGGATACCAGGCGGCCCGCACCCTGTCGCGCACGCTCCGTGGTGCGGCGGAGATCGTGCTGGTGAATCCGAACGACTACTTCCTGTACCTGCCCCTGCTGCCAGAGGTCGCCTCCGGCGTGCTGGAGCCGCGACGGGTATCCGTATCGCTGGCCGGGACGCTGCCCCGCGTACGGCTCGTGCTCGGCGAGGTGGACGGCATCGACTTCGACGGGCGCCGACTGCGCTACACGGACCCTGAAGGCGGGGCGGGCGAGCTGGAATACGACCGGCTTCTGCTCACCGTGGGAAGCGTGAACAAACTACTGCCGATTCCCGGCGTCGCCGAGCACGCGCACGGCTTCCGCGGCATGCCCGAGGCCCTCTACCTGCGCGATCACATCAGCCGGCAGATCGCGATGGCCGCCACCAGCGACGACCCGGAGGAGGCCGAAGCGCGCCGCACCTTCGTGGTCGTAGGGGCCGGCTACACGGGTACGGAGGTCGCGGCGCACGGGAAGTTGTTCACCGACTCCCTGGCCCGGCAGCATGGCCGTACCGAGGACCGGTCCGGACCGCGCGATGACCGGCGTCCACGCTGGATGCTCCTGGACATCGCGCCGCGCGTCCTGCCGGAACTGGACGAGCGTCTCGCCAAGACCGCCCACCGGGTGCTGACCAAGCGCGGCGTCGACGTCCGTACGGAGATGTCGGTGAAGGAGGCGACCAGCGAGGGAGTGCTGCTGGACAACGGGGAGTTCATCGCGACCCGCTCGCTCATCTGGTGCGTGGGCGTGCGACCTGATCCGTTGGTGCAGGACGTCGGGCTGGAGACGGACCGTGGGCGTCTCGTCGTCGATGAGCATCTGCGGGTGCCTGGTCATCCGGAGGTGCTGGCCTGCGGCGACGCGGCTGCCGTGCCAGATCTGACGCAGCCGGGGGAGATCACGCCGATGACGGCACAGCATGCCGTGCGGCAGGGGAAGGTCGCCGGCCGCAACATCGCGGCCTCCTTCGGGTACGGCAGCCCGCGTCCCTACAAGCATCATGACCTGGGGTTTACCGTCGATCTGGGCGGTATCCAGGGTGCGGCCAACCCGCTGCACGTGCCGCTGTCCGGGCCCCTGGCCAACCTTGTGACCCGCGGGTATCACCTGGCCTCGATGCCGGGGAACCGGATCCGAGTGCTGGCGGACTGGATGCTGGATGCGGTGTTGCCGAGGCAGGCGGCGCAGCTGGGGCTCGTGAGGTCCTGGTCCGTGCCGCTGGAATCGTCCTCGCCGGAGGTCGCGAAGGTACCCGCGCCGGGAGGCCGCCGGTAGGAGGCGTCGGTTTCGTGAGGGGGCGGGGCGCGAAGCTGAGGGGGCCGGAGACCGGGGCGAGGCATCTGGTTGCGTTCCCGGAGGCCGGGGAGGGGCACCGCCGGTGCTGCCGCCAGGGTGCTTCAGGGGCGCTGCCCTCGCTCGTGGGCCCTCGTGTGGGTGACGGAGTTGTGCACAACCAACCGGTAGTCCACAGAAAGTACGCCCCTCGAAACGCGTCGTGACGATCGCGGCTAGCTTCTCTTCTACCGGGCCCGGCCGACGCCGATCCGCGTCGGCCGGGCCGCAGCGTACGGAGAGAAGGAGCGACGAATGCACGGGGGACTGCCATTTTTCGGGCCCAGCATGCTCGTGTACGGGCTCGTGGGTCTCGGGATCCTGGTCAGCGGCGTCTTCGCCAGGTGCCGCGGGCGCTTTCGGAACGGGACGCCCAGCAGGAGCGAGAGCGGCGGAACCGGAGCCGCGACTGGAGTGGGGGACGGCGCCGGCAGCGGTCCGGCGGGCCGCAGTGGCTGCCGGAGCGGACGGCGGCAGGAGCAGCGGGGGAGTGAGCCGGCATGCCCAGTCGTGTAACCGTGATCGTCCCCGCCCACAACGAGGAGGCGGGCCTGCCCGCCACTCTTGAGTCGGTCCGGGCCCAGACGGTGCCCCCGGACCAGGTGATCGTGGTGGACGACGCCTCGCAGGACGGTACGGGCAAGGTGGCGCGCGCCCATGGCGCCGAGGTGCTGCGGCCCCCGGCCAACCTCGGCAGCAAGGCGAAAGCTCAGAACTACGCCCTTCCGCACTGCCGGGGCGATCTGGTGCTGGCGGTCGATGCTGACACGGTTCTGGCGCCCGATTACATCGAGCAGTTGCTGCCTGCCTTCGATGACCCGTCCGTCGTGATCGCTGCCGGAAATGTGCAAACCCGCTTCGCCAGGACGGTGTGGGAGCGGGGCCGGTCAGTGGAGTACCTGTTCGGCTTCCATTGGAATCGCCCCATTCAAGAGCGGGTGAACAGCCCGATGGTCTGCTCGGGGTGCTGTTCCGGCTTCCGTCGTGCGGAGCTGGTGGCCGCGGGAGGATTCCCGGAAGCGACCATTGTGGAAGATATGGACTACACGTGGAGCCAACAGATCTCCGGGCGGCGGGCCCGGTATGTCAGCGACGCGGTCGCCTGGGCAGCCGACCCTGAATCGCTGCTGTATCTGCGCAAACAGGTGTGGCGCTGGATGGCCGGCTTCTGTCAGAACGTGCGCATCCATGCGGGAGGGCTGATCCGGCGCAAACCGATGCTGGCGGTATGGGTGCTGCTGGCCTTGATGGAGATCCTCACGGCGCCACTGTGGTGGAGCACCCCCCTGGTGCTGATCGTGGGCCTGGGGCGACCGGTGGTACCGACGCTGGCCTGGTGGGTGGGCGCCGAACTGGTCCTCACGGTTCCACCGCTGGTGTATGCCGCGCGACGGCGAGGGCTCCGTCTCGGAAAGGTGCTGGCCGACCTTCCCTGCGTCTACCCGACCAAGATCGTCAACCTCTGCTACGCGTGGAAGGCGGTGCTGGTCGAGTTGGTGCTGGTGCCCTTGGGGCTGTCGCGCGGACTGACCGTCTATGAGAAGGGCCGGGCGCCGCTGGGGAGCCCCGCCTGACCGCCCACAGGGTTTGCCCGGCTCCATGAGAGACGGCTTCGCCGGCCCGGCCCACGAGACGGCGACGGCCTTCGCCTGATCGTGAGTCGTGTGCCGAGCCGGGCAAAGCGTGTGCCGAGCCGGGCAAAGCGTGTGCCGAGCCGGGCGTGTGCCGTGCCGGACACCGCATCCGATTCGCGCGACGGCCGTGTGTCCCCGGTGTGCTGTCCGGGGACACAGGCGGCAGTCATACGGGATGCGGTGGACTCCGCGGAGAGCGGGGGCTCAGACAGCGGCCCAGGCGTCATCCACGGGAAGGATGGCGCCGTTGATGAAGGCGGCATCGTCGGATGCCAGGAAGACGATGGCGGCTGCCTGTTCCTCCGCGGAACCCATGCGGCCGATCGTCGCGCCAATGAGGCGGCCGATCAGGGCGGGCCCCCGTGCGTCCGGGGAGGCGTCCACACGGATGCTGGTCGCGGTGGGCCCAGGGGCGATGGCGTTGGTCCGGATTCCGTGCTCCCGGTAGGTGACGGCGAGGCTCTTCACCAGACCGGCCACCGCGTGCTTGGAGGCGGTGTAGGCGGCACCGGCCACACCGCCGCGCAGGCTCGCCTCCGAAGCGGAGAAAACGATCGAGCCGCGCCCGGCGTCGAGCATGTGCGGCAGCGCCGCACGAGTCAGCAGGAACGGCGCGGTGAGGTTGACCCGCAGGACGCGCTCCCACTCCGCGTCGTCAGTCTCGCCGAGCGCCGACATGCGGTCCATGATGCCGGCGTTGTTCACCAGCACGTCCAGTCCGCCGAGATCGGTGACCGCCCGCTCGACCACCGTGTCCACCACCGACTGTTCGCTCAGGTCACCGGCCACGGCGACGGCAGTGCCGTCGGCCGCCTCGATCTCGCGGACGACTTCGCCGGCTCCTTCCCGGTTCAAGTCGGCGACCAGCACCTTCGCGCGCTCCGCCGCGAACCTCAAGGCCGCGGCCCGGCCGATGCCGGACGCGCCTCCCGTTACGACGACAACCCGTCCGGCCAATCCCGTAGGAGTGTTTGTCATGGAGTTCCTTCCGGCGAAGCGTATTCGGCGTTCGTGTGGTGCCCGGCGTCCGGGGCCCGGGGCGTGAGGCGCAGTACGGTCCCCTCCCCGTTGGCCGAGAGCAGCAGCGTTCCGTCGGGAGCGGCGGTGAGGCCCGCGAACGGGTCGGGTACGCCCGGCATTCCGTGGGCGAACAGCGCGGGCCGCGCGAGGGGGGCCGCGCTCTTTGGCAGTCCGACCGCCAGGTCCCTCGCCTCGATGCGGCTCTCCCCGGTGGCGAGTGAGATCGCCCGCAGTTCCCGCGTACCGGTCTCGACGGTGAACAGTTCCTCGCCGAGCACGGTGAGCCCCTGTGGTGCGGCGAGTCCGTCCGCGACCGGAACGGCGTGTCCGTCCTCGATCCGGAGCACCGTGCCGGCGTGGTCATCGCTCACGTAGCAGTGTCCCGCCGCGTCGTGGGCCACATCGACCGGGTGGGCGAGCCCCTCCGCCAGCACGGTGACGGCGTCGTTCCGGTCGAGGGACAGCACACGTCCCGCGCCCGTCTCGGCGATGACGAGTTCGCCTCCCGGCAGCGCGGAGATGCCCGTGGGCCGATTCAGGCCGCTCGCCCGGACGCGGTGCGTGCCGTGCTCGGGGTCGTAGGTGCGCACCTCGCCGTACTGGGAGGTGAGGTGCAGGAACCCGCCCTCGGCGATGATGCCGTGTGCGAAGGGCCGCAGCTCGTAGGTGGTCACCCCGACCGGTGTGCCGGTCGAGGCCGGTACGTCGGTCGGGACCGGTGCGTCGGTCGGGACCGGTGCGTGGTGCGGGGCCGGTGCGGCGGCCGGGTCCGGAGCGCCCGGGCGGTGCGGTTCGGGCCGCTCCTGTCCGTCCTCCGCCTGGCTCTTCGGGCCCGCCAGGCGGTAGTGGTCGGCGGCGTACACCCTGCCCGCCAGGTCGATGGTCACTCCGTACGGGCCGTCGAGGCCACGCGGCACCAGGTCCCTGGTCCGGCCGTCGGGGTGCAGTTCGGTGATGCCGCCGTCGGCGTAGCTGGAGACGAACATCCTGTTCTCGGTGTCGAACGCCGCGTTGTCCAGCCCGGGGAGGCCGCTGGTGACCAGCGAACGGGAGCCGGTGGCGTGCAGGTCGATACGGGTGACCAGGCCGGCGTGGCCCCGGGAGAGGACGAGCATGACGCCGCCCAGGTCGAAGCGGACCGCGACCGGTTCGTGCACGTCCTCGGCGACGAGTTCGGGTGCTCCGCCGTCCGGCGATACGCGCCACACCTGCCCGGTCATCATGTGCGGGTAGTAGAGGTGACCGTCGGGGCCGCGCTGCATGGCGTTGCCGAGGGCCAGCCCCTCGGCGAGCACCCGGGGCTCGCCTCCGCAGGGGAACAGCTCCATCAGCCGTCCGTTCATCCTCATCTCGTTGACGAAGAGCCGGTCACCGACGCAGGTGATGCCATTGGGCAATTTCACCTGGTCGGAGACCAGGCTGTATTCGCCCTGCGGGCTGCGGCGCCACACCTTTCCGGGAACCAGGTCGGCGATGTACATCGAGCCGTCGGCCCCGAAGGCGAGATCGTCCGGCGACTGGACCGGACCGCCCATCGGTACCACCGCCTCGACGTCCCCGCCGACCGGATTCACCGCGCTGATCTGCCCGGCCAGGAACTGTGCGACATACAGCCGCCCGTCCGGTCCGAAGGCGACACCGTTCGAACCCCACAGCGGATTGGGCGCGTTGAGCCGCCGGATGTCCCAGCGGGGGCCGGCGGTGGGCCCGGGAGAGGTGTCGCCGTAGCGGCTGGAAGGCCGTGTCCTCGTCACTTCTCCCTCCCGGCCCCGGCCCCTGCCCCCGCCTCTGCTCCGGCGCCGGTCCCTGCCCCAGCCCCTGCTCCGGTGTCCGCTTCGGCGCCGACGAGGACTTCGCGCATGCCGCCGTTCGCGCGCCAGTCCCGGAGAAGCGCGTGGAAGGCGCGCGGGCCGTCACCGAAGGACTCACTGCGCTGCCTGGGCATGCCCTCGTTGTTGTAGTAGCCGGGAGTGCACTCGGCGTGGAACTTGTAGAGGTCGTCGGCCTTTTCCCGGATCGTCGCGACCCAGGCCGCCTCGGCCTTCGCATCGGGCTCCACCCGCTGGGCCCGTACTCGGCGCGCTTCGGCGACGACCTCGGCCACGTGGGTCGCCTGCTCATCGAGGATGTGGACGAAATTGACGGAGCTGGCGTTCTGGAGCGGCCCGAGCTGGAAGAGGTTCGGGAACCCGCTGCTGTAGAAGCCGTGGAGCGTCCGGGGCCCCTCCCGCCAGGCTTCGGTCAAGGTGACGCCTCCCGCGCCGCGCACCGGCAGCCGTCCGGAGGTGACCCCCGAGCGGCCGACCTCGAACCCGGTGCCGAAGATGACGCAGTCCACCTCGTACTCCGTGTCGCCCACCACGACGCCATGCTCGGTGATCCGCTCCACTCCGTGGCTGTCGGCCGTGTCGACCAGGGTGACGTTGGGGCGGTTGAAGGTCTCCAGGTAGCTGTCGCTGAAGGTGGGCCGCTTGCACATGTAGCGGTACCAGGGCTTCAGTTTCTCGGCCGTCTCCGGGTCCGCGACGATGGCATCGACCCGTGCGCGGATCTCGTTCATCTTCTGGAAATCGGCTATCTCATAAGCACGTTCCCGCTCCTCGGCCGGCACGTCCCGGTAACCGTCGGTGGGGATCAGCTTCTGGTGCAGGCGTGCGCTGCCGGTCCAGCCGTCGTTGATCAGGTCCTCCTCGACGTGTCCGCCGGTGACGAGGGTGAGGAAGTTGTCCCGGCGGCGCTGCTGCCAGCCGGGAGTCAGGGAGGCGGCCCAGGCGGGGTCGGTGGGACGATTGCCGCGTACATCGACCGAGGACGGGGTGCGCTGGAACACGTACAGCTGGGCCGCGTCGGCGCCCAGGTGCGGGACGCACTGGATGGCCGTCGCGCCGGTGCCGATCAGGGCGACGCGCTTGTCGGCGAGCTTGTGCAGGTTTCCCTTGGCGTCCCCGCCGGTGTAGGCGTAGTCCCAGCGGCTCGTGTGGAAGGTGTGGCCCCGGAAGGTCTCGATCCCCGGGATGCCGGGGAGCTTGGCCTCGCTCAGCGTGCCGCTGGCCGTCACCACGTACCGCGCCCGGATCCGGTCGTTCCGGTCGGTTCCCACCAGCCATTCGCCGGCGGACTCGTCCCACTCCAGTTCGGTCACCTGAGTCTGGAAGCATGCCTCGCGGTACAGGTCGAAGGTCCGTCCGATCGCCCGCGCGTGCTGCCGGATCTCCTCCCCCGGCGCGTACTTCCACTTGGGAACGTAGCCGACCTCTTCCAACAGGGGCAGGTAGATGTAGGACTCGATGTCGCAGTGGATTCCTGGATACCGGTTCCAGTACCAGGTGCCGCCGAAGTCCCCGCCCTTCTCGATCACCCGGATCGACTCCACGCCCGCCTGGCGCAGCCGGGCTCCCGCGAGCAGGCCGCCGAACCCGCCCCCGATGATGGCCACTTCGCCCCGGTCGTGCAGCGGCTCGCGCACGAGGTCACCCTCGGTGTAGGGGTCCTCGTCGTAGTACCCGAACCGGCCGCTGACCGGGAGGTATTGCTTGCTGCCTTCCGGCCGGACACGGCGGTCACGCTCGGCCCGGTAGCGGGACCGCAGGGCATCCGGGTCGAATCCGGGCTCCGTCGGATGACCGGGGGTGCGTTCGGACGAGGTGTGGGGGAAAGACATGCGGGGTCCTTCTCCTCTCTGTGGGCGGTGCCGCCGTTGGGGGGCGCGCGGCGTCCGCGCGGCGGCGCGTGGTTCCCGGACGGGCGCGTGTTCGGGGAGGGTCTGCGAGTGGCTTTCGTGGAAGGCCGCGCGTGACGCGGGCGCGGGGGAGCAGGCAGGCCGCGGTCCGCGCGCGGGGTGGTGACGGGGCCGGATCAGGGCCTGACGGCGGCCTGTTCGGTGCCCGCACCGGCGGCGGGGGCCGTCCCGGCGTCTCTGGGCGCTGGTTCGGGTGAGGGCTCGGGCTCGGGTGCGGTCTCCGGCGCGTTGGCGCGCGCGGCCGGAATCGCCGTCGCGATGGCGGCGGCGACCAGGGCGACGCCGCAGCCGATGAGCAGTCCGGTGCGGAAGCCGTTTTCGGAGGTGAAGGTGTGGCCGCCTGTGGTGGTGGTCAGCTGGGCGAGGACGACGCCGATGA